>JAUYHD010000023.1 GCA_030690215.1 bacterium | reverse complement strand
TCGTTATTTGCAACCTCAACAATCTTTGTATTAGGAAACGATGGCACCGCATCCTCAACAATCCAAGGGGGATTACAAATAACTTCGGGTGGATTAAGTTTGCACGAAGACATCTGTGCAGGAGCCGCAAACGGAGGAGTGTTAACCACTGATGCAAACGGAGTGATTGTTTGTGAAGATGATGACAATAGCGGAGGAGCGGTGACGGTAAATACCGGAGTTGCAAACCAGCTCGCGTATTACTCCGGCGCAACAACAATTGACCACTCTGATTGGCTTACATTTGACGTAACAAACAAGCGATTCGGTATTGGGACAACTTCGCCTGGAGCTGTTCTTTCCGTATCGGGAGACGTTGATGGAACAGAGCCGTTATTTCTTGTATCCACCTCGTCAGCATCTGTTGCAAGCACAACTGTATTTATAATTGATTCGCAGGGTGATGTCGGCATTGGGACCTCAACAGTTCAGGTTTCTTCAGAAGCCCAAGGAACAACGCTCACTATTGCCTCTGACGCAGGCGTGGGCGTTCCAACTGCGATTGAATTAATTACTCCTGTGAATGGAGCAGACCAAGCTTCTGGGAAAATAGGGTTTTTCAACCGAGGGGTGGGAAGTATTTCTGAAGTTGCCCAAATAAAAAGTTTTTCAGGGGGTGGTGTAAACTATGGCTATCTTACGTTTTCTACCGCAGAAAACGGAACACTATCGGAACAAATGAGAATTGATGACAATGGGAAAGTAGGTATCGGAACAACCTCCCCCGCATCCCTCTTTTCCGTCCACGGCGATGCGATGATTGCAGGCACCTCAACCGTCAAATCGTTATTTGCAACCTCAACAATCTTTGTATTAGGAAACGATGGCACCGCATCCTCAACAATCCAAGGAGGATTGCAAATTACTTCGGGTGGATTAAGCCTGCACGCAGATATCTGTGCAGGAGCCGCAAACGGAGGGGTGTTAACCACTGATGCAAACGGGGTAGTTATTTGCGAAGACGACGACAATAGCGGAGGAGCGGTAACAACGAATGCCGGCACCCAAGACAGACTCGCGTATTATTCAGCAGGAACCACCATTGACTCCGCATCTCTTCTTTCCATTAACAACACCGAATCAGTCTTCGGGTTCGGGACCACAACTCCTTCATATAATTCAGTTCTTACCGTTGGAGCAACCTCGACTGTATCGGATATTCTTACCTTAAAAACACAAACCGGGTACGGAGGAAACGTTCTCACTATTCAAGATTCTGCATCAACAACATTGTATGCAATTATGGCGGATACCGCTTCAACTACGATTGCGTTTGGAACGAATGCAACGACGACGATCCAATCAAACAATAACGCATTTTCAATTGCAACGAGTTCGGCATCAGGCAACAGTACGCCTATCTTTTCTGTTGATGGATTGGTGGGTAGTGTAGGAATTAATATCGCAAGTACGAGTGCTACGCTAGATGTTCAAAGTTTTGATAAAAGCACTAATGTAACGGCTCGATTTTCAAGTGGTAATGGTGTTGGTGCCCAAATCTTATTGAGTGCCACTGATGCGGGGGGCAGAAACTGGGGGATTATTTCTACCGCAAATGATGCATACACCGGCGGGGGCACTTTGCAATTTTACGATGAAACAGGGGATATCGACTTTTCAGGGGATGCCGCACGCATGGTTCTTACTTCTAATAGTTTTCTTGGTGTTGGGACCACCACTCCTAGAGAAGCTTTGTCAATCAATGGAAACGCATTGATTTCAGGAACGACAACAATGAACGGGTTGATCGCGACAAGCTCTGTGTTTCTTGCAACAGACGGCACGGCAAATGTTGGTATTGGGACATTAACACCCTTCAATACATTGCAGGTAGAAGTAAATGAGGCATACAAGGGCATCACCGTTAACAGAAATTCCGCATCTGATCGTTCTGTAGAAATTATTTTTGCGGATGAAAGCGTAAGAAATTGGTCAATTGGTGCCGATGCAAATGCCGATAATACAAATAACTTTTATATTTACGACCAGCGTCTTGGTGACTACAGATTCTTTATAAGTGATGTAGGCAATATCGGCATAGGCGCAACCACCTCTCCTTCCCAAACATTAAGCGTCCATGGCGGAGCATTAATTTCCGGCACAACAACAGTCAATTCATTATTTGCAACTTCAACGGCACTACTTGCAACGCAAGGCGGAAATGTCGGTATCGGAACAACTTCGCCTTCAGCAAAACTTTCCATAGAGCCGACCGCGGATTTAGACAGTTTCTTGATTGGTACTTCCACCGCAACATCCACGTGGGCATTCCGTGTTGATGCTGACGGACGAGTCGCTATCGGGACAAGCACGAACACCGCGCTTTTAAACATTGGAAAGATTGATGGGTTTGCCTCCACAACGTCTGCAGGGCCAAATACTACCGCGATCGCGAATGTCGCGGGTATTGATGAATACTTTAGATTTGACCAAGAAGGCGGAAAATTCTTTGGCAATAGTTTAGCAATAGAAAACACGCCGTCAAATTCAAACAGTAATACGGTTATCGGTGATGTTATAAAAATTCAAGACAATACAAGCTTAAGCAATGTCGTTCGCGGTATTGAGGTACAGACAGATGCCGGTTCAAATACGTCAGGCGAAAACACCGGCATATCGTCATTTGCGCGCACATTCGGAGTATCCGCGCTTACCACCGGAAACGCGGGAGCAAGCTTTTTGCCTGCCGGAGTGCTCGCGCAAACCGAAGGAACAACGCAAGGCAATGCGTTTCGCGCGTATTCTTCCACGATTACAACAGAAACGCTTGCGTACTTTTTCCAAGAATCTTCCGCATTTTCAGGAGCCGCGCTTCGTATGAATCTCGGGCAAGGTTCAGGTTCATTTACGGGTAACTTTTTGCAACTGCAGGTTGCGGGCGCCACAAAGTTTTTGGTAACAAATCACGGAACAACAACCATCGGGCAAATCGGGCAAACAACAAACGCGGCGGGACTTAAAATAGGGTATGGGGCTGTATGTATTGATAATGACGGCGGTTGTGGAGATGATGGTACAGTTGACCTTGCACCTGGAACTATTTATTCTGTCGCGCAGTCAACAGGAAATTCTGACGTTGCCGAAATGTATTTTTCTGACGAAGAGATAGAAAACGGCGAGATTATTGTTACCATCGGCGGCTACACTATTGGACGGGCAACACAGGATAATAAAAACGCGGTTATCGGGGTGGTATCCACAAAACCGGGCCTTTTGATTGGTGCTGATGACAAACAGACAGGGGCGAATAAATACCCGGTAGCGCTTGCGGGACGCGTGCCGGTAAAAGTTTCTACCGAAGGGGGAGACATTAACATAGGTGATAGGGTTGTACTTTCGTCACTTGACGGTATTGGTATGTCTGCAGAATCCGGAATTTCTGCAGGGCCGATTATAGGAATTGCGCTTGAGGCCTTTGACGGTACCAAAGCACTTTCCGAAGCGGTCATTGACCAGCTTGCGGACAACGAAACGCCGAAAGAAAAAATAGAAGCAGAAGAAAATAAAATTGATGACGGGTGTTATTATAGCGGAGGACGCATTGACGGGAATACGGGTTGCGCGCCTGTCCAAGAAGAGCTGTTGGATGATGACGAACTAGAACAGTCCGCAAAAGAGAGAAGCATCCAAGACAAAGAAGCGCGTATACAAAAACTTTCCGAAGAAAATACCAGTGCTGGGGACCAGACTACGCTTGAGGGCGAAACGGTAAAGGTCGGGAAAATCATGGTATTTGTAAATCTCGGCTACGCGCGTCTTGATTCAAACATTCAGGGCGGAGAAGTTGCAGGAGGGGCGTTTACCATAGAAGAAGGAACCGGGCGCATCAAAGCAATGGGCATTCTTGATATGAATAATTTCGCAATTGAAAATGTCCGCGCGATAACCGGTTCAAATAATTGGTCAATTGATGAATCTGGAAAATTAACAGTAAAAGAAATTGAAACAGATAAATTAAAAGTAGAAAAAGGAGTTACTACTCGCGATTCTGCAACAGGCGAATATTATTGCATCTTTGTAGACAACGGAACGCTTAAAACAGAAAAAGGAGTTTGTGGTGAAGGAGTGAATGGGGAAATGAGTAGTAATGAAACGAATCCCGAAACACCATTAGACGGAACATCTTCTAACGAATCAGCAGATGTTCAAGCCCCGACAGTAACGCTTAACGGAAGCACAGACATTACCATTCCGACCGGCGTGACGTATTCCGATCCGGGCGCGCAAGTTACCGATAATATAAATCAAAACCTCGGCTATTCAATTGCGGTGAATGGTGAAGAGATGAGTTATGTCCAAATTGATACGGCAGATGAAAATGAATACACGATTATCTACACCGCAATAGACCAAGCGGGCAACATCGGGATTGCAACACGCCATGTATCTGTAGTAGATGAAACCGCGCCTGCGGTGCCGCCGCTAAGCAGCGAGCCTCGCCCGTTAGGCGGGAGCGACGTCGAACCGCCCGCAGAGCCCGAAGTAATAACTGAAGAAACCGTACCCCAAGATGAACCGATTACCGAAAACCCGCCGATAGCCCCCATCACTGAAAGTCCGCCGTCCGAAGAGACAATTTCAAACGAAGAAGCCGGCACCACTAGCGGTTAAGGATTATGAGTTAATGATTATTGGATATTTGGAAGTCGGAACTTTCCAAAATCGAAAGGGTTCTGGACACAAATTACAACTCCAATTTAATCCCGACTTTCTCGGCAATTTGCTTGAGCCATGTTTCATGGCGATCCAGTCTATGTTTTGTTATCACATATTCTTTATGCATATCTTCCATTGCTTTAGTTAATTTATCAATAGAAACAGTGAGCATCTGAACATTTTCTTTCAGTGTAAAAATTTCTTCTTTTATTTCCACAACATCTTCCTTTGTGGCAACAACCTGTATTATTTTCTTGATATCTTCATTCGTAAGCATATCTTTAGTATCAGCCTTTGGGAGCAACTCCTTCGCCTTCAGGCGATACATAGTTTAGTTTTAATTTATGGTTTTGAGTTTTTAGCTTTGAGCTTTAAACTTTCTATTTGCAAACATCTCTTGGAAATAAGTGTCTGCCCGTTTCATATATGCGTCAACCGCACTCGTTAATGTATTCACATCGGACTTATCCGCTTTATTCTCTACAAGAGAATCCAGCGTAATTTCTATTTTTACTAACCTTTCATCTACGCCGGAAAACCTTTCGTCTATGCCTGTGAACTTTTCATCCAAATATTCAATTAATTCTTTGTTGTCATTCATATGTTCCCAGTATAGATTATTTTGATAGAATTAGTCAAAAAGGTTGCATTGGCTCACAATAATGGGGAAAGAACTGTTTTTTTAATAGTATTTCCATGGTGTTCCCATATATTTCTATCGTGTACTGAGTTTCTATCTATTTCTATAGTATTTCTACGGTTGTTTCTACGTATTTCTATCGCAACCTCTCGTATTTTCGCGCGTTTTCGTACTTTCATAGAATAAGAATTTTTGTATCCTTTATCAACCTTTTTGATAAGGTTTATTAAAGTTTTCTACAAACTTAGAACTCAAAAGTCAAAACTAAAAACCACAACTAAAAACGTAAAGCCACCCAAGCTAAGTGTTATCAGAAGGAAAAACAGCTTTTAGTTTTAAGTTGTGGCTTTAAACTTTGCACTTTGCCCTTTAAGCTTGAAATCTACTTATCAACACCGCTCTTTATGCCCCGCCACTATAATAAAGTAAAATGAACTTAATAGATGATTCAAGATTTTCCGCCCAAGCCACCTGCCCGTCCGAAGCCGAGCGAAGGCGGGGATCCGCTCGCCTCGTCTTCGCTTCGGCGAAGCGGGCCTCCGGCGGAAAGAATTGACGATCGAAAAATAACTATGGCAACCATACAACAATTTGAAGAACTGCTATGCTGGAAAAAATCCCGTGAACTTGTACGTGGGGTATATACTGCATTTAAATCCTGTAATGATTATGGTTTTCGTGATCAAATTCAACGGGCGTCAGTTTCTATTATGAGTAATATCGCTGAAGGGTTAAAAGCAAACTGCTTTGCTTTTAACGAGTTTTGTAGGTTGAGCTCTGCGAAACCGTTAAACAAAACTCCGGAAATCGCTGTAGGAAGCGATTTTGAAAGTGGGACGCGCCAAGAATTTTTAAATTATCTCTACATCGCAAAAGGATCTGCTGGCGAGGTACGCGCGCAATTATATGCCGCAAATGATATCGGGTATTTAAATATTGAAACATTTAAATCTTTACATGGTCTCGCGCTTGAATGTTCGCGGCTTGTTTCCAGCTTTATTATGAGTCTCAAACGTTCGTCAGTTACCGGACTCCAGCATAAGCGCGAAAAAACAAAAAATCAGCTAGAGCAAGAACAATTTTTGGAAGAGTCGCGTAAGGAACTCGCAAAAACCCATCCGGAAATTTGGGGGGAAAAAGAATAAGATTTAATATTTCAATGTTCTATTTTATTTCTATAGCATTTCTACATAGTTCTATTAGATATTAAAAAACATGAAGCGCGTATGAAAAAAGATTTTCAAAACTGGCATAATAAAAAATCGAATATCGACAAAATTGAAATACGCCCATTTTTTCATGAGCGGGAAATTTGGTTTTGCTATCTAGGAGCCAATGTAGGATTTGAACAAGATGGAAACGGAGAAGAATTTTTACGGCCAGTATTAATTATCCGCAAGTTCAATAACGAGATTTTTTGGGGAGCGCCGCTTACAAAAGTTCACAAGAAAATTACTAAAAATGCGGAAAAATATTACTATGCTTTTTCATTCGTGCCCGATATAAAAAGTGCCGCAATTTTATCGCAAATTAGGCTGATTGACGCGAGGAGGTTGAGCCGTCATATAGGCGTTATGCCGGATGCCGAATTTATTAGGTTAATAGAAAAGCTCAAGGCTTTATTGCCATGAGCTTTTCATTTTTTTCCTCTGCCTTGCGGCAGAGTCGGGCCGAAGCCATTTGTATGTTCAGTATAGCAAACCCATAAATTATGTCAACCCCGTAAGACAATATCATATAATAAGTCATGCGTTCGCCGCCGAAAGTACAAAGACCATTGCATTTTATTGTTTTTTCGGAAATATTGTTCCGCATAGTGACTTATAAGAATGCATCATATGATATTGCTCTACGGGGTCAACTTCCCAAATTTAGAGACTTAACACGATGAAATCTTTTAAGAAAAAATTAATATCTATAACAAAACATTTTTTTGTCTTTGCAATAATAACCGCGTGGATTTTTAGTCCGTGGGCGAATTTATCTTTTCGTATTGCTGACCGCGAAATATCGTTGGGACTAAAAACAGACGAAGCGCGCGCGGCAATCAGTATTACAAGAGTGCAAAGCGCAAACAATACAACTGGCGGTGACCCCGCATCCGCAACATTCAGCGCAACTCCGATAGAAGGAAACCTTTTGGTTGCTATCGCAAGTGAACGAAGCGGAACCACGGAAGCAAACCACACCATCAACGGAACCGGATGGGAAAAGCGCATTGGGAGAGATTCCGAAATTGCAAATTCAACAAACCGCAGGACATTGAGCGTCTGGACAAAAGTCGCGGGTGCCGACGAAGCAACTAATATCCAAGTAGATGACGGTACTAACAAGGCCAAGTATCTTCTTATCCAGGAGTTTTCCGCAGGAGAAGCAGGGGCAACGTGGACATTTGAACAAAAAGCGGATAACGATAGCGGTACGACTGATGTGGCAGAGCTTTCAACAGGCACGACAGCAAGTGTTTCAGGAAGTGATTTATTTGTTTTAGCAACCATGATTTGGCGGAACGGACCGGGAACCAGCCCGTCATGGACAAACAATCTCGGGGGCAGCGTTTTTGTAGATGGGGGTACTAACGGGATAGACAGAGCAAGCGCGTTTTATCACGACACCGTGAGCGGAACAAAAGAAAGTACAGCGAGCTGGACGGGAAACTACGATACAACTGGCGGCATCATGGTGTTTTCGGTTGCGTCTGCTGCGCCCGAACCAATCTCCATTTCCGGCACTCTCTATTCAGACGAAGGTAAAACCGCGGTTACATCGGGCAAGACAATCAGTATGTATATGGCAACAAGCAGTAACTCTGTTGCAACAAGTACGACATCCGATGGCTCGGGTAATTTTTCATTCGCGGGACTGGACGAACCGCCAACGGCAGGGGCTCCATTCACCGCGTGGGTAGACGCCGACATATCATTTCGCGCATCCATGGTTGATGTCGCGTCAACAACCTCAAACAATATCACTGGCCTTGATCTCTATCAAAACAGAGTCATTGTAAAACACGAATCAGAAGTTGCGACATCCACCACGCTTGCAAAACTCAACATATTTGACGGCGACAACGATTCAGACATCCAATTTTTTGTAAACGACAGCAATAACGGCCTCGAAGTAAAGGCGGGTAGTATGCTTTATATTTGGCCGGGCACTCATTTTGATACTTCCATTGAAGCAGATGCGGGGGACGCGATATTAGTTCACGGAGGAGTATCAAACGATACCGACGGTATTTTAAAATTCGGGCACGGTGAACATCCCGCATCTCCCGGAGTAAGCACATCATCTATTATTACCCTCGGAGGAAATGTTGTCATTGCCGGCTCATGGCTTGCTTCTAGCACCGGCTCTATTCTCAACCACAACTCAAAACTCGTAACGTTTGCGGCCACATCAACCGGTAAATCGCTCTATGCGTCTTCCACTCCGTTTTACAATCTCACCTTTGACGGATTTAACGGGGGATTTGGCGCAGGAGGGGGCGGCTGGACATTCAGAGAAATGGCATCCACTACAAACGATTTTACAATTACCACTGGAACGGTTATCGCGCCTTCCTTGCTCTCTGTCACGGGTGATTTCACAAACAACGGCACATTCACGGCGGGCACAGGCACAACAACGTTTGACGGGGCTGTCGCGCAAACCCTTTCAGGAACAATGACCGGTTCTTCAGCACTCGCGAATGTTGAATTTAATAATTCGCTCACAGGCGCATCTGCCGATTGGTACCATGAAGACTGGCTTTACCGCAAAAAAATAACATTGGAACAGGCAAGCACTACGCTCACCGCTTTTCCCGCGCTTGTCAGTTTAAGCGATACCGACTTATCAGCGCGCGCGCAAGCAGATGGCGACGATATTTTATTTACGTCATCGGACGGTACAACGCGTCTCTCTCATGAAATAGAAAACTATGCTTCAGGAGGGTTAAATGCGTGGGTAAAAATTCCAACACTTTCTTCATCCGCGGCAAATGATATCTACATGTATTACGGCAATGCCGCGACATCTAGCGAACAAACACCCACAACGGTTTGGGACGGAAGTTATGAAGCAGTCTGGCATATGTCAGAAGACCCGACCGGAGGCGCACCTCAAATCCTTGATTCAACCGCAAACAACAACGACGGAACGATTGTTGGCACTTGGATTGCAGGTGACCAAACGCTTGGCTCTACTGGCTCTACAACCTCATCGGGAGCGGCGATTGCCGCAAAAATCGGGGGTTCTCTTTATTTTACTGGTCTCTTAACACGTGACTACATAGCCGCAGGCGCGGGCTCAAGCGTTGATTTAAACGACAAACTTACCGCATCTATTTGGGTCAAAGGAGGAGACCAAAGCCAGGATACCTTTGCTCAAATGTTTGGGAAAGTACTTGCGGACAATGTCGGGTGGGGAATAGACACAGCTACTGCAGGACCCGGGACGCGAGTTCGTGTTGATACATCCGGGGGAATCGCTCAAACTAAAAACTTCGGCAACGCGCTCGATAACACATGGCGTCGTCTTACAGTGATTCTTGATAGCGGGAATATTGACCTATTTCTTAATGAAAACCAAACAATAGATTCAACGTATACTCATGGCACCGGCCTTTCAACCACAGAACAAGTAAATATCGGGAGACGGTCAAATAATTCAAATTATTATGAAGGATTTTTAGACGAAGCGCGCATCGCAAGTACCACCTTGAGTGCTGATTGGCTTGCCATTGAATACGACAACATCAGCGCAACCACAACGTTTTATACAAGCATTGGTTCGGAGGAAACTGATTTAGGCGGAGGAAGCGGAGGTATTACTTTTTCAAATAATGCTTCCACTACCAACATACTGATTATGCAGGGAGGGATTATCGCGCCGTCCCTTCTTTCCGTTTCAGGACATTTTGACAATTCGGGAATTTTTGACGCAAACTCCGGCACCACGACATTCAACGGAACAAGCCAGCAATACATCAGCGGTTTTGCGACAGGGACTAATGCGTTCGCGGGGCTTGAATTTACAAACATTACTGCATCTACTACATTTCTTACTGCCGCATCCTCTACCGCCACGTTAAGCGCAATTGCGGGCGCGCGCATTGAATTTGCATCAACAGAACAAATCGCTCAAGATACCGGCTGGGTGCCTGCGGGTACAGGCGCTAATGACGCAAGTGTTGGAACAACCGTGTGGACAAGTCCAGAGAATATCACCGCTGATAACGATACTAGAGCAAGCGTGAGCTTAGGTGCTGAAAGCTCACAATATCTCTATGCTTCTAATTTTAACTTCTCATCGGTTCCTGATAGCGCGATTATTGTCGGTATTGAGACGCGACGTCAAGCACATCAAACTTCGTTTGCTGCTTGTCAAGACAGCGTACTCCGCCTCTTTAACGCAGCCGGCACGCCTGCGGGAAACGATAAATCCGCGGGGTCTTCCTGGACCACGACAGTAGATACCGAGGTTACTTACGGTGGTCCAAGTGATACGTGGGGGTTGTCTCCTGATGTTTCTGATATCAAAGACACAGATTGGGGTTGGGGGATTTCAGCTACCAACCCCGGTTCTACGGGTGATTGTGCAGTAGATTTCATGGAAATGAAAGTACACTACACTACGTCGAACACCGCAACCACAACCGCGCAAAATATTTCATTTGCCGGGGAATCGGGAAATGAAATTTATCTGCATTCAAGTACTCCAGCTACCGCATGGAACTTTGAAGTGCCAAGCGGCCGCTCCGTAAGCTATGTCAACGTAAAAGATTCAAACGCATGCTATACGTCAGGAAATAATATTTCCGCATCAAACAGTACCGATGGGGGGGGGAATACGTGTTGGGATATTACTGCGCCGTCATCTGACCCGGGCACATTAACGATTGCTAACCATACCGCGGGGCAAGAATCTGACACATTCAATACGGGCTCACTGACCGATACTGAATTTTTCGCGTTCAAAATGACACCTACAAATGAGAATATCACCACAACCCTAGTATTTAATATTGACTCGTTCGGTATCGGTCAGTCAGACATTACAAATGCACAAATTTTTGAAGACAGTAATTCAGACGGAAATATAACCGGCGCTGAAGGTGATACGCCGCTCGGCGATTCAGGAACCGTATCAATAACAGGAAACAAAGGAACGATTACATTTTCGGGATTTTCTATTTCTTCAGCTGCAGATTATATTCTTCAAGCAGATATATCCGGCATCGGCACTGGTGATGAATTAACGATTGGACTTATCGCATCAAAAATTACTGCCGTAGGAGATACGACAAGTTCCTCTATTACTCCCACGGGAACGGTAACAAGCGTTTCGCATAGCCGTGATGGTGCAGGAGTTGTAGGCGGAGGAGGCAAATCAGGCGATAGCGTTACCGCGGATGATGCGCAAACAGGCGGAGGAGGCGGTGGAGGCGAACAAACTGGAGAATCATCTTCTACGATCACAGAACTTATTTTCAGTGACACATTCACCGGCTCAAACGGAACTGATCTCGTAAGTCATACTCCGGACACTGGCACGAGTTGGCAAGAGGTAATTGACAGCGCGGGCACTCTTACTCTTCAGGTTCAATCGAATCAGGGAAGGGCGAGTGCTGACTCCGCAAGCAATAGAGTTGTATATGTTGCAAATCCCGCTTCAACTCACGCAGATATGAGCGTACAATTTAAACTGAATGCTTTTGATCCTGACGATAAACCAATGGCTCTCGTCCTTCGGTATCAAGACGCAAACAATATGTACCTACTCCTTATTGAAAATGAAGGCGGCGGGTCAGAATTAGCTCTTACTTTTGTGAAAGCGGTGTCCAGCACATGGTCTGACATAGATACAGCTGACGTGGTTGCGGCTTCCCTCGGAGACACGATAAGTTTTTCTGTTGAGGGAAATACGTTAACGGCGAAAGTGAATGATACTGTTGTTAAGCAAAAAACAGACACATCGATTACCTCAGCTGGTAAAGCGGGGGTGTACTTTGGGGTGCTACCTCAATTATGGACTAATGCCGCTGTCAGTATAGATTGGCTTTTTGATGATTTTAAAGTGTATCAAGCGCCGGTACAAGAAGGCGGAGGCGGAGGCGGCGGAGGCCGCTCCGAAGCGCCGAGGGGATTCATGAACTTTGCTTCCGTTATTACGGCATTCGGAAATATTCTTTTAAGCATCTGGAACGGAATCACATCTTTCTTCTTTAATATTTTGTGAACCTCACCGAGCTTACTCGCCTCGCTTGACGCGAGTCGGAGCGGGTGCTTGGGGATTTCGTTGCGCGAATAAACCCGCAATTCTTTTCTTTCCAACCTTTAAATTGTGCAAGACCGGGTCTTGCACAATTTAAAAATATGTTAATTTTCAAGGCATTTATTCTCTATGCAAGACCCGGTCTTGCACATTTATGAGACAAAGTTATATTATTAAACTCATGCCACACAGAAGCGAGGTCATTGCGCCCTTCGAGCATTACCATATTTTTAATCGCGGGGTACGAAAAGAAAATATTTTTCTAGAGACAGACGACTATATTCGTATACTGTTTCTTATTTTGTATCTGCAGGTGCCCATTCCCTTCAGAAATATAGGACGTTTTGTCGATCTTTATAAAAAGAGGGGTTATTTTCTTCCTAGGAGCGAAGTAGACGAGGTGCTGGAAAATAGGGAAGTAGAACTCTGCGCATTCAGCTTAATGCCAAATCATTATCATCTTTTAGTGCACGAATTAAAAGAAAATGGAATTTCTTCGTATCTTCAGCGGGTACAAGTCGCGTATGCTATGTATTTTAATAAAAAATATAGAAAATCGGGGTATGTTTTTCAGGGTAGATTCCAATCGGTGCATGTGCAACGAGATAGACAATTATCATATTTGTCCGCCTACATCCATTTGAATGCTCGTGAATTAAAGAAATGGAAAAACAAGGAAGCTGCTTACCCGTGGTCAAGTTATCAAGACGTTGTATACAAAAATCGCTGGGGGGATTTGTTGAGTCATTCTATTTATTCCGGTCAATTTAACAGCAACAAAGAATATAAAAAATTTGTAGAAACCAGCGGTGCAAAAGAATGGAAACAAGAAATATTTTAATTTAAAATGTGCAAGACCGGGTCTTGCACATTTTGGAAAAATAATATTTATACGTGTATACTTGCGTACATAACCGCAATTTGCTACGGTGTGATATGCAAATTTGCCCATCCTCCAGCAAAAAAATTTTTCTCTATTCTTTTTTCGGTATTGCGCTCTGTCTTATTTTATTTTCTAATCCAGCTTCCGCGCAAGATATTCAACCGTGCAGCAATTTTTCATCAGGCGGTTTTTTCTTCGCTGATTTTGAGGAAGCAGAATATGTTGATGGTCTTTTGCGTCTCCATTTTCAAGTCAACTCGGCATACGGCGCTTTTTGGATATTTGAGTTACATTCCTTCTCTGATGAATGCGGTATCGGAACCCATAATACAGATCAAACATTCAGAGGGTATGTTTTTTTGACCCCCGGTGTAGAAAAATTTAGCGTACGATTCATTTCACCAACACATTTTGAGATTTGGAATGATGATGACGAAATTCCCGAGGCGTGTCCCAATTGCAGAGGTGATATTCCGAGCTTCCCCGAATACTATCAAATTGCCGCGCGTGGTATTGCGTTCAATCTTCAGGGCGGTTTCTTTTCATCTTCGTTTTTCGTGCGTGAGCAGCCGTCTGCCCCGCCGATAAAAACCGAAACACTTCCGGGACCAGAGAATTGTGAAGAGTTTGCCGCTTCCGGAAACTATTTTGACAACTATGAATACGTTGAATATGTAGATGGACTTTTGCATGCCTATTTTCGTTTGCGGACCCCGTTCAATCATGGCGACTCGTGGCGCTCAACAATGCGTTTTCATGACGAATCATGCTCTTTTGTTTCAGAAACAAATCTAAGACTCCTGAACACAACATTGCCGCCATACGTACGATATTACAGCGTGCGCTTCTCAAGCCCTACGCATTTTGATATTTGGAATGACGAGACAAACACGATAGCAATATGTGATGGATGTTCGGTTGATATCCCCGATGCACTTCCTGACGGCTCATCTATTTCGTACGTTTCTTTTGCCGGGTCTCGTAATGTGATCGGTTCTTTTTTGTTTTCAACACCGTTTCCGATACGAGAAGAAGATTATTATGGAACCCAGCGGATTGACCCCGTAATTATCATCCCGGGCATTTTGGGCTCTGCCGACAAAGACGGTGTTTGGATTATAGATCCTATTTTCCATACGTATAAAGATTTAATCGAAACATTTTGGGCAAACAGATATGAATTAGGTCTTAATTTATTCCCAATGCCGTATGACTGGAGACAGTCCAATGTGCTTACGGCAATTCAATTGGAAGAAGAAATAGAAAAAATAAAGGAGATTTGTAGTTGCGAAAAAGTTGATATTGTCGCACATTCCATGGGCGGTTTAATCGCGCGTCAGTATATTCAGTCAGATAGATATAATGACGATATTGATCAATTAATTTTTCTCGGAACGCCTCATTTGGGTGCTCCGAAAACGTATATGATGTGGGAAGCAGGAGATTTTGGGCCGTCCAGAAGGGATGGAGCCTTTGAATTTATTTTTACTAGGGAGGCAAAAAAATTGAACTTTGAAAATTTATTTGATTATATAAGAAACAAACCAATTGTTTCTGTGCAAGAATTGCTCCCGATATATAGTTATCTATTTGAAAATAATAATTTACGCATTCATCCGAATAATTATCCAGTAAATACTTTTTTGGAAAATTTAAAAAATTCTATTGATGTATTACTAAATTCTGGGGTACGGATCACTAACATTATAGGAAACACCGAAGAACAAAGTACACGTATTTCCTTTGACGTTGAGACATCAGATGAATTACCGTTATGGGAACACGGCAAGCCGATAAATATAAATTTTGGGTTTGGTGACGGAACCGTACCGCTTCCAAGCGCCAATTTTATAAATGAGGATTTAGTTGTAACTGACTTCTCGCATATATATCTGCCGACTGGAGCTGAAGCACTTATTTTTAAAGAATTAACTGGTGAGTATCCGTCAATTGTTTTTGATACCAATTCATTCTTCAAAGCAGATTTTAAGATTTTGCTCGTAAAAATACTCTCTCCAATTGATGTTATGATAACAGCTCCGGATGGCAAACGAATTGGCAAAAACTTTGAAACGGGCGAGGAGTTTGATGAAATTGAAGACGCATTTTATTCCGGGTTTTTGACCGATAACGAGTATGTTACCATCCCAAATCCTCTTGATGGAGAATATACCATACAGACACAAGGAACGGGTGATGGCGGAGGATATACCGTTGCTGTGGGGTATATCTCGGAGAAGGGAACAAAAGAAATTGAATTTAATGGGGTGTCTGCGCCAGAGGCATTTAAAGATATAATTGTTTCTATTGATAACGAGAGCCCCGATCAAGAGATTGGCTTCGAAATTACTTTGGATGGTATAATTAAAGACATAGAAATGGCGCATGATGCCGGCTGGATAACAAAAAAGAATGTTAAAGAAAGTTTAATACGCAAAATCCAAAGGGTAATACGGCTTGAAAAAAGAATTGAAATATTGCAAGAAAAACTGCCGGGCAAGCCAAAAATCATTAAACGGATAGAAAAAATAGAGAAAAAAATAAATAAAGTATTGGCAAAAACTTTCATAAAAGAACTTGAGACACAAAAGAAACGAGGAAATATTAATGAAAGCGCGTATATATTATTAAGAGAAGATATAGAGTGGTTATTGAATAGTAATTAGAATATGAAAATAAATAAATTTATTCTATTCATTTTGGTATTGATTTTATCTTCTATTTTTGCTGGTTGGTTCGGTAGATTATATTTACATATTTTTAATATAGATCCGGGTTTTTCAACTTTTTTTGTTCCGGATGTTATTGGGGATTTTATCGACGGCATTTCTTCTTCTTTCATCTTTTTTCTTCTACTCCTTTTTACCGCTTTCGGTGGAGAAAAAAAATATCGGTGGATTGGGATTTTATTGGTCCCTGTTTTGATATTTGAACTTCTTTTTGATCTAGTTCATATTTATTTTCCTATAGCGGTGGGTGTTATTGCCTGGGGCTTAGGAATGTTGCTTTTTAAATTTTTACAATCAAGGCAAAATGGCAAAGCATAGATTTGTCTTTTAATAATTTTGGTTTCTCTAATTCGCGCAAATGGACGAATAATTTTAAGGCAATAACAATGTACCACCTCTACATCCTCAAATGTGTCGACAAAACGCTCTATACGGGCATCACTACGCAATTAGCGCGGAGAATTAAAGAACACAATTCTTCTACGCTTGGCGCAAAATATACGCGGGGGAGGCGTCCGGTAAAATTAGTATATTCCAAAAAATTCCGCACCCGCTCAACCGCCTCCAAAGCTGAAGTGCGTATCAAATCATTGTCCCGCGCTGAAAAGCTAAAGCTCATACATACGAATAGCCAAACCCACAAAAAGCTTCTCTAATTCGCGCGAATGGTACCATGGCGGGTTTAGATGTGATAGAATATTCCAATGGCACACAACACATCAATAATGAACGGGAAAGAACTTGAGCGAATTTTCAAGGCATTCGCAAATAGACGCCGAATCGCTATAATTAGATATTTGAAAAACGAAAAAGAGGCGTCAGTGGGGGATATTGCAGAGACAATCCGCTTGTCTCTGAAGGCAACATCAAAACATTTGGGGATTTTATCAGCTGTTGATATTGTGGAGAAAGAGCAAAAAAGCCTCATGATGTTTTACCGTCTTTCAACAGAACAAAAAACTATAATTAAGCACCTTATTTCATTTCTCTAATTCGCGCGAATAGGCGAATAGTTTGGAAAAATAGAAATAACGAAATATAATAGAAGATAAAATATGTCCGAGTATTACAACGCAAAACGCTCAAGAAATATATACGACCCCGAAGATACGAAGCCGTTCAAGATCAGCCGTTCAAAGATTGATCTTTTTTTGGAATGCCCTCGGTGTTTTTATCTGGACCGCAGGCTCGGAGTAGGGAGGCCCCCCGGGTTTCCGTTTACCATCAATAGCGCGATAGACTTTTTGCTTAAAAAAGAATTTGATGTTCACCGCGCAAACGGCACCAAGCATCCTCTTATCGAAAAATATAATGTGGACGCAATGCCTGTCGCCCACGAAAATTTGGACGAATGGCGCGAGAATTTTAAGGGCATACAATTTCATCACACGCCGACTAATCTCATTATTACCGGCGCAATAGACGATTTGTGGCAGGATTCAAAAGGAAATTATATTGTTGTTGATTATAAGGCGACAAGCAAGAACGAGAAGATTACGGCATTGGATAAAGATTGGCACAGGGGCTACAAACGCCAGATGGAGATATACCAGTGGCTATTGCGCCGGAAGGGCTTTACGGTGTCTGACACGGGCTATTTTGTGTATTGTAATGGCAAGACCGATGCCAAGGCCTTTGACGGCAAAATAGAGTTTGATATTACTTTGATAGAGTACAAAGGCAACGGCGATTGGATAGAAGACGCGCTTTCCGAATTGCATCATTGTTTAGCATCTGATGATGTCCCGCCCGCAGGCACCGCATGCGATTATTGTTCTTACTCTCAAGCACGAAACGAAGTAGAATAGCGTCTCTAATTTCCTCCGGAGGAGGACAGGCGCGCTTGTCTGCCTTCGGCAGAAATAGGCGAATAGTTTTTAGTCGCGCAACGAAAGAAAAGGAAAAATAAAAACGCCTCTCTAGGCATTTTTGTTTGGTGTTTGGTATAATGAAAAGATGATGGACGGTAAGGAGAAATTTAAAAAAAAGGGGGGGTAGAAATACGCTCTCATGTAGTAACCGGAGTAGATTTTTTATTTTTTTAATTATTTTATTGATGCGATGGCGTTTATAAATAAAAACGAAGAAGCAGTTGATCTAATCGGCGGGGTTAAATCCGGCAGTAGAGGAGGATCGGAATTGCAAAAGCGGGGACCTGACCAATTGTTTTATGCGGAGACAAAAGGTTTTGCTAAGTCAATTATTAATCTTTCGGGCGGATTGATAAAAAATGAGAAACAGGCTGAATACGCCATGATTAGTTTAATTATAGCGGGATTTATTGTTGTATTTTTTATTTTTTTCGGCGGACGCACGAAACAAGAATTTTTTACGCCCGCAGCCGAAGCTCCGCTGGAAGAAGTGGTCGCGCCTGCCGAATTTTAAGTATATAGAATGGAAAAAAATACAGGATTTACATTGATTGAGCTTTTGGTGGTTATCGCCATCATTGGTATTTTGGCGTCTGTTGTGCTTGCCTCTCTCAACAGTGCACGGTTGAAGTCGCGAGACGCGCGCAGGTTGTCTGATATGAAACAGATACGACTCGCTTTAGAGTTGTACTTTAGTGACAACACGGCATACCCAGGCAATACCGATAATGATTGCGGCGGATGGGATGCCGGATTTAATGGGGGGCAGGAGAGTGGAGATCCATTCATTGCACAGTTGGAAACAGCGGGGGCTATTTCAGATACGCCCGGCGATCCTATTGCTACCGCAAATTGCGGTGGATATGCATACTATCGTTATGTCCCTGGGGCATACGGCTGTGATGCAGGCCGCGGTTCATATTTTGTATTGGGTGTTCGTGATATGGAAACAAGCGCAGGGGTTTATCCCGAAAGTCCCGGGTGGAGCTGCCCTTCGCGGAATTGGCAAAGTGAATTTGATTGGGTAACAGGAAACTTTGAACGATGATAAAATCCCATGCTTATACGTGAGCATGGGATTTTGCTATAATAAAAGCATTATAAGATTAATTTATTTTTTATACATGGCGACAAATGCTCCAAAAGGATCCGGCAGAAAAGGAATCGTAAAAGGGCGAATTCAGGTCTTTAACCCGCACAATAAGCGCTGGACAAAGATTGATACAAAAACGCATGAGTTTATGGATCAATACAGCAGGCGTTGGAAAGCGTTCAAGGGGGTAAAAAAGGTGGCAAAGAAGGTGTAAATAATGGATGAAATAAAACAACAAAATATTAACCCACCACCACTGTGGGCGAGGAATATGTCTTCCGGGAAGAGGAGGGCGCTTTTTGTTGTTGTGGTTTTGCTATTGATTTCGGGATTAACGTTTGCGGGATATTCCACATGGAAAGAAAAAGTTCAAGAAAATCTTATCCAATGCACCCAAGAGGCAAAAATCTGCCCTGACGGGAGTGCCGTCGGCCGTACCGGCCCGAATTGCGAGTTTGCTTCGTGTCCGGATGGTAATACTGCGGACGTTCCTACTGATTGGAAAACCTACCGCAATGAAGAATATGGGTTTGAGGTGGGGAGAGAAGGATTTGTTTATAACACAAATATTCCGTTTTTTGGCGAAAGAGATAGCGCAATTTTCCCCTTCGATTTATTGGACTTAGAAAGAGGTCTTTCCCCAGGCTTTCTCATTGAGATCGCCGGCTTAACGGAAATAGCTCGCCTTGAACAACTAGCAGAAGAGCAAAATGTTTTGGTTGACGGATACCAAATAGCAAATAAGGAAATAGTCAGGTATCTAGATATAAAGGAAGATATATTTATTGTTTTTTCTGGATGGGCTAATAAATATTATTATTTTAAAGACAAAAACCCAGGGGAAGAGTTCATCTTCTACGATGCTTATATTGTACCGCGTGCTGATAAGTATTTTATTCTCAAATTGTTTGGTGGCAAATGGGCAAGAACTAAAAATAACCAAATCCTCTCCACCTTTAAGTTTATTGAACCCGGGTTTACAACATCGGGGACGGTAAGCGGAAAAGTTTCCATCGGGCCATTATGTCCGGTGGAGCCGTGTCCAGGTACTATGCCTGATGTATATTCGTCGCGACAACTTATTTTTACTCCGCAGGGCGGGGGACGGCCGGTTGATTTGCCATTCTATGCGAAACTTTCTTCCGACGGGTCTTATTCAATAGAACTTCCCGAAAGCAATTATTCGGTTACGCTAAGCAAATGCGATTATCTGGGGTGCGCATACGCATTACCCAAAAATATTTTTGTAAAAGCGAATGAAAATATGGAATTAAATATTGATATAGACACAGGCATTAGGTAATATATGAAAATTTTAAAAGAAATAGGAAAATCAATAATTATTTTCTTTGTTACAATAATTTTTTATCTTGTTGTAGCTTTTACCCTTTTTTCTGTTTTTGAATTCTTTAATGAGAATATTAATTTAGATTTTCTTGTTCCCCCACTTCTTGTTCTCGCGCTTCTTGCTTCGGTGCTAATTTTTTTCTATTTTTTTGTCTCATTCTTTATTGTTCGTTTTTTTTCAAAGAAGTGGGGAGGCAGATGGTATTTTGGGCTAATAATAGGGGTGGCGTTGTTACTTTTCATATATTTAACCATAGCTCTAATTTTTTTGGGTCCTAGAGATATCCCAATTTTCTAGTATTAATTTTTTAGCCTTGAATATATTTTGACTAAAACATATGTTCCAAAAAACCGACGAAGAATGGAAAAAGATTTTAACGCCTGAAGAATATAATGTATTGAGGAAGAAGGGGACGGAGGCGCCGTTTACGGGCGAGTTTGTTCATGAAAAAAGCAAAGGAATGTATGTGTGCAAGGCATGTGGGCAGGAGCTTTTTTCATCCGACACAAAATTTGAATCGGGTACGGGCTGGCCGAGCTTTTTTGATGTTGCGTCAAGCGATGCCGTGGAACTTAAACGCGATATAGCTCATGGGATGAATCGTACCGAAGTAATCTGTAAACGATGCGGATCTCATTTGGGACATTTGTTTGATGACGGCCCAAAAACCACGCCTGATGGAAAAGTATGCACCGGCAAACGTTTTTGCATCAATTCGGTTGCTTTGGATCTGAAGAAAAAAATAAAACGCTAAATCCTTTGCGGGTATTTAGCGTTTCTACGGCGGGTCGGGTACCTTCAATACCAAGCAGTGTCATTCCTAGCATTTTGGCACGAACTTTTATTACTTGAATGATAACATCCTATATAATTTTTCTCAAGACCCCGTGGTAATGTGCTATCTGCAAAACATAAGACAATACTATATTATTATAATAAGGGTTGTTCGTGATTTTTTATACTTAGTTTTGAATTTTGAGCTTACTATTTTGAACTTGTAAATTATATGCTTCTTGAATTTTATGGCGATGAATGCCCGCACTGTATCGCAATGGCGCCCTTGGTAGAGCGCTTGGCAAAGGAGGATGGAATAAAAATCGAACAGTATGAAATTTGGCATAATGACGATAACTCTATAAAAATGGACGAATATGACACCGGTCTTTGCGGAGGCGTGCCTTTCTTTTTTAATACAGAAACAAAAGAGTTCATCTGCGGGTCAACATCATACGAAGATTTAAAAGCATGGGCCACGGGCGAAAAACGCCCCGAACGATAATATGCGATGGGTTATCCTTATCTTTGTGATAGTGTTTGATATAGGGGTTCTGTTCTACCTCTTTGGAGACAAGATAACCCAAACCAGCGATACGACTGTGCGATTTTCTGATATACAAGACGAGCTCTTGCTTGTTGATTACGGGGGCTTTAAAGCGGATCTCGGCGTGTTTGCGAGCCAGCCGCTTGTTATCAATTCGTGGGCTTCGTGGTGCTTGTTTTGCAAAGAAGAACTTCCCGCATTTGCAACCGTACAAAAAGAATTCAGCGATCAGGTCCGTTTCATAGCAATCAATAGGCGGGAATCCCCGGAAACCGCAAAAAAATACACTGACGAGCTCGACATAACAGATGATCTTATTTTTCTTATTGATACTCCCGATTCGTTCTATAAAGCAATGGGCGGTTTTACAATGCCCGAAACTATTTTTGTAGACAGAGCGGGCAACGTGGTTTTTCATAAGCGGGGAGTAATGACGATTGACGAGATACGTGAACAAACGCTAAAAATAATACATAATTAATAATGAAGCTCTTTGTCATGTTACACTAAGGAGGTATCATGAACCACAACGGCAGAAAAACAAAAATATTTTTGGACAGCGGCGACCCTACGGAAACACGCCAGATAAAAGAGATACTGGGATTTCTTGACGGTCAAACGACAAATCCCACGCTTGTTGCGCGCAATCCCGAAGTCCAGGAACGGCTTAAGCGGGGCGAAAAATTCTCTGATAACGAAATATTTAAATTTTATAAAAACGTAGTGCAGGAAGTATCGTCACTCATCCCCCACGGTTCGGTGTCCGTTGAAGTGTATGCCGATGCCGATACAAGCACAGAGGAAATGTTTTTACACGGACGCGGTATGTCATTATGGATCCCAAACGCGCATATAAAATACCCGACAACCAAACAAGGGTTGCTCGCGGCAGAAATGTCCGTGGGAGAAGGCATGCGGGTAAATATGACATTGGTGTTTACGCAAGAACAGGCGGCAGCGGTATATGCGGCAACGCGTGTCGCAAAACATGGAGACGTATTTGTTTCTCCTTTTGTGGGGCGTCTTGATGACAGGGGAGAAAACGGAATG
The DNA here is from genome assembly GCA_030690215.1 of bacterium. Taxonomy (GTDB): domain Bacteria; phylum Patescibacteriota; class Minisyncoccia; order 1-14-0-10-42-19; family 1-14-0-10-42-19; genus 1-14-0-10-46-36. The sequence goes on along the minus strand of JAUYHD010000023.1, from coordinate 65,311 downwards.
GATCTTGTAAAAAATATCCTGCAAATGTATAGCCATGGAGACAAACACGTGGAGGTGCTTACAGCAAGCGTCAGAACACTGGATCATCTGCTGTATGCCATAGCGTTAGGATCAGATATAGTATCAGCGCCATTCGCTATTCTCAAAGAATGGGCAGAAAAAGGAACGCATACGCCAGGGCACGAATACGCATACGACAAAGATGACTTGGTAAATATCCCGTATGACGCTATCTCGCTGGAAAAGCCATGGGCAACATACAAGATACACCACGAGCTGACCGACAAGGGAATAGAGCGTTTTTCTGCCGATTGGAACAATCTTGTTACCTAACAAAACAGACCGAGCGCTAAAGCTCGGTCTTTCTTTCTGTACCCCTCACTTATTTGATATAATAGGAAAGGATGTGCGATACAAGATGTAGGAACCACAAGTCTTTACTGCCAAAAACAGCTTTTGGGAAAAACTTACATCTCGCTTCTTACATCTTGCATCTATGTATTTACTATTTGATATCGGAGGTTCAAAAATGCGTTTAGCTGTCTCTCGCGACGGCAAGCGTTTTTCTGATACAAAAATTATCCCAACGCCTCAAAATTTTGAAGAAGGAATAACAACATTCGGGAACATGGCAAGCGAACTTTCAGGCGGCGAACAATATAGCGCAATCGCGGGAGGAATAGCAGGACCAATAAACAAAGATAAAACACGCCTTATCGCGGCGCCAAATTTACCCGGGTGGGTTGCGCGCCCCTTAAAACGTGAATTGGAAATCGCGGCAAAAGGGCCGGTGTATGTTGAAAATGATACAAATATGAGCGGGCTTGGAGAAGTATATTTTGGCGGAGGACGCGGTCATGATATTGTTGCCTATCTTACGGTGAGCACCGGCGTTGGAGGCAGTCGTTTTGTAAACGGGCGAATTGATAAAAGCGCGTTTGGGTTTGAACCAGGACACCAAATTATTGACGCGTCCGGCACGCTTTGCCCATCATGCGAAAAAAATGGTTCTTATGACCTAGAAATGTATATTTCCGGAAAGGCATTTGAACGGCGGTTTCGGAAAAAACCGTTTGAAGTAACCGATCTTGCGCTGTGGGATGAAACAGCCCGTTTTCTTGCGTATGGCCTGCATAATACAATTGTTTACTGGTCGCCCGAAGTAATTGTTCTTGGCGGTTCCATGATTACTGGCGCGCCAGGGATTCCTCTTGATAGAGTGGAATATCACCTAAACAACAGTATGAAAATCTTTCCCATTCTTCCAAAAATTGAAAAGTCCCAGCTCGGAGACGAAGCCGGCTTGTGGGGCTCTCTTGTGTATCTGGATAAAAAATTATACGACTAATGCGTTCTTCTTATGAAATCATCTCTTTCTGTTCTTCGTTTTCGAGAAGTAGAGAAGGGGTCGTTTTCTAACTATTTCCCACTTCTCCCCGCGAACAAACGAAATGACATCTTGCGCCTCGCAAAAAAACTCCGCGGGAAAAGAATAATTCATCTGAACGCCGCACCAAAAGGCGGGGGAGTGGCAGAAATACTAAAAAGCCTTATCCCCCTTGAACGTGATTTGGGGCTTACAAGCGAATGGTACACCATCCGTGCCCCGCGCGCTTTTTTTGTCATTACAAAAAAAATCCATAATGCCCTTCAAAGCGCGCCCTTGCGGATTACTGCGGAGGAAAAGAGATTATATCTTAAGATAAACAAAAACATTGCTTACGACCTTAAAAAAATAAAAAAAGCCGACATATATGTCATACACGACCCTCAACCGTTAGCGCTCATTGCGTACTTTCACGAGGGAAGCATGATCTCGCGTATTCATATTGACCTTTCGGATCCGGACCCCGATGTCCTTTCGTTTCTTAAGCCTTATTTGAGGAAATACAATTGCCTCATTTTTAGCATGAAGGAGTTTGCGGTTCCCGGCGTACGCACTAAAAAATCGTATATACTGCCCGCCATTGATCCGTTTGCAATAAAAAATATTTCGTTGCGAGAAGATGCGCGCCAAAAAATATTGGAGGACGCCGGTATTAATCCCACAAAACCATTGATAAGCCAAATATCCCGTTTTGACCCCTGGAAGGACCCATTAGGCGTGATACAAGCGTATTATCATGCAAAAAATGAAATCCCCGATTTACAGCTTGCGTTAGTAGGCTTTGCGGAAGCCCAAGATGACCCGGAAGCGCAAGAAATATTCGAGCAGGTACAAAAACACGCGAAAGGCGACCCTGACATCCATATCTTTTTTGATCCAAAGACCCTCGGCGCTTTCACAAATGAGATGTTGGTAAACGCGGTGCAGAGCGGATCAGACGTCGTGCTCCAAAAATCGCTCAAAGAAGGATTTGGGCTTACGGTGACCGAGGCGATGTGGAAGGGGAAAGCGGTTGTCGCGGGAAATGTCGGGGGGATCCGAAAACAGATACGAAGCGGGAAAGATGGTTTTTTGGTTAATACTCCAATGGAAGCGGCGGATAGAATCGTTGAATTGATACGTGATAAAAAATTAAACGCACGACTCGGCGCATCTGCGCATATGCGCTCGAAAAATAATTTTCTTATGAGCCGGCATTTACATGAACACTTGAAACTCTATCAAAAAATGCTTAATTGACCCCGCCCTTGAGAATCCCTAAAGTGCAATTATTTTTTATATGTATGTGCTCATTATGAATAATGGTCAGCTTTATTTTGGTTTTAGCAAAAACCTTAGAAGTAGGATTAAGGAACATAAAGAGGGGAGGGTATTTACAACAAAAAAGTTTCTCCCCATAAATCTCATATAGTATGAGTCGTATCTATCTGAAAAAGATGCGATTAAGCGGGAAAAAATGTTGAAGAGATATGGAAGTACCTATGCGCATCTTAAAGCTCGTATTTCTGAGAGTGCCAAGGATTCTCAAGGGCGGGGTTGATATATTGTAAAATATAGTTTACGGTATACGGAAACACAATTCTTTAAAAAGGAGGATTTTCATGCCCTTTCGGACAAATCGAGCGCTCATAATTCTTGGGGCTTTTGTGGTAGTTCTAGTTTTGGCATTTATTTATTCCGCCAAGTAAACTATCCAAACAGATAAAATATCGGAAAGCCAAACCGAGCCGTATCTCAAAAAAACACACACCATCTTTGAAAGGAGGCAACATATGAGATTTTTTAGATGTTTCTTAATGGTTACTGGCGCAGTTATATTTGTAGCGTCTTCCATCGGATTTATATCATTCCTACGATCAGACAACAAAACACTTGTTACGCCCGCAGAAATATATATTCAAAGAATGTCTCTTGGTCTTACTATCACCACATACTCAATTGATAGAAAAAGGGGGACAGAAGAAATATCCATAAGCCGATTAGGCGGTGCATACGAAAGTGTTGACTATGATAAAAAGTGCGAGTGCGTTACTAGCTATTATGTGGCCTTTTCTTTTTCTATACGCAAATATGACGATGGGACATTCCGTTATTCCGGGAAAGAGGTATCTTCTGTTGAAATAACGCCCGAAGAAGCCCGACCGTATTTAGAAAAAGGATTAGCTATCCGCGACAAAACAAAAATCCGCTTCGCTTCAATTTTAAAAGAAGCACAATATGAATAAATTAAGAAAATTGAGTTACGGAATTGCCTTTTAAAAAGTCTTTCCCCGACATCTCATTTTTCCCTTCAGGTTTTAAGGTTTCTATAACCAATAAAGCATCAGAAGCGGCGACCGCGAGTTCGCCGTTTTTTATTTTTATGACAGTGCCTGGGGGATGTGTATTATGAGAGACAGATTCTTTTAGGATAGTTGCTTTGGTAATAATAACGCGAAGATTTTTTTGTTGTTTTTTTTCAGCGTAAGTCCGCGTTTCGTCCGCGTTAGTCTGCGGCCTTCTCCAGAAGGCATATGTCCCGGGCCACGGGTTAAATGCGCGGATTTTTCGTTCAATTATTTCTGCGGGTTCTTGCCAATTGATACGCCCGTCTTCTTTTGAGATTTTTTTGGTGAATGTTGCGTGTGTGTGGTCTTGTTCTTGCGGGATTATTTCGTCTACCATCCATTTCGGGAGCGTTTCTATGAGCATACGCGCTCCTAGCTCCGCCAATTCCTTTTCCAAATCTTTGTATGTTGGTTTTGAGCTTTGAGCTTTGAGCTTTGAGCTTACAAGAATTGGCCCATGGTCTATTTCTTCATCGGTAAGCATAAGCGTTACTCCTGTTTCCACATCTTCCAAAATTGCTGTTTGAATTGGGCTTGGCCCGCGAAATTGAGGCAATAACGAAGGATGGATGTTGATGGTTCCTTTCCGGGGGATGTCCAAAATTTCTTTCGGGAGCACTTTACCGTATGAGGCAACAACAAATAAATCGGGTTTTTTTGTTTGGAGGGTCTGGCTAACTTCGGGGTTGTTAAGTTTTGCGGGGGCTATCGTTTCAATGCCATTTTTTTCTGCCCATTCTTTGATCGGGCTGGGGGAGAGCTGCAATTTCCGCCCCTTCGGCTTATCCGGGGTTGATATGATAAGCACTGGCGCCGCGTCCGCTTTTTTAAGCGCTTCAAGCGCGGGGATGCCAAATTCTGATGTGCCGAAAAAAATAACATTCATGCTATTCGGATTTTGGCTTATATTCTTGCAAATCTTTTGCCGAATCAATAAACAAAACCCCATTCAGATGGTCTACTTCGTGCTGGAAAATTTCTGCGAGCAGTCCAGATGCCCCCCGTTCAATTGTTTTGCCTTTTTCGTTCAGAGCGCGAATTTTTACTTTTTCAGAACGCTTTATCTTCCCATACATATTAGGAACGCTTAAACACCCTTCATCAAAAATAATTTTATTACGGGACCGATTGATTATTTCCGGATTTATATATGCGTCAATTTCTTCAAGAGGATCATTAGAGGGCTGTTTTTTATCCCCCACGCGATCCTCAAGCGTTACTGCTTTTTTAAATACAATAAACAAGCGAAGGGATACCCCGATTTGGGGGGCGGCAAGCCCTACGCCATTTTCGCTCCCAACCAGCGTATACGCCATTTTTTTTATAAGATTCTGAATTGAGAAAGAAGAAATATCTTCTTTTTTTACTTTATCCGCCTGTTTTCGAAGCGTTGGATGAGGTTCTATAAGAATGTCTTTATTTTGAGGCATGGATATATTTATTTCATCAATAGTAATATAAAACAAACATATTGACAACTTAAAACAACCATGTATAATTCCACTAGATTGAAAATTGGGAGATTTGCAAATGTCAAGAATAAATACCTTGCTTAGGGTATGCGTTGGAGTTTTTTTTATAATTCCAATGCTGTTTCTTCTGGGGTGTGTTGTCGGGGAATTTTCGGTTTCTGTCCCAAATGAAATAGAAGAAGCCATAGAAGTTAAATCTACAACCAATACAATTATACGAGTCGAGCATATCGGTTGGGGAGGCGGAGTAGGAGTTGGTGTTGGCGCCCCGGAAATTAAATGCAAAACAGCGAAACAGTTTCTGGAGTTGTTGCCAAAAGGAGAGAAAATTTATTCTTCTGTTGCTGTAAAAAATAAATTTGAATATGGAATATACTGGGTTACTACTGATAAAGGAACCTCGATAGCGGTGGAGAGCATTGCTGTAAAGAGATACCTTGCTTTTCTACCGGAGAAAGCGGGCATACTGACTTACGAAATAGAAATTCTTCCCAAAGAATGGCCGGATTTTGCCAGCCGCGGCCGTGGACACATAGACGTAAAATCAATTTCAGAAGACGAGGTTATTTACACTATTTGGGAGCGTTCGTAATCCTTGAGAGCAAAGCTCGCCACAGGGCAAGCGGTAATCGATCCTTGCTTGCCCGCTGAAGCTTTGGCGCAGGCGGGAGATCTTGCCTGTCCGCCCGCAGCCTTTTTGTCCGCCATAGCTTAAGCGACGGCGGAGTCGTAGGCGGGAATTCTTGGGTCCTTGACAAGCTAAGATAGATGAGTATAATGGGAGAAGATTAACTCCCATCCTTCAGCTTTCGGCCCTTACGGGGCACTACTGTTTCTGTGGAAGAAACACGTTTTCAGGCCTCTACGGCAAGCTAGACGGATGGCATATAAACCCCTGTCCCTCTCCCCTTGGGGTCCCCATAAGGGATCAATACCTGAGGAAAATGACGAGACGGACAGTATGGATCGAAGCGGGAGTATCTATTGGCGATCTAAATCGCGCGTGCTTCTTTGGGGGAAGCATAGGGAAGAGGATACTTCGCAGGTGGACCCGCCTTCCCGCCATAGGGAAAGGGCATTGATCTTCTAAGGGGTTTCCTTAGCTAAGAAACCCCACCCCCATTCGTTCTTTTAGTCAACCCCCCGATCCTCTCCCTAAGGCTCCGGACGCGGAGTGCATAGGAACAAGACGATCGGTTATTAGAGGCTTCCTGCATGCGGGAAGCCTCTTTTTTTTATTTGTAAAATCGGAAGTCCGACTTCCGACGACCTAGCGAAATGGCAACATTTTTTGATTGGGGCTTACCGGTAATTTATTTTATAATGGAGATATCATGCTTTCAGAGAAATCTACAAACAAAAAAATAGCCCAGATTTTTTATGAAATAGCAGACCTCTTGGAACTCAAGGGAGTTACTTTTAAGCCCGCAGCGTACAGGAAAGCAGCGCGCAATGTGGAGGCGTTCCAAGAAGATATTGAAGAAGTGTTTAAAAAAGAAGGTAAAAAAGGATTAAAAAAGATTTTGGGGATAGGGGAGAGTACTGCAACAAAAATTGAGGAGTATCTTAAAAAGAATAACATTCGGCATTTAAAAGACCTGCAGGACGAAACGGCAATTCAGCAAATTATCGCTCACTTTTTTCAATCAAAAGGAGTATCTTTGGGGGAGCTGAAAGAAAACGCCCGCAAAAAAAGCATCGTATATTCGCGTTTTACGGCACCCGCAAAAAAATTGTTGGAGCTCGCAGGCTCAATCGAAAAAGCAAAAGAGGCGATTGATAAGGTTGCTCTGTGGGCAAATTCGCGCAAGCTTGATTACGCGATTGAAACCGTATTTAAAAAATGGCTTGAGCTTGATACGCTTAAGCCGAAAGAAATCGTAAAAAAGCCGTTTTATGACAACCATCCGATGATCTGGTCGGATGCAAAACAGCGCTGGTATGTCATTGGGCAGGGCGGAGAGTGGCTTGAATTTGCCGGCGACGAAAAAGATATTGAGTGGCGGGTTACGAAGTAGTAGTTGACAAACATCAATCTTTTTGTTACCTTTTAGTAAATCTGCACACAGGAGGTTTGCAACATTGATATTTAAAAATATACTCGTTTTTTCTCTGGTTACTCTATTTTTGTGCTCATGTGGTTCTGATTATCCGCAAGATTTCGAATTTGATGGATTTGTAGGAGAGGAAAAAATTACTTTTGAAGCAGAACAAGGCTTCGGGGATATTATACATTGCGAATTAGTGGTCAATAAGAAAGATGGTCGCGTCATAAAATATTTTGACACATTTTGTACTCAAAAGCTCGATTCTGTTTTTGTAAAAACAACAGATTATCTTGCATATTATTCCGGTCTAGGTGGGAATTTTGAGAAAATGGTGGTTATAAAAGCGCAAAAGCAATTTGATGACTATTTGGTAAAAATAAAGAAGGCGAAGATGGAACGAGCTTCAAAGTTATTGGACATAACTTTCCGAACCATGCCAAATCTGCCAACGGAACCTTGAAATTTCTAAAACAAAAATACAGATTTTGATATCTGTATTTTTTATTTTCTCCAGGTGCCTGTTCGCTCTTGACCTAGAGCTCTTTTTAAGATAGAATCTGTTGAAACAGTTTGAGCTTTAAAAATTTAATACGCAGGAGGTTTTTATGGAGCCGAAACAAGAGGGATTTATAATCTTTTTCTTTTTGATGGAAATTGTCGTTTTTTTTCTTATGGCTATCCTGGGGATGATGGGTGCATTCCCGCTTAGCCCAACGTGGATCGTTTTTGCTGCTTTTGGGACGCTATTTTCTATTGGGGCGATTAATTATTGTGATGTTGGCTTCGGGAAGGCCCTAACAACAAAATGGTTTTCCCCAAAACCAGGAAGAATATTTTCTGCAGAATATTATGATACTCGCCAGGACGGAAATATAGAGATAATTTTGTACGACCACGAAGAGAGAAAGAAAATATTTTGTGTTATTAACAAAGAGATGTTTGATTTTCAGGAAAGAGAGGAAAAAGATTTTTTCCCGGACAGGTTTATTTTTTTAAAAAGGGAATTGGACAACGGGCATATACGATATGTTGTGTGCGGCCTAGCCAGCGAATAATACAAAAACAGCAAGAAAAAGGATTCTTTCAAGAATCCTTTTTTTATTATCTGCCCGCAGAAGGCGGTTTGCAGATAATAAACCCAGCCCATAATCTAGTATTTTTTCGATTTCATTTAAACATTATCAAAAAATAGAATCTCTGTTATGAAAATGTTCATTGCGACTTATGAGCTGGGTGGAATAACCGCAAAATTCCGCTTTTCATTGTGATTTTATTTTTTTGAAAAGCGGAATGCGGTTATTCATTTTTCTTGAGTAAAAATCGGGCCTCCTGATGTATCATCTATATTCCATCCGCGTTTTTGCATTTCGGATCTTATTTCGTCCGCCCTCTTCCAGTCCCTTTTTTTTCTTGATTCCTCGCGGTCTTTCGCGAGTTTTTTTATTTCTTTTGGGGGGTCGGGCTTTTTAATGCTTCCGAGCCGAAGTCCCATAATTTTATCTGCCCAGAGAATATCGGGATGCGAAAGCGCTTCAAAATGATTCCAAAACACGGCAAGCGCTTGAGGCATATTAAGATCGTCTGCAAGCGCTTTAGTAAACGCATTGCGGAATCCCTGGTTTATTTTTTCTTTATCAAGCTCTTTCCCCCCGCGCGGGGCCCGAATAGATCGGGGCATTTGAAGCAATTTTTGAATATGCGTCACAATCCGATGGCGCGCGTTTTTTGCCGATTCAAGCGCCTCAAGCGAAAAGAGCAGGGGAGAGCGATAATGTGTTCCTAAAATAAAATATCGGTAATCCAAAGGATCAAACCCTTTTTTTTGTAATTCTTCTGCTGTGAGAAAATTGCCTTCCGATTTCCCCATTCGTTTTCCGTCTATTTGTAAAAAATTTCCATGAAGCCAAAAACGAACAAATTGCTTTCCGGTTGCTGCTTCCGATTGCGCAATTTCGTCGGTATGATGCACGGGGATATGATCAATCCCACCTGTATGAATATCAAATTCTTCGCCTAAATATTTCATGCTCATTGCGGAGCACTCAATATGCCAGCCCGGGAAACCAACGCCCCACGGCGATTCCCATTCCATTTGCCGCTTTGAAGATGACGCTGATTTATCCCGAGCTTTGTCGAGGGAAAATTTCCAGAGTGCGAAGTCCTCATTATTTTTTTTCTCTTCCGTTTTTATGCGGTCGCTTTTTTGAGCATCATGGGGTTTTGTTTTCCACAATATGCCGTATGCGTTGAATTTTTTTGTATCAAAATAAATGCCATCAGAGGTTTTATAGGTGTATCCTTTTTTTTCAAGACGTTCTATAAGTTCTATTTGTTCGGCTATATGTTCGGTTGCGCGCGGGAACGCATCGGGAAAGAGAATATTCAATTTTTTGAGATCTTTTTTAAATTCGTCTTCATAAAATCGCGCTATCTCAAAGGCGGTTTTTTTCTGGCGGAAGGCTTCCCGTTCTATTTTATCTTCGCCTGTATCTTCATCGGATGTTAGGTGTCCTACATCCGTAATATTCATTATATGTTTTACCCGGTAGCCGAAGAGAATAAGCGCCCGTTTAAGTATATCTTCAAAAATATATGTACGGAGATTACCAATGTGAGCGTATTGGTATACGGTAGGCCCGCATGTGTAATAACCCACATCTTTGCCCTTACGCGAGCGGAAAAGCTCTTTTTTGTGCCCCAGGGTGTTATATAGGATAAGTTTATGTATCGCCGACATTATTCTTATTGTAACGGCATTTTTCCTCTTTTTCCACATTGACCCCCGTGGCCATATTTGAGATACTACTAATAAGAGTTTATGTCTTTGCGTAATAAAACAGTCACTATACTGGCAGGAGCGATTATTATAGTCGCTGTTTTTAGTATTGGATTTCTCGCGGGAAAACAACAAAACGCCGGACTTGCTTCTGTAACAGAAGTATACAACAAGGATGTAGGCAATACTGACGCGGTTGATTTTTCTCTTTTTTGGAACGCGTGGACAACACTCAAAAACAAATATGTCTCGTCTGACGAAATACACACGGAAGACTTAGTCTGGGGCGCAATCCAAGGTATGGTGGACGCTGTGGGTGATCCCTATACCGTCTTTCTTCCGCCCGAAGAAAACGAACTTTTCCAGAGTTCCGTGCGTGGGGACTTTGAGGGTGTTGGGATGGAAATCGGCATGCGAAATGAGACTTTGACAGTAATCGCGCCTCTTGAGGGAACTCCGGCGCACCGCGCAGGCATTAAGGCGGGGGACCAAATAATCCAGATTGATGATACTTCTACCGCAGGCGTCTCGCTTGATCGAGCGGTAACGCTTATTCGCGGGCCAAAAGGAACCGAGGTAGTTCTTACCGTTTTTCGGAAAGGCGAAGATGAACCGCTCAAAATTACAATCGCCCGCGACCGGATCCAAATTCCCGTCATTGAAACCAATACGCGCGAAATTATAACTGATGCCGAAAAACAGGGAGACAAAACCGCGCATACGGTCGGCGATGACATTTATATCATCCGATTGTTCAGTTTTTCAGAAAAATCAACATCAGCATTCAGAGACGCGGTGCGGGATATGATTCTTTCGGGACGACAAAAATTAATTTTAGATTTACGCAACAACCCCGGAGGGTTTTTGGAAGCGGCGGCTGATATTTCAAGCTGGTTTTTACCCCTTGGGAGTGTTGTCGTACGCGAAGAACTCGGCTCGGGTGAAGAACGGGTACATCGCTCACGAGGATACGAAACATTGCAAGGAAAATCCGTCGTCGTTCTTATAAACGAGGGTTCCGCTTCTGCTTCAGAAATCGTTGCGGGAGCATTGCGTGACCATAACGCAGCGCTTTTGGTTGGCACAAAAACTTTTGGAAAAGGCTCCGTCCAGGAACTCATCTCATTTGCCAAAGACAGCGCTCTCAAAGTCACAATCGCGCGCTGGCTTACTCCAAACGGACATTCTATTTCAGAAAATGGCCTTGTCCCCGATGTTGTGGTGGAGCAGGAAGACGACGAAACAGAGACAGATGAACAATTAGAAAAAGCGATAGAGATTCTAAAAGACTTATAATATAAGAATAAGAACATGAAAGTAATATTTTTAAACGACGTGCCCGGTATAGGGCGCAAGAATGATGTAAAAGAGGTAAAGGACGGATACGCAAGAAATTTTTTGCTTCCTCAACATGTTGCGATACCCGCGACTCCACACGCGCTTAAAACGCTTGAGAAAAAACAATCGCAGGAAACAACAACCATGGAAGAAAGCGCGGCACTCTTGCAAGAAGCAATGAGCGAAATCACAAAAACGTCGATAGAAATCCGCGCGAAAACAAACGACAAAGGATCGCTATTTAAAAAAATAAGCGCAAAAGATATCGCAGAAGCAATACGCGAAGCGGGATTTTCTGCGATTACCGAGGAGGATATTCAACTTGAAGAATCGTTAAAAAAAATAGGGAAGCACACAGTGCGTATAAAACGGGGGAACGCGGAAGTAATAGTACCGATAACCATAATCCCTTCCACGAAATAATTTTTTATAATTTATTTTTTCTTTTGAGTCACTCGCTAATCTATGGCAAGATACATTTTTGTGTTAGGCGGGGTCATGTCGGGTATCGGCAAAGGTGTCTCCACGGCATCCATCGGGAACATCCTCAAAAGCTACGGCTTTTCGGTAACAGCCATAAAAATAGATCCGTATCTTAATGTAGACGCAGGCACTATGAACCCCATAGAACACGGGGAGGTTTTTGTGACTGACGACGGCTTGGAATGCGATCAGGATATCGGGAACTATGAACGTTTTTTGGGAGACCCGATGTTTCGCCATAACTATATGACAACAGGGCAAGTCTACCAGTCAGTTATCGCAAAAGAGCGAGCAATGCATTACGGCGGAAAGTGCGTTGAGGTGGTTCCCCATATAACCGGAGAAATAACAGAGCGTATTGAGTTTGCGGCACGTAAAACCAAAGCGGATTTTGTTCTGATAGAAGTGGGCGGGACTGTCGGCGAATACCAAAATAATATCTTTTTGGAAGCGGGTCGTATGATGAAATTAAAATCGCCAGACAAGGTTTTATTTATTATGGTGAGCTATCTGCCTGTCCCTAAAATGATAGGGGAGATGAAGACAAAGCCAACACAACACGCGGTTCGCATTTTGAATGGCACCGGGATCCAGCCTGACATCATCCTTGCGCGCTCGGCCTATCCCATAGATGCCCCGCGGAAACAAAAAATCGCGATATTCTGCAATATGAGCGAAGAAGATGTGATTTCTGCTCCTGATATTGAAAGCATTTACGAAATCCCCGTTAATTTTGAAAAAGATAATCTTGGCAAACAGATTCTCGCAAAATTTGGACTTGCACGGCGCAAAAGTGATATGCGCGAATGGCGCGCGCTTGTCCGACGTATTAAGAATGTAAAAAAGACAGTAAAGATTGCGGTCGTAGGAAAATATTTCACAACAGGACGATTTGTTCTTTCTGATTCATATATTTCTGTGATAGAAGCAATCAAGCACGCATCGTGGCGTTTCGGATTCAAGCCGGATATCCAATGGCTTGACCCCGAAGAATACGAAAAAAATCCCGCGCGCATACGCGAACTTGAGAAATTTGATGGCATTCTTGTACCTGGAGGATTTGGAAAACGCGGTGTTGAGGGTAAAATAAAAGTCATTCGCTACGCACGAACGCGGCATATTCCATATCTTGGGCTTTGCTATGGCATGCAGTTGGCAGTTGTTGAGTTTGCACGCAATGTCGCAAAATTAAAACACGCGGATACGACAGAAATAAATACACAAACGCCCCATCCAGTCATCGCCACAATGCCTGAACAAGAAATCCATTTAAAAAACAAGGAATATGGCGGATCAATGCGTCTTGGGATGTATCCATGCGCCCTTACAGAAGGAACAATAAGCTTAAAAGCGTATCAAGAAAAAAACATTTTTGAACGGCACCGCCACAGATACGAAATGAATAATGACTTCCGCGAAACATTAGAGGAAGCAGGGCTTGTTATCTCGGGGATAAATCCCCAACGCAATTTAGTGGAAATTATAGAGCTTCGCGGACATCCGTTTTTTGTAGGAACGCAATTTCACCCGGAACTTAAATCAAGTCCGCTTAAGCCACATCCTCTTTTCAGAGAGTTTATAAAAGCAGCGACACGGAAAAAGAAAAAATAAAATCCCGCAGTATGCGGGATTTTATTATGCGATAGAAACAACTTTTATCTTTTTTGTTTTTCCGTTAAAGCCGATTTTCCGTTTATCTTTGAATGTTACAACCCCATCCCTGAGAGAGAAGATGGTATGATCTTTGCCAATCCCTACATTTCTGCCGGGGAGAAATTTTGTTCCTCGCTGTCGTACGATAATGGCGCCTGCGCGGGCTTTTGACCCGTCAGCTATTTTTATACCCAAATATTTTGGTTTGGAGTCCCGCAGGTTTTTTGCCGACCCGCCGGCTTTGGTATGTGCCATGATTTTTAGAAAATTGGAGCGTGGACTCACAATTTTCTTTAAAATCATGAGCAATCCCGCTCTTATTTTGCAATCTATTTATAATATACGTTTTGTGATACTATGCCAAAAGTAATATTTTTGCAATCCGCGTGGCCGAATAGGCCATTCTTGTTATAATAAAGCGGATTGCCTTATTGTCATCCCGCAAAATAAGAGCGGGGTGCCATAATCTTGTGGATTTACGATTTAAGAATTATGATTTATGAATATCCGCTTCTTAAATCCTACATCTTAATTCTTAAATCTAGATACAGCCATGATACTCCAAAACCTCAAAAATGGCAAGGACTGGGCATTAGAAAATAAGAACGATTTACTTCTTGCGGTAAGCTTTTTTCTTATAGCTATTATTGCTTTTGGGCTTGGGCGGCTTTCTTTTACGGTGGAGAATAGCTCTGTAAAAACACCTATACGAGTTGAGGAGAATGGGGCTGCGCTGGGTCTTACCGGCGATAGGGCAGCGGGAGAGCAAAAAAATCAGGTCCTGCTGCCTTATGTTGGGTCAAAAAACGGCAGTGTATACCATTTACCAGGCTGTTCGGGAGCTTCCCGCATCGCCGAAGAAAATAAGATTTGGTTTTCGTCTAAAGAAGAGGCGGAAAATTTAGGGTATAGGCCAGCAAAAAATTGTGAAGGAATATAAGCCCTTGACTTTTACGAGCAAGTAAAGTATTATTTAGAAAATCAAAAAGGAGGACGAGTCTTTTGAAAAGTGAAAGTAAAGATCATGAAAGCAGTTGCTATCAAAGCAATAAAGAATGGAGGTTAAAAAATCCAGAGAAAAGAAGTGTACAGAGAAAGAGATACTATGCTCAATTTAAGAAAAATGACCACAATAGATACCAGCGATGGACAATCAAAGATTTGGAATTAATTACTGCTACGGACAGGCAATCTGACAGAGTTTTGAGCGAAAAGTTGGGTAGGACGGTAACAGCTATACAAATGATGCGGACTGTCATCAAAAATAAAAAATAATCTTTGAAAAAGCGTGTTTGTGTAAACACGCTTTTTTGTTTATAAATCTTGTATTGGTATTGTTTTTAAATTTCGAACGACGGCGATGGTTACATCTTTGTATATATTGCTGTCGAGGTTTCCTTTTTGCACAAGTCCAATGCATTTCATGCCCGCTTTGTTTGCCGCGACCATGCCGTTGAGGCTGTCTTCTATGACTAGACAACACGAGGGTTCTACGTTTAGCCGTTTGGCCGCAAGCAAGAATACATCGGGTTCGGGTTTGCCTTTCGGAACTTCCTGACTGCTTGCGATAGCATCAAAATAAAAATCTATGCTTAATTCAGAAAGAACTAGTTCAATAAAATCAATGCGGGATGCGCTTGCAACTGCCATTGGCATTTTTTCTTTTTTGAGTTTTTGGATAAACTCAATTGTCCCGGGGATTGCTTTTATATTTCCCCGGACAGCGTTGAATATTCTAGTCCATCGTTCTTGCGCCAAAAATTCTAGGTCGGGAAGAGTTTTATCGAAGCATCTGAACACATCGGGGATCATTTCGTGACTTACGGTGCCCGCGTATCGTTCTGTTAATTGTTCGGGACTTATATCGATGCCATATTCTTTAAAGAGTTTTGACTCTATATCAGCGCAAATGCTTTGAGTGTCGGAAATAACTCCGTCCATGTCAAATATTACTGCTTTTGTTTTCATTCGAACCTCTTTGTTAAGGTTTTCTGCATAGTAACATGGGGTGCTTCAATAGGTAAGGCTTCGGGTTGACTCTTTAAGAAAAATTCTATATTATATAAAAAGTTTTTAAAAAAAGGAGGTTTTAAGCGATGCCTAAGATATCTACTATTGTGTTTGTGCTTTTGGGGTTTATATTAATGGTTTGTGCCGATTTTATAAGTCAGTCTTGGTGGGGTAGCTTAGTGATAATGCTTCTGGGGCTTGGAATAATGCTGGTACCCACTTTTAGCGTCAAAATAAATAAAGGAGAGAAAAGGAATGGTTAAGATTATTGCGTGGCTCATTATATTGGCGGTCCTCGCTGGTATTGGATGTATATTCGGGTCTTTTTTAATAGCATCAAAAGTTATGGCAATTACTATCGGCATTATAGGAGGACTATTATTGGCTGCCTCTATTACTATAATCTTTTTTTGCCTTCTTCTCGCCGGGGTTTTATGATGAGATAAAAAGTAAAGCATATCTGATGGTATGCTTTTTTTATTCTAAATCCTCCGGTTTAATCTTTTTTCTCCGCATCAAAAGGGATTCCGTTGTTCGTTTTCGCAAAAGCGCCTCGTCGCGTAGGCGTTTTTGCGTTTGAGAGGGGAGGGATGGCAAAAATTTTTCCAGCTTTTTATGGTCTGCAATGAGCAGTTCTTCCCATTTTTGGATTGCTTCAAGCGCGGGACGGGCTTTCTCTAAATCATATATTTCTTGTTCGCGGAGATTCCGAGTCACATATCCTTCCTCGCCAAAAAGGCGTTCAAATTTTTTATCTCTCATATAACCCAAAAGCTCTACTTGTAACTCTTTTATGCGCGCGGTATTTTCTTGAGTTGCGGTTTTGAGCGCTATATATTCTGTGAGCGTTTTTTGCGCTGTTGTGTCGTCCAGCGATAGCGTGTTCTCTTTTTTTGCGTATAGATAGCTCCACATGGGGCAGATTTTGTTGTATGGGTTGAGCGCGCAAAGAGGGGATGATTTTGCAGGCCAGTCGTCCCGTTTTTGATGGTCCTGGATCGCTTGTATCATTGAAAGGATTTTTTGTTTGGTTAATTCAAGCTCATCGGAAGACCGGGCAGTAGTTAGATATTCAGAGTGCTGGAGATAATGCAGGGTTAATTTTATTTTTTTGCCCGCAAGATGCGGCCAGCGCGCAAGCACCCCCATATGATAGATTGCAAGTTGCAGGTTTTTATCAGCATGCTCTTGCGCGGGCATCCGACGCGCGGTTTTATAATCAATAATTTCATAGGTGTCGTCGTCTATTTTATCAACGCGGTCTATAATACCGGAGAGCGTGTGGGTTTCTCCTGTTTTGAGGTCTTGCAAAGGGGCCTCAAAGCGAGTTTCGAGCCCGAGAGTTGTAAAGTTCCATGCCGGATATTTTTTATAAAAGCGCGTAAGCATTGATATGCCATTTGCGTGAAGTGTTTCTTTTTCGTACGCGTCTTTAAATGCGATTTTGGGTGATCGTTCATCCCATGTTTTGTTATAAAAATTGACCACCTCGTCTAAGGTGGGGAAGAGGGGGTTTTTGGTAAAAAGGAAGTTAAGGGCTTCGTGGACGGCAGTACCCAAAAAAGCTTCTTTTGTCTTAGGAAGCTTTAACTTGTCAAGCACTACGCACTTAAACACATAAGGGCATCGTTCAAATAATTCGAGTGCTGAGTATGAAATGCGCATACGCTAACGAGCAAAGGAGCACACCATCGGTTCACCACCGGGCAAAAAACTCCACAATTGAAAATCTACTTTAAAGATTCGCGGAAAAGCGAAACACATGGTTGTATAGATTGCCGCGTAAAGCAAAATAAGGATTACTATCCATGTAAGAACCTTAGGGACATTCATAGTATTTTTATTATATACGGCATCTTAAACGAGGGGAATGGGCAGTCTTGGTATTTGGTATATATGTAATGTCGCACAATATACCTTTTGCGACATATACTATAGAGGACCTGGACCAAGCCACTCCCCTCTAATAATAAATTAAAAAAAAGCGGGTTGATGTTATCTTACCGCTTTTTAAAAATTTTACGAAGAAACCATGGGTTTAAGCGTATATGTGATCTCTCTTCCTTTCACGCCGCCAATAAATTTAATTGCGCCGTACCAACCCTTTAAAACATCCATGCCTTTATGTAATCTTTCTACTGGTAAGTCCAGCGCATCGGCTATTTCATTATTTGTCATGGGGGCTTCGGCGTTAAGTAGGAAGTTTCCTATTGCGACCGAATCATCACCCAAACTTTCGCGAAGCTTTTCGGGTGTCCATCCAAATCCCTCGTTTTTTACATATTCCCATAAAACTTGGACTATAGAATAAGTCAATTTTTGGGCAGATTTCTGTGTCGGAATTGAATCTGTACTCATCTTTTATATCTCCCGTATGTTTTATTTTCTTATGAACCAACTAAAAACCAGAATAGCACAATGCGTGCTAGTTGTCAATACAAAAATGTTTTTATTTACGGCTCAAGGGGTTCTGCAACGGGATGTTCTTGTATCTGTTCTTTCACCGGGTTGAATACAAACTGGATAAAAAAGCCCCAAGCTTTTTCTGCCGGTGCTTTGAGGTAATTATTCCACACGATTGAGCTCCAGTGCCATACAAATGAAAAATTATTGCGGAGTGTTTCGTTTTGGGTCAGTGACGACAAAGAAACGCCAAGCAGGCTTAACACAATTATAAAGAGTATGAAGATGATGACAATTTGAATAATACCCTTTTCCATGCTTTTATTATACCCCGTTAGAGAAAGCTTAGTAAAGCTCGCTTATCTAACGGGGTAAGCCCCTGTTAACGCTAGAGATAGCTTAAGGGATTTAAATAGCCGTTTTGGGGCGAAATCGGCAGGTGTAACGGCGTCCCGCAAATCTTGCTCTGGTAATAATATTTATCGTTCGGATTAAGAGATGTAATTTGTACCGCCTGTGTCGCAAAAACCGTAAAGTGAAGATGCGGACCGGTAGAATAACCCGTATTTCCGGAATAACCAACACGCTCGCCCCGCGTAACACTTTGACCGGAAGAAACTGAAATCTGCGAAAGATGCGTATACAGCGTAGAAAGGCCGTTCGGGTGATCAATCAAAATCCATTTGCCATAAGAGACCCCGCGACATTGCTGGTCAGTATCCCCTACCGCACGCACTATTCCCGATTCAGACGCATACAACACGGTTCCTGTTGTCGCGCGAAAATCAAGACCATTATGCCCCTTGCCGCTATATATTTGCGGGTTTTGTGTCGCAAAATCAGTATTGCCAAAAAATTGCGTAACACAGTTTTTTGCGCCATTACCTCCACGGAAACATGATACAAGCGAAACGTCTTCAAGCGGCCACCCGAGTACGCCCGGTCCTGATTGTGGGAGCAGATTTGGGTCAATTGCAATCCGGATTTGGTCTTCAATGCTTCGAATTTCCTGCTCAAGCGCGTTTTTTTTCTTGAGTCGCTCATCAAGGAGCTTTTGGTATTCGCTTTCTTTCTGGCGCGTTACCCCAAGAAGATATGCCTGGTCATCTCGCGCATCTTGCTCAATTGCGGTTCTGTCCCGTAATTCATCCGCAAGAAGACCAAGATTTGATTTTTCTTTTGTGCGGCGTTCTTTTTCTTCTTCCTGCTCTTGTTTGATAAGACGAAGATCCTCAAGCTGTTTTTGGGTTACATTTTGGAGCGTTTCTGAATAATGAAGCGAATCAAAAAAATCAGACAGTGTCGCGTTTGCAAGTAAAATCTCTATAAGACTTTGGGACGAGGTATCATATAATTCGCGGATAAATTCCGCAAGAAGCGCTTTGTCTTTTTGGATCTGCTCTTCTTTTTCTTCAATCGTCGCGTCAAGTTCTTCAATCAAAATCCCGGTAAATTCAATACGACGCTTAGTAACAGTTGTATCTGCTTGGAGCTTTTTTATCGTTGCATTGAGACGGCTTACTTCCGCCTGAAAAGAACTTGCCTCTTTGCCTGTTTCTTCAATATCTTTCTGGTGCTGTTTGATTTCTTCCTCAAGTGTCGCGATCTGGGATTCTTTTTCCTCAAGCTGGCTTCGCAATTCTGTTACGTTTGCCGCACGAATCGGCAATACAGACGCCGACAATAAAAGAAAAGCAACTACGCCAACACAAAAACCGAAACGCCATATTCCGGCAGAGCATTGTATATATGCACGCTTAAGAAAGGACGGCGATTGCATGGTGTAATCGTTTTTCTGTTTGTTCTTTGCCAATAATTTCGGCAACCTCAAAAAGACCGGCAGACGCGCTTTTGCCGGTGAGCGCTACCCGAAAAGGCCATAACACGGATTTTTTTCCATGCGTTTCGGCATACGGCAAAATCTTTTCGTGGAGAGAGCCCCCCGTAAATGATCCTTTTTGCATGGGCTCAATTTTTTTGAGAATCGCTTCCAGATGGGCTTTCGTGTCTTCAGCGCTTCCCCCTTTCTCGAGAAGCACTTCTTTTCTTACAACAGGATCTTCAAAAAAATAATCAACGCGTTCAATAATATCTTTAAACGTTACCAGGCGCGTCTGTTCAAGAGAGGCAATGCTCTGCCACCAACCAGGCCGAACAACCGCATAGTTCTGCCACCCTTGCTTCAAATATGGAAAAAGGGTCTCGGCAAGCTTTTCTTTGTCCATTGCGCGAATATACACTCCATTTATCCATTGGAGTTTTTTAATATCAAATACCGCGCCTCCTTTCTGTATATCCGAAAGCGAAAAAAGCGGAATAAGCTCTTCAAGAGAAAATATATCTTCCTCGCTTCCCCCTTTTGTTTGTTTGGGGTGCCAACCAAGAAGCGCTAAAAAATTAACAAGAGCGGGCGCGAAGTAGCCCTCTTTTTTATATTGCGTGACCGCTGTTGCGCCATGCCGTTTTGAAAGCTTTGAACGATCTTCCCCAAGAACAAGCGGGAGATGAGCATACTGCGGACGCTCAAACCCCAATGCATTCTGAATAAGAATTTGTTTGGGGGTATTCGGAATATGATCTTCCCCGCGGATAATATGCGTTATACGCATATCAGCATCATCAACCGTCACTACAAAATTATAGAGAGGTTCTTCAAAGTTTTTTGCAACAGAAAAATCTCCCAACAAAGAGGGCGTGCTTGTCACGGTGCCGCGTATAAGATCTTCAAATACAAGCTCCCCAGCGGCATCATTTTTAAAACGCAAAATGCCCTGTTGGTCTTCGTTTTTTTCACCATTCCTATACTCACAGATATGCCGCGGCGCCTGCCTCTCTTGCATTTGCTTTTCGCGTTCCAGAGACAACTGTTCTTGCGTATGCGGACACCAAAATATTTTTTTTTCCTTTACGAGCTTCTGAAGATATTTTTTATGTATGTCAATGCGTTCCGACTGAATCACTTCTTCATCCCATGAAATGCCTAACCATGCAAGCGCTTCTTTGATTTCTATTTCAAAACGCTTTTCTGAACGTTTTTTGTCCGTGTCTTCAATGCGAAGAATGAATACTCCTTTTTGATTTTTTGCGAATAAATAATTAAAAAGAGCGGTACGCGCGGTACCGATATGCAGCGGCCCGGTCGGGCTTGGAGCTATGCGAACGCGTACAGTCATATCTATGAGCTATGCTCTAACGCAAGTGAAATAATCTCCCGTGCGATTTTTTCAGCAGCATCTTTCTGCGCAAAATTTGCGGCAGCAGCTTTCATCCGTTTCCGAAGTGCGGCATCTTTTATAAGATGCTGTATTTCTTCAAAAAGTAAATGCGGAGTAAGGTTGTTTTCTTCCATAACGGTCCCTGCTCCCGTATGAGCGTACGCATAGGCGTTTTCGCGCTGATGGTCTTGGGCCGCATGCGGAAGCGGAATAAATATCGCGGGCGTCTCCCATGCCGCAAACATAAAAATGGATCCTGCGCCGGCCCGAGACACCGCGACATCAACAACTTGTGAGAGATCCCGAAGCTCTGCTTCATTCAAATACGCGATGGGATGATAACGGGACTTTATATTGTTTTTTTCAAGTATAATACTTGCGCGATCTATTGCTTCTTTGATATGCGCTTTTCCTGTTTGATGGATAATTTGAAAATCATTCAAAGCAAACGAAAGCATGGATGCTATAGTGTCATTTATTTTTGCGGCACCCTGCGATCCCCCCGTCACAAAAAGCGTCGGTAATCCTTTTTGAAGACCGAATGTAGCATACGCATTTTCAGCATTCCCCCCAAGAATACCGCTCGGCCACATCGGGTGTCCGGTAAGCGCAACTTTTTTGTCCGAGAAATAATGAACGCTTCCCGGAAATGAAATAGCAATCCGTTTTGCAAAAGATGAAGCCCACATGCTTACTCGCCCTGGGACTGAATCAGACTCATGAATAATAATAGGTATGCGAAAAAATCGTCCGGCAACAAGCGCGGGAAAGCTCGCATACCCCCCCTTTGCAAAAATAACATCGGGAAGACTAATAAATATGCTCAAAATCGCTTTCAACACCCCTATCCCCATCGTGAAATAATCAAAAAAGTTAAGAATAGAAAAATAACGCCGCATTTTGCCTGCGGGCACCCAGGTAAATTTTATTTCTTCCTGACGAAGAAGTTCTTTGTCGTATGGCGAAGTGGAGAGGAATACTGTTTTTATCTCGAGCAATTGCTCTTCTTCCGCGATTTTACGAAGCGCCCGATTGATTGCGATAATAGGATAAAAATGCCCTCCTGTGCCCCCGCCTGCAAAAAGTATTTTCATGGGCTATATATGATGGTTCTTATGACACCTGTGCGTATTTTGAAATATGAAGCAGTATCCCAATACTTGCAAGGGTGATCGCGAGAGACGACCCCCCTTGGCTTATAAACACCAACGGAATGCCGGTCATTGGCACAATACCAATTATGGCCGCAATATTTATAAATGATTGGAATACTATCATTATAACAATTCCAGCCCCGAAGAGTCGAGCAAAATGGTTCGGTACACGATTAAGAATATATACGCTCCTCCAAAGAAAAAAGAGGAAAAGCGCCACCAAAAAAGTGCTGCCGATAAAGCCAAACTCTTCCCCCATAACAGCAAAAACGGCATCCCCTACGGACTCCGGCAAATAATGAAACTTTTGAATGCTTTGGCCAAAACCGCGCCCGGAAACATCCCCTGAACCGATAGCGATGAGTGCCTGATGGAGCTGATAGCCGGAGTCCTCAATATCCCCTTGGGGATTTAAAAATACCTGGATGCGTTCCAGGCGATATGGCTCCTTGATGACAAGCGCTGATAGAAGAACAAGCCCGAGAATACCCGCAAGCGCGATATGTTTTGCCTGTCCTCCTCCCACAAAAAACAAAAGAGCAGACGCCCCCAATATAACAAAAAGAGTTCCGATATCGGGTTGGAGTATAAAAAAAACGCTCACAATGCCAGCCATAATAAGAAATGGTATAAGCCCGGAACGAAATGTTGAAATGTCTTTTTTATGCGACGTAAGCCAGGCCGCAAGATACATCACAAACGCGAATTTAAAGGGTTCTGCCGGCTGAAACGATAGCGGCCCTAACTCAACCCATCGTGCCGCCCCCCCCGCGATAATACCAATGCCGGGGATAAATACCAAAAGCAAAAAAAGAAACGCGATACCTAAAAAGAGCCCTGAGGTTTTCTGCCAGAATGAAAAAGGAATAATAAGACCCGCGATAAAAAGGACGCCCCCGACGCCAACACCGAAAAGAACTTGGCGGAAAAAAAGAGAAAGCGGAGAATGGGTGTCTGCCTCAATCAAACCGATTGCGGCTGACGCAAACACAAATATACCGACGACAAGAAGTGTCAGTGAAATGAAAAAAAGAGTCTTATCCCATGAACGTTTCTTCATTATATATCAGCTATGAAGACGGGTTCCGTTTTTTAATAACGGTTCCCGCAGGATCTTTTTTTATTTCGCCGTTTTCAAGAACAACAGTTCCGTTGAGGCAGACAACCTCCACCCCTTCCGCGTACTGAAGCGGATTTTCGTATGTCGCCTTGTCAACAACTTTTTCCGGATGAAGAACCACGATATCGGCGTAGGCATCTTTTTCAATCAGCCCCCTGTCAGGAATCCCCAGAAGTTGCGCGGGAAGATATGTCATTTTATGAATTGCTTCTTCCCAAGAAAGAATTGACTTTTCTTTTACAAACTCATTAAGCACGCGCGGGAATGTGCCAAACGAACGGGGGTGCGGAAGCATATGTGGAATTTTTTTTGTGACATTAAATCCGGCTCCATCCGATGCAAAATACACGTACGGGCGCTTTGCAAGCCCGATAAGATGTTCTTCAGAAATAATTTCGTTAAAAATAGATACATTGAGGTTATTTATATGAAGAAGATGTAAGATAACTTCTTCCGGAGAAAGACCTGTATCTTCTGCGAGCTCTGCGATTGTTTTTCCAATGGCGGTCTGGTCGCGAAACGTGGACGCAACCACCATTTTTTCGTAATGCAGCGTTAGTTCTTTTAAATTTTCTACAAGCGCTTTTTTCGTCTCTTGGTTGCTTAGGCGCTCAAGCATCGCATCCCCTCCCCCTTCGCGCGCCCACGCAGGAAGCAGCAAATATAGATTTGAACCGGTGCGCGTGTAAGGAAACATATCCATAGTAACCGGGATTCCATCATGCTGTGCCTGCTCTACCATATGAAGCACTTCATCAAAAAATGGCCATGATTGCTTCCCAAGAATTTTGAAATGGGAAATATGCGTACGAAATGGTTTTATACTTCCGTTCCCTTGGCGACTTTGTATGATATCGCGCGCGATTGCGATCGCCTCCGATAACGCGGGGAGTATTCCTTCGCCCTCGTTGCGAAGATGATATTTTATTACACTGTTATTTTCTGCAATTATTTCAGACAATGCCACAAGTTCTTCTCTGCTTGCAATCTGTTCATGAGATCTCCCAAGGCTCGTAGAAAGCCCGAATGCGCCCGCCTGAAGCGCGCCTTGCAGTAAAAATTTCATTTTTTCTATTTCACCGGTAGATGCCGGCGCATTGATATCTTCTACAACGCCGCGCCGAATTGTTCCAAACCCGATAAACGTCCCTACATTCACCCCAAACCGATGACGCTCAAATTCTTCAAACAATTCTTCTACCGACTGCCAGTTACTATTGATGGTTGTCGTGTCAGTCCATTTCTGGATTGCCTCAAGCTCTTGCCCCGAAACAAGCGGCGCTAATGATGTTCCGCAATTCCCGCCAATAATCGTAGTAACCCCCTGCCACAAAAGACTCTCCTGAAGTGGATAATTAAAAAGCGTCCAGTACGTATCCGAATGAGACGTAATATCAATAAACCCCGGCACGACATAGCGATCCCGCGCATCTATTTCCTTCTCTCCTACCTCCGACGATAAATCGCCCACCATAGTTATTTTATCGTCTTCAATGCCGACATCCGCCCGCTTGATAGCTGACCGTTTTCCGTCAATAACGTGCCCATTTCGTATAATTATGGAGTATTTTGCCATATATGTATCATATCATAAGAACTTTGCCTGCGTCAGCACTAAAAAAAGATAAAAAAACGAACCCAGTCATACATGGGATATCCAAAAAAAAGAACCAGGAGAAGCCCCCGCAAAACCAAAAAAAATACGACTCCAAGCACCCAAAGAGATATTTTTGCTAAAAAAGAATGAATGTCTATACGGTCTTTCGCTATATGTTGAAAAGTCATCGCTGACGCAAGCGGGAATGACACTAATCCGGGAGTAATTCCTGAAAGAAGCTCAAATGCAAAAGCGAGCAGGAGCACTTCTATGGGAAATAAAACGAGCAGTGAAAAAAAGAGGCCGCCTACAACAAGCGTTACCCACGGTAAAAAAAATATTCCCACTCCTCCTGCCAGAAAAAAAATAATGCGGGTAAAAAAAACTTTCATTATGGAATAAGTGAAATAAACGAAATAGTCCCCGGATGAAGTGGGGTCAGTATATATATGTTCCGTGTCGCCTCAGCTCCTGACACCCCCACAGTGTCAACAAATCCAACAAGAAATGGGACTGCCCCCGGAGCAAACAATCGATCTCCTACCGCCACGGGAAAATCCCGAGGGAGAGTAACGCGTATTACACCACCTCCCTCCCCAACCGCAAGCACCGTCACGTTTGTCTCTCCTAATTTTAGCTGTGTTTCGGTATGAAATGATGAAAAAAGACGCACGCGCGAAGCATGAGCAAATGTTTCTTCTACAAACCCAAGGAGTACCGCACCGTCAAAAACAGCTTTTGCCCCTGCACGTACGCCGTCTTCACTGCCTTTGTCTATCGTTATAACCCCGAACACCGAAGAAGTGGGTGTTGGAATTACGCGCGCAATCACACTTTTTTGAGGTGCTCCCTGGACAGCCCCAAGAAGAATTTCGTACTCCTGTTTCATGTTTTCTTGAAGCGTTATCTTTCTTTGCAAGATCCCTACTTCTTCTTTCAGTTTTTCATTTTCTTTTTTGAGCGTATCTTTTGACTGAACATACAAAGACACCACCGATACGGCATGCGAAAGATATGCTGATGTTGCTACGAACGGTTTTTGGAGGATAAGCAAAAAAGAAACGCCAAGATACCGCGCGCTCCCCCATGAAAAAATAATACTTATGCTTACCGCCACAAAAAGGAGCAGTCCTTTTTGGAATAGAGTCCTCATACAAACACTCTGAGTAATTAAAAATTATTGAGGGATTATTTCTTCGCTGTCTTGAACCAAAACACTTTTATATTCTTCAAAATTATCAAGAATGATTCCGCACCCGTTTACTACCGCAAACATCGGACTCTCCGGTATTTTAACGGGGATTTTTGTTTCGCGATGTATGAGCATCCCTATGCCGCGTAAAAACGACCCTCCGCCAACAAGGTGTATCCCCCGCTGCATAACATCTGCGACAAGTTCGGGTGGCGTTGTTTCTATCACTTCTTTTACAGATTCGATAATAATTTTTATTGATTTTGACATTGCCTCTTGGATATCGTCATCCGTGATAATAACTTCTCGGGGAAGCCCGCTGATAATATCTCGACCCCGAATGGTTGACTCTTGGGTCTGCCCAACTTTATACGCCATACCAATCGCAATCTTTACATCCTCGGCAGTTTTTTCGCCAAGAAGCAGCCTGAGCTCATCTCGCGAATACGACATAATATCATCATTTAATTTATCTCCCGCAATCCGAAGGTTTATAGATGTTACGATACCGCCAAGCGAAATGACCGCAATATCGGTCGTGCCCCCCCCGACATCAACGATCATATTGCCTACCGCTTCCTTGATTGGAAGCCCGATTCCTATGGCGGCCGCCATAGGTTCTTCAATCAGATATGTTTCGCGCGCGCCCGCATTTTGCGAAGCATCACGAACCGCGCGGCGTTGTACTTCGGTTATCTCCGAGGGAACGCCGATAACAATACGCGGACGCGCAAAAAGCCGTTTTCCTTCGGAATGCACTTTTTTGATGAAATAAGAAAGCATTTCTTGTGTGATTTCAAAATTAGAGACAACGCCCTCAATAAGCGGACGGATAATAGTGATGTGATCGGGCGTACGTCCAATCATTTGCTTGGCACTACTTCCTATCGCAACAACTTGTTCAGTTTTTTTATTAAGCGCGACGAGAGACGGCTCATTAATAACAACACCGCGCCCTTTTACATACACAAGGGTATTTGCGGTCCCCAGATCAATCCCTATGTCATGAGAAAACAGGCTAAAAAGTTTATTGAACATATGAAATTATTGTTTTGATATCATCGTAAGGAATATTCTTTGTTTTTTCTTCATCTCGCTTTTTTATTTCAATTGCGTTTTCTTTGAGCGTTTTTGAAGAAATTACTATGCGGAGAGGTATTCCGATAAGATCGGCATCCGCAAATTTTTCACCGGGACTTTTTTCTTTACGGTCATCAAAAAGCACACTTATGTTCTTATCATTGAGCGTAGCATAAAATTCTTCTGCCTTTTTTTCTACCATCAGGTCATTTCCAGGAATACTTATGAGGTGTGTCTGGAAAGGCGCTACGGATGAGGGCCAACGGATACCTTTTTCATCCGAAAACACTTCTACAATAGTTGCAAGCAACCGCCCGGGGCCAATGCCGTAGCTCCCCATCCATACGGGATGCTTCTGCCCTTTTTCGTCGCTATAGAGAAGATTGAATGTTTCGGAAAAAACAGTGCCAAGACGAAAAATATTTCCTACCTCAATGCTTTTACCTACTTTAATTTTTGCCTTGCACGAGGAGCAGGCGTCTCCTTCCTTGATGTTCGCGATTTCTTTGTTTTGGGCACAGCCGCACTGTTCGCAATAAAAAATGGTGTCTTCGCCAGCTTCCGAGAGTACCTGATATTCATGCGTAATATCGTTTGTGAAGGTCCCCCCGCCTGCTTCTGTTTTGTATGATGTAAGGTTGCATCGCTCAAAAATTCGTTCGTATGCCTTTCCCGCTATTTCATAAAATTCATTGAGGCTTTCTTTTGAGGTGTGGAAACTATACAGATCTTTCATTAAAAATTCCCTTCCGCGCATGAGTCCTGACTTTGCGCGAGGTTCATCTCTGAATTTTGTTTGTATCTGATATACGAAAAGGGGCAGATCTTTGTATGATTGAATTGAATGCGTTGCAATGCGCGCAAGCGCTTCCTCATGCGTGGTCGCAAGCCCAACGTCATGTCCGGAATTATCTTTGAACTGATACATAATATCTTTTAACTTCTCCCATCGTCCTGTTTTTTCCCAGCGTTCGCGCGGTTGGAGTGCGGACAAAAAAAGTTCTTGCCCGCCGATTGCGTTCATTTCTTCCCTGATAATCGCGTTTATCCTTTCAAGAACCCGAAATCCAAGCGGAAGATAATCATACACGCCCGCCATAGTTTTATAGATAAATCCGCCCTGTTCAAGAAGAATCGCATTTTTTGCGATTTCATCAGAGGGCTTTTCTTTTCGAGTTTTCCCAAAGAGTTTCGATTGGCGCATATATCTTACGGTAGCAGTAATGGGGCTTATTTTCAATGGTGGCCTAGAATAAGAGGTTTAAATGATATTGACATAATCTATATTTTTTGGTACAATGCACTAAATTTAAAAATTACAAAGGAGGTAGTCATGCCTGAGCGCACCATAGTATCTTATTTAGTGACTGAGTTCTATTCTTATAATTGCGAAAGGTCTTCCCCGCCTCCTCAGAGGTGGGAGTTAGAACCTGTTTATGCTGAATCAAGCCCGTGTGATCGTCTCTATTTTTCTAAGGGTTGGGTGATTGGCCAGATCTCCCGTAATATTTCAGAAAAGTTGGTGGGTTTGGACTATTATACTGTCTTTATGCTTAATCCTGATGGCGAAGCCGAGAGCGGTCTATTTCATTTGTGGAAAGCTTTTTCCGTAATTGAAAAGGCAGAAGAATGGGTAAGCTCTCGGATGAACCTAGATGCAGATGGATGGAGAAACACAAAAGAAAAGCTGTGACGGGACGGGGTTAATGTAATATAAAAAAGAATAGGAAAATAAAAAAGGCCTTTCTGCGTATGCGGTTAGGCCTTTTCTTTGTATCGGTACAAGTTTTTAAAATAATTTTTTTACATCCGCAACGGTAATTAAAAGCATGAGTCCTATGAGAAAGAAAAATCCGAGCGTATTTGCATAATTCGTAAACGTGCGCGGAAGCGGCCGCCGAATAATTGTTTCTATGAAAAGAAAGAAAAGGCGTCCCCCATCAAGCGCGGGAAATGGCACAAGATTTATGATTGCGAGATGGACCGCAAGTATTGCGGTAAATTGCAAAAGAAAAAGAAAGCCAAGATCAAGCGACTGTCCTACTAAACCTACGATACCAATGGGGCCGGCAAGATACGCGCTTGTATCTTCACCCGCAAGCGCGATTCGTATGATGTCATAGAATCCGCTGACCACAAGAAGCATACTCCTCCCAAGCATAACAAACCCATCCCACAGCGCTTCGTACCAGGGACTTTTTACAATCCCCACACGAAGAAGTGAAATGCCGAGCGGGCCTTCTTGTGGCGGAGGATTTGCGCGCGCAAAAATAGGAATGGTTTCTTCATTTTCTCCGCGTAAAAGCGTGATGTCAATAATTTCGCCCTTGCGGTCTTCTATAAATATTTGCAAATCGCTTATGGTCTGAATATCTACCGATTGATTGTTCGCGCTTGCGCGAATGATACTATCTCCCACAACAAGCCCCGCGTCTGACGCGGGGGAAGCCGCGTCAACGCTCCCGACAAGCACTTGGACATCGCGCACACCCGGGGGGTTTTCGTCTCCAATATTTGTTGGCGTACCCGCCCAGCTTATAACGGCAAACAAAAGATACGCGGAAAGAAGATTAAAGGCCACCCCGGCTACGAGAACCGCTGCCTTGATATATGCCGGTTTTGCGGCAAAACTTTTCGGATCATTCGGATGTTCGCCCTCTTCTCCCTCAATTTTTACAAACCCCCCGAACGGTATCAGATTAATTGAATACAGCGTGTCCCCCTTCTTTATGCCATAGAGGCGCGGTGGAAACCCAAGCCCAAATTCTTCCACGCGAATTCCTGATTTTTTTGCAATAATAAAATGGCCAAACTCATGCGAAAGAATAAGAAATGCAAGAATAACTATAAAAAGTAGAATCGTCATGTACGAGTTGCGGTGTATTAGTTATTTATTATTGAGGTATTTATGTGCATAATTCATAATTCTTGCTTCATAATTCCAGTTTATGATTCTATTTCTTTAACTTTCCGTTCCGTAATACCGTCAAGCTCCCTGCCGAGCCCGTCAATCTGTTTTTGCAGATCTTCTTTGAGGCGGAATTTTTCGTCCTCGCTTATTTCTTTTTCTCCCTCCCTTTTTTCTATATCGCTCAATATACCGTGGCGCAATTTTCGGAGAGTTACTTTTGATTCTTCCAATTTTTCCCGCACTACTTTTTTGAGTTGTTCACGCCGCTCCCCTGTTAGTTCCGGGAGTGTAAGCCGAATAATATCTTTGTCCACAATCGGCTGGATACCAACGTCTGATTGATTTATTGCTTTTTCTATTGCCGGAAGAGCTCCTTTGTCCCACGGCTGAATAACAATCGTGCGCGCATCCTGAATTGAAATTGCCGCCATATGTTTAATGGACGTTGCCGTGCCATAATAATCCGCTTTTATATTTTCGATAAGCTGGGGGGACGCACGTCCGGTTCGAAGCCCCGAAACTTCCTGCCCAAGCCATTCTTTTATTTTTTGCGATTCTTTTGTAAAAAAAGAAAAATCGTATGACATAGTATTTAGAGCACCTTGAATGTTTCAAAAAAAGTACCTATCCCCCCTCCAAACAAGGAGGTATATATAATAACGACTAGCGCGAGTATGAACATAAAAAATAACACCAAAAATGCCCGTTTCATACAAGGAGGGATAGATAATCTTTAATAGACGCAATCATAGGAATAGGATGCGAAAGAAACACTCGCGCTGTTTGAATCCGTTCAAGCATCACCATCCGCTCAGATACATGCTTGCCCTGCGCTCTTTGTTCAAGCGCAGATAAAAAAAGAGTGAGTGATTCAGTATCAGCAACGTCTTGTAATATCATTTCCCGCTTTTTCGGGTCACCATCTGCCGAAAGAAACATATCCGCTTTTTCTCCGTATTCTTCTCTTTCTTCGTATGGTATATGCCCGCCATCAAGAAGACGGGACGCAAGCGCTTGCGGAAGCATTTTTTTTGAGACGCCGTACAAAATAAAATGAGTGTAGGGCGGCGGTTCTTCAATAATTTTAAGAAGCGCGCTTTTTGCCTCCCGACCCACCATGCCCGCATGCAGTACGACAACCTGGCGTTTTTCTTGTGTTGATGCAAGGGAAACTCTATAAAGAATATTCCGCACCTCATCAATACCCATCCTTTCATGATATGAAAGAATATCAAACAAGGGCGCTGAAAAAAGTTTTTCTATATATGTCTTTGCGTCTCCGGTGATAAAATACGCGTGCGCAAGTGTTTTTTGTTTTAGATGGTCCTCAAGAAGCATGGTGTTCTTATGATTTTGATGTGATGCTTTTTTTGTATACATCGAGATGGTCCAGCGCAATGCCGGTCCCATTTGCTACGCAAAAGAGAGCGTTATCGGCAACTCGCGCGCGCACTCCTGTTGCGCGATACACAAGTTCAGTCATATTACGAAGAAGAGAGGAACCGCCGGTCATTACAATTCCCTGATCGATGATGTCTGCGGCAAGTTCCGGGGGCGTCTCTTGGAGCACATATTTTATTGCTTTTGTTATTTCGCGAAGCTCCGACTCAATTGCTTTTACCATTTCATTTGTTGTTATCACAACACTGCGTGGAAGCCCCGTTAAAAGATCGCGTCCTTTTATTTCATAGCGGTCTTCTTTCTCAACAGGAATCGCTGAACCAATTTTTATTTTAATATCTTCCGCGCTTTTGTCCCCTACCGCGAGATTATAATTTTTTTTAATATAGTCAGTAATTGCTTGGTCTATTTTGTTGCCTGCAACCTTTACTGACGTGGAAGCAACGATCCCGCCAAGCGAGATAACTGCGGCATCGGTTGTTCCCCCGCCAATATCTATTACCATGTGCCCGGTCGGTTCATGAATGGGAATATCCGCCCCGATTGCCGCAAGAATAGGTTCTTTAATAATATATGTCTTTTTCGCGCCTGCTTTCAGCGATGCTTCGCTCACAGATCGTTTTTCGGTTGAGGTAACGCCCGCGGGAACGGATATAAGCACCTCCGGTTTAGCAATATTCCATCGGCCAAGCGCTTTTTTGATGTAGTAGCGAAGCATTGCTTCGGTGATGCGATAGTCGGCAATAACGCCATCTTTCATAGGACGATACGCAATGATGGTATCGGGCGTTTTGCCCACCATGAGCTTTGCTTCGTTCCCAACCGCAACAACTTTATTTTCTGCAAGCGAAACCGCAACAACAGATGGCTCGTTAAGCACAATCCCCTTTTTTGGCACAAACACCAGCGTATTTGCAGTCCCTAAATCTATTCCTAGTTTTGTGGTAAATAAACCCATACAATAGTAAATTTTTAATTTCCAATTTTTAATTTTTAATTCTCAATTTTTAAACACAAAACTAAGGAAAAGAGAGTTTGAAAATTTAGTCATTGTCGTGCCGGAGGCAGATCCGCCTCTGGCGGAAAAATTCAATGAAAATTAGAAATTGATAATTGAAAATTAAGTCTTAAGCATTTTGATTTTTAAATTTTAAATTTAGGCTTTATTATTCTCTGTGTTTACTCTCTCAATATGCGCACCAAGCGCTTGCAACCGTTCTTCTATGCGTTCATACCCCCTATCAATATGATACACATTATGAATGACTGATTCGCCTTTTGCAATGAGCCCCGCGATGATAAACGCAAGCCCCGCGCGCAAATCAGGACTTTTTACATTTTTACCCTCAAGCGGTGTTGGTCCTACTACAATTGCCCGATGCGGATCGCATACGGTAATATTGGCACCCATGTGCCGCAATTCTTCTACATAGCGAAGCCGTTCTTCAAATACCGTCTCAAATACAACCGATTGCCCGATCGCCTGCGTCAAAAGCACCGCAAAAAGAGCTTGCATATCCGTCGCAAACGCAGGATACGGACCGGTTTTTATATCAACAGACGAAAGCGTTTTTGGTTTTTGTATTTCTATCCAATCATCCCCTATGCGTATAGAAACGCCTGTAGCGCGCAGCCGCTCAAGAAGAGCGGCTACGTGGTGCGGCAGACACCCCGTAATACGAATAGGATCTCCGAGCACGCCTGCAAGCACCGCAAAACTTCCTGTTTCAATCCTATCGGGAAGCACCGGAAACGCTTCTTTTGTTTTTTGTGAAAGCAATTCGCCGCGAGTTCCTTTTACAATGATTGTATGAGTGCCCGCACCCTTTATATTCGCCCCACCCGATATAAGAAATTGGGCGAGATGTTCTACCTCCGGTTCGCACGCGGCATTCTGGATAGACGTTATGCCGTGCCCAAGAACAGCGTTCATGAGGAGCGTTTCTGTCGCAGTAACACTTGGGTACGGAAGAAAAATAGTTCCTCCGTCGTTTTTCTTTAGGCGAAACGAAAACAGACCATTTTTTTCGTTTACGGTCGCCCCTAATTTTTTAAATCCTTCTATAAAAAAATCAACCGGGCGTTTCCCGATTACACATCCGCCCGGATACGGCAGTGTGATTTCTCCGAGACGCGCAAGCACGGGGCCGATAAGCATAACAGAGGCGCGTATTTTTTCCGCAAGCGCGGGATCAAGCAGTGAATGCGTAAGCGAAGACGCGTCTACCGCAATAGTTCTTTTTTTTTGCGAAACATCCGCGCGAACGCCAAGCCCCTGTAAAAGTATTTTCATTTTTTCTACATCGCTTATGGCAGGAACATTTGAAAACGTTACGGGATGAGAAAATAAAAGCGAAGAAGCCATCAACGAAAGAACATCATTTTTTGCTCCCCGCACAGCAATACTGCCCGAAAGCGCTTTTGTTCCCTGTATAACAAATGTCTCTTTTTCATCATTCATATACGTATCATAGCCCGAAAAGAGCCTTATACTCAAATGTATATTCCGCTTGTCTGCTTTCTGTTCTCCATGTATACTGCAGAGAAATATATATGAAGAAAAAAACACGAACACATATCGTACGGGTCGCAATCGTCCTTTTTTTTCTGATAGCGCCGCCCGTGCTTTTCTATGCAAGTGGATGGCGCATAACATCCGATTTCTCTTTCAAGCGCGTAGGAGGCATATTTATCAATGCGGGGACAACCGGAGCAGAAATTTATCTTGACGGAAAATTACAAAAACGCACGAATATTCTCCAGCAAGGATTATTTGTCCAAGGTCTCACTCCCGAAGATGTCTCTATTATTGTCGCAAAAGAAGGGCACTGGCCTTGGACAAAAACGCTTGAGGTAAAAGAAAGTTTTGTTGCGGAGGCGCGCGCCTTTTTAATTTCTCAAGATATTACGGGTACTGCGATTCGTGAAGGAAGATATTCTGATATATATACGGTCCCCGGAAAAGAAATTATTCTTCTTGAACGGAAGACAGCAAACGGCTTTACCTATGAGTTCTTTCTCCCTCGGGAACGAAGACTGTTAACAGTTATCCGAGGATCAGGAAGTCTTTCTTCGTCAGTCCCGTTTAAAACATTCTATATGGATAGCGACAATTTTTATTTACTATTTACATCAAAGGGACTCCGCATACAGTTTGACGAATCCGCAGGCACGCTTACCGCAGACCTTGTTACAACATACGCCGTTGACGAATCACTCCCCTCATTGCCACATAAAATTCTTTTGGATAACCGCGAACAAAGCCGTGTATGGATCTCACGGGACAATACTGAAATCCGCGCTGAATGGCTGAAAAACGCCCCGCTTCCCTACTATTTCACCGAAAAAGAAACAAGCGTATTTCGTTCGCCAAACATAATTCGCTCGTTTTATTTTTATCCCGGACGCCGCGACCTTGTTTTGTTCGCTGTCCAAGGCACTATTTTTGCAATTGAGCTTGATAACCGTTCTACCAGAAATTTTCAGCCGGTATATAACGGCCGCAACCCATATTTTACAATCGTAGGGAACGCGCTCTATATCATTGACGGAAATTCTCTTCTGGAAGCAAAACTCTAAACGAAGCCTCCACGGGCTTACGCCCGTGGTATCCTTCATTTCTTCGGCGAAATCCGCCGAAGCACCCTCCTTCGCTCTTCGAGCTTCGGAGGGTCCAACCTTCGCATTCATCCACGGCCTTACAGCCGTGGTCTTCTGCGAAGGCGGATAACCGCCTGCTTTGCGGGTCTATATATACTGCCCATACCCCCTTTATCCACGATCTTTCCACTTATATGAAGACCAGAGGCCCTCTGTTTGGTATTTTTTCGTATTGAAGAAGCGGGCCACTCGCTGTACAATAAGAAAATATGGCAGAAGAGCGCGCACAATTCAAAAATTCTCCACTTGTTTCCGAGAATATTTCTTTTCGGATGCCGCCGCATAACAAAGACGCGGAGATGTCAGTACTCGGCTCTCTTATGTTGGATAGAAACGCTCCAATGAAGGTCATGGACGTATTGTCGCATGACGATTTTTATTATGAAAATCACCGTGTGATATATAAAACCATCATTGAGCTCTTTGAAAAACATGAGCCGGTAGATGTGTTGTCCGTCTCTTCCCGCCTCAAAGAAAAAGGGCATCTGGAACAAATCGGCGGTATGAGTTATATCGCGCATCTCGTAAACACGGTCCCCTCCACCGTAGGTATTACGCATTACGCAGATATCGTTAATAAAAAACGGGTGCTCCGTGACCTTATTGAAGCATCCCAGCATATCAACCATCTTGGGTATCAGGAAGATGCCGACGTTGAAGAATCGCTTGATGAAGCAGAACATAGGATTCTTTCTATTTCACAGGCGTCTCTCCGTAAAAAATTTATTCCGGTTAAAAGCGCGCTTGCTGAAGCATTTGAACGCATTGACCGACTGCATAAAAAAAAGGACGAGGTACGCGGCATCGCTACCGGATTTTTTGATGTAGACAAAATATTGTCAGGACTCCAAAACGCTGACTTAATTGTCCTTGCGTGCCGCCCGTCATTGGGAAAAACATCGCTTGCGCTTGATATCGCGCGGAATGTAGCATTGCAAAAAAACGTGCCGGTAGGAATATTTTCTTTGGAAATGTCCACCGAACAGCTCATAGATCGTTTTCTTGCGGCTGAAGCCCGCATTGATTTATGGAAACTCCGAAACGGACGTTTGGCAGAAGATGAATTCCCCCGTCTTCGTGATGCCCTGTCAAGACTTTCTCAAGCCCCAATTTTTATTGATGACGAAGCGACGACAAATATTCTGCAAATTCGAACAAAAGCGCGGAGATTGCAAGCAGAACATGGGCTTGGGCTTATCATTGTTGACTATCTCCAGCTTATGCAGCCGCGAACAGCGACCGATAGTATGGTCATGCAAATTACCGAGATTTCGCGCTCTTTAAAAACGCTCGCAAAAGAGTTGAATGTACCGGTGCTCGCGCTTTCCCAGCTTTCGCGAAGCGTAGAACAGCGCCATCCTCCCATTCCCCGTCTTTCCGACTTACGCGATTCCGGCAGTATTGAACAAGACGCCGATGTCGTGATGTTTATTTATCGCGAAGACAAATACAAATCCTCAAGCGATAAGCAGAATCAAGCGGATATTCTTGTTGAGAAACACCGAAACGGGCCTACGGGCAGAGCAACGCTGTTTTTCAATAAAGAATTCGCGAGCTTCAGCTCTCTTGATAGAAAGCATTCGGATGACCAAATTCAGTGGTAATAGTATATAACAATATGGCTTTTGGAGGATCTCTTTTCCCATCCGCGGAACACCCGCACGAAGAACGCTCTCTCTCAAGAGAAGAGCGGATTTCGGATGTAAAAAGAGAGATCGAGGCTTTATCGCGCGGAGAAAAAGAAGATACGCCCCCTTCTATCATAACCGGGCGCATTAAGGAATTAAAAGAAGATCTTGCTTTTTTGGAAAACGAAGAAAGAAACATCCATTAACTGTATGCAATCACCAAAAATAGAACAATTTATCCAGCTGTTATCAAAACTTCCCGGATTGGGCCCGAGGCAGGCAGCACGCCTTTCCTATCATTTGCTTGACGAAAAAAAGGAGTACCGGGAAATGCTCGCCCAAACAATAATTTCTTTAACACAAGTAAAACGATGCGCGGAGTGTTTCCAAGCGCATGAACAAAAAACCGCGTTGTGCCTTTTATGCGCAAGTCCAAATCGCGATAGATCGCGCATTATGGTGGTAGAAAAAGACATGGACTTTTCTAATATTGAGCGCGCTGGAGTATATGACGGCCTCTACTATATTTTGGGGGGTGTTATATCCCCTCTTCGCCCAAAGTCCCAAGAAAAACTTCGCCTTCGCGAGTTATATAACCGCTTGTCAAAAGCAAACGGAGTCAAAGAAGTAATTCTTGCGACATCCGCTACCCCCGAGGGTGATCACACTGCGCGTTACATTGAGCAGATCTCAGAGCCATTCGTAAAAAAGAACCTAAAAATCACCCGTCTCGGACGGGGTCTTTCTACCGGCTCTGAACTTGAATATTCCGATGCCGAAACATTCAAAAGCGCGTATCTGAATAGAAAATAAAAAACAGCTGAAACATCAGCTGTTTTTGTTCGTTTTATTGTTCCATAGTTTTTCCGCTTCAGCATACAAGAGTTCTTTTTCTTTTCGTGAAAGGATTAAATCAATCGTATGAACATATTGCGTACCGCTTGGAGCAGTATGAACTTTTATCGTGTCATAAAATATGGGCTCATTTAGTTTTTTAAAAAACAATTTTATTTTTTTATATAGTTTCATTGAGACCTCCACATTAATACTACCATAGAATAACCACACTCTTGGCTAGTGTGGTTATGTCTTGATATCTTTGACGGTTATTTCGGTGAAGGGCTGTCTATGGCCTTTCTTTTTATGGTAGCGGGTTTTTGATTTGAACCGGATGACGGTTATTTTTTTATTGCGCCCCTCTCCCGTTATCTCTGCAACCACTTTCGCGCCCGCGACATATGGCGTCCCGAGGGTAACATTTTTGCTGTCTTCCACCAAAAGCACCTTATCAAACTCAACACTGCCCTTTTTGCCGGGGGTGGTTATTTTTTCTATTTTTATTTTTTTGCCTTTTTCGGCGATATACTGCTTCCCGCCGGTAGCAAATACTGCAAATACCATGATTGTTTAGTGTAGTAGAAATATAAGATAAAGTCAAAGAATTTGGAATGCAACACGTGATATGATTTAAGATGTGTGGTTTTGAGTTTTTAACTTTGAACTTTAAGCTTTCTGCTGGTGCTTATTCAGCTTCTTCTCCTTCTTCCGTTTTTCCTATGAGCATCGGCTCAATAGCGCCTCCCTCCCCTCCGATTTTAAGAACATCCTTGTCTACTTTTTTAAGCTCCCGCGATGCTTTGTTGTAAGTGGTTACCGTCGTATCAATACTTTTGCCGAGTTTCATAAAATGATCGTTATATGCGTTTAAATGCTTTGAAAGGTCTTGTACGCGTGTTTGTATTTCTTTTGCGGATTCTTCGATTTTGAGCATGCGAAGTCCCTGAAAAACCATTTTTAGATGAGCAAGCAGTGTGGTTGGAGAGACGATATGGACGCGTTTTTCGATGAATGCATATTCAATCAAATCTCTCGAATTTACTTTAACCCCTCCGACCTGCCCTACAAGCAAATCGTAATAAATCCCTTCCGCGGGGATGAACATAAATGCAAAATCCATTGTTCCTTCTTCGGGACGGACATACTTTGCCGTTTCATCAATGCGATTTTTTAAATCCTGCTTAAATGCTTTTTCAAGCCGTTCACGTTCTACGGGGTCATGTGATTCTTGGATGCGATTATAATTTTCTAAACTGAATTTTGAATCAATGGGGATTATTTTATCTTTTACGAAAATTGCCGCGTCAACTATTGTTCCGTCTTTGAACGGATATTGCATTTTAAACATCCCTGGAGGGAACACATTTTGCAAAAGCGTTTCCAGCTGATATTCGCCCAAAATCCCGCGCTGTTTCGGATTTTTAAGAATATCTTGGAGACGCTGAAGCTGTTCGGTAAAACCGACAACCTGCCTGTTTGTTTCCCCAAGTTTTGCGAGTTCTTCCGTTACATCTTTAATGATGCGCGCCGATTCGCCGAATTGATTTTGCATCATCCGCCCTGATTCACCCAACCGTTCATCCAAACGCTTATCAATCGCCTGTAATTGCTGTTGGAGCATCAAAAAAGATTGCGATCTGCGAGTCGCAAGAAAAATCGCGACCCCTCCTATTGCTACTCCTATTAAAATACCGAGCACGATTTGCATACAAATTCAAATGAAATAAAGATAAGATACACAAGAATAAGCATAACCGCTTCGCGCTTATCTA
This sequence comes from bacterium, assembly GCA_030690215.1. GTDB lineage: Bacteria > Patescibacteriota > Minisyncoccia > 1-14-0-10-42-19 > 1-14-0-10-42-19 > 1-14-0-10-46-36. The sequence goes on along the minus strand of JAUYHD010000023.1, from coordinate 25,847 downwards.
TCGTATTTTTATGGTACATAAAAAGATTAAAAAGGAAAAACGCGATTATAAAAGCTCCCAATACCGAAAAAAATTCAACACGATTTGCAATCTGAATAGGGCTAATAATACTAACGAGCCCGACAATAAACGCGCTATTGAACGCGATTGAGCCCAGTGCGTTGCCTGCGGTCATTGACCCATGTCCGGCAAGAGCAGACCGTACTCCTACGGTCATCTCGGGAATGGTTGTCGCAAGCGCAAGAAAGATAATGCCGAATGATACCGTGGTAATCGCAAACAACGTAGCAAGTTCTTGGCTCGCCCATACTAAGACCGCCGAGGCAAGGGTAAGCAACAAAAGACCTATTACAATAATAAAAATGGTTCGACGCATCTGATGGCGTGCTGCAGGCTGATGAAATACGTTTACATCATACGCTTTTGAAAAATACTCCCGCTCTCCCGCGATTAAAACAATGTAAAAAACAAAAAGCAGTAAAAGAATAATGCCGTCTCCGCGTGAAATTAAGCCGTCAAATCCCAATAAAAACGGGAAAAGCGAGAGAAAGAAGATAAACCAAAAATTGCGCCGCCTGATTTTTGATTCAATGGTAAGCCGTCCGGTAAGAAAGACGGGAATCGCGATTACCAGGGTGATATTGAGAAGATTTGCTCCGAATATATTCCCGAGAGAAAGCCCCGGGACTCCGCCCAAAGCGGAAGAAATACCGATAAAAAGCTCTGATACCGATGTCGCAAAACTCAATAAGAGAAATGAGATTGCGTATTCGGAGACGCGGAGAATGCGCGCAAGAGAAGCAATACCATTGATTAAAAAAGTGCTTGAGCGCGCAAGAGAGATAAACGCGACAGAAAAAATGAGAATAAGAATAAGAAGCGACATGTTATTGAGGTATAGTGCTGAATTTTCTTATATAGTACCATTTTACCCCCTCAATCGCAAAAAGATTAAAGAGCCCGATTCCGATAAGTATTATAAATTCCGTTGCCGTGGGCGTAACCGTCTGCAAGATATGTTGAAGCGGAGGAAGCGTAACTGCGGATACAAGTCCGACGAAACTTATAAAAAAAGCGCCTACGAGATACTTGTTGGAAAAAATATTCGTTTTCCAGATCGGTTTTTTGAAACTTTTAAGCGAAAAAACAAAGAATATGGCATCAAGCGAAAGCCCCGCAAAAAGAATGGTACGGATATGCTCAATCGGATAATTTTTTGAAAGAAGAAAAAGCATCACTCCGACAAGCAGTAAGCTCGTGATGATACCGATACCAAAAATGACAACTGCCATTTCTTGCGTAATAATTTTTCGTGATTCGCGCGCGTGGATGTCTTCTTTGAGCACGTCCTCCCCCTTTTCAAACGCAAACGCAAAATTCATAAATCCTTCCTCAATAAGATTCGCCCATAAAATTTGTACCGGCAATACGGGCAGGGGCAGGCGCAAAAGAAGGGCGGCGCTTATGAGTATCACTTCCGAAAAATTTGTGGCAAGAATATAGGTTACAATTTTTCGCAAATTTGCGAGCACAACCCTCCCCTCCTCTATCGCTTTTACAATGATGTTAAAGCTGTCATGAAGAAGTATTAAATCGGATGCCTCTTTGGCAACATCAGTACCGGACCCTACGGCAATCCCTATATCTGCTTCTGTAAGCGCGGGCGAATCATTGACCCCGTCCCCGGTCATTGCGACCACTTCGTTCTCCGAACGCAATATTTTTACCAAACGGAGTTTTTGCGATGGAAGAATGCGCGCAAAGATGTGATTTATTTTTAAAATTTGTTTTAACTCTTCATCACTCGCGGTTTCAATCATTTCTCCGGTTATGACTTCTTTTTGGAGCGAAAGGCCTGTTTCGTGAGCAACCGCCCTCGCGGTATTTGCATGATCTCCGGTCACAAGAATCGGCCTAAGCCCCGCTTCTTTCGCCGATGTAATTGCCGCGGGGACATCTTCTCGTATCGGATCATGGAAAATAATAAGCCCGGTAAAAATAATATTGGCGAGCAGTTCTTTGATATTTTTTCTGGGGATTTCGTCGGTAGAAAATGCCTTATACCCCACCGCAACCACGCGCATTCCTTGTTGCGTTGCCGTATCGTAGGCTTCTTGAATAAGTAATTTATCACTTTCCGAAAGTGTTCGTGATACATCTCCCGCGTATGACGCGCTGTAAATAAGAAGTTCGGGCGCCCCGGTAATATGCAGTATATTGCCAACATCACTTCCATTGAGAGAAACCGCGATCCGGCGTTCGGAATCAAACGGAAGATAATCAATGCGCTCATGTCCCCCAAAAAGAGACTTTGGGGTGATGTTCATTTTTACGCCCGCGCGAAGAAGGGCTTTGTCGGTCGGTTTTCCCCGAATAATCCATTGCGAAGGATCTTTTTCCTCATTTTCAATAAACGCCCCCGATGTAAAAACACCAATACGAATGACGGCAGGATCTTTCCCGGCGTGTTTTTCCGCAAAAATCATATCGCATGACAACGCATGTTTAAGTTCCATCTCGCCCTTCGTAAGCGTTCCTGTTTTGTCGGTAAGGATAACCGTAGTTGAGCCGAGTGTTTCCGCTTTAATAAGTTTTTTAACGAGTCCGCCCTTCCCCAAAATGCGTGACATACTTATCGCAAGTATGACAGTAACCGCAACCGGCAACCCTTCGGGGATTGCCGCAACCGCAATCGCAACAGCGGTAAGAAACATGTCTGGTACTCCTTGCCCCTCAAAAACGCCAAGTGTAAAGATGACTATTACGATAAAAACAATAATAATGCCGATGAGACGCGCGAGACGCGAAACGCTTTTTTGAAATGGCGTTATCTCCTCTTCTTGTTTTAAGGATCCTGCGATTTTCCCGAGTTCTGTATGTTTGCCTGTGGCAACAACGATGCCCTTTGCGTAGCCGTCTTCAACCAATGTACCCATCCACGCCATATTTTTTTGTTCGGTAATGCGAACGTTTTCAGCAATTGCTTTATTCGTTTTTTCTTGCGGCATCCATTCTCCGGTTAAAATAGCTTCGTTTATTTCAAGTCCCTTAACCTCAATTAAACGGATGTCTGCGGGGACCTGCGCTCCCGCTTCAAGAATAATCAAATCGCCGGGGACAAGCTGTTCTGTTTCTACTTCTTTTTGTTTTCCATCACGGACTACAACTGCATATTTTTTTACCGATGAACGAAGCTTTTCAAATGCACGCGATGCCCGCCCCTCTTGGTAGACGCCGATTACCGTATTGATTGTTACGGCAATAAAAATAACAAGGGTGTCGGTATACTCTTGAAGAAAAATTGTAATAATGCCCGCGATAATAAGAATAAAAACAAGCGGGCTCTTGATTTGGTCTATGAGAATTTTAAAAAATCGGAAGGCTTTTTCTTTTTCCAGCTTGTTGGGGCCGTACGCGTCAAAACGCTTTACGAATTCATCGCGCAGCAACCCTGCGTGCGGGTCCGTTTTTTGAGATACAAGTATTTCTTCTACGGTTTGTTTGTAGTATGCTTTCATACCTAATAGGAATATACTCTCCAGTATACACCAAAAACTCGCCATCTGGACGCGATTTTGTGCGTATGTGGTATTATTATATGCAGAATATTTTACATAAGAGGAGGACAGTATGTACGAAATCTCTTTGGCAATAATCGGGTCTGTCTTGCCCGCACTGGGAATCACACTATTCGTTTTTTTGTTTTTGTTCTCCATACGGTATAGAGCTTCTTGGTGGGATTATCCGAATGGACATTTCCGGCTTCCCGGAACAAACATAAGAAACTTCCAAGACCAGCTGAAAGAAACTGTGAAACCAAAACGGAAAAAATATTTTATGGGCGACTGCCCAACTGAACCATGACAGGGGGTTGGCTTTTTGTAAAAAATAATGTACTGTTTCCCTATCTTTCTTTGAAAGGAGAGCTTGAATGAACGACCTTGAAATAGCTTCGCGCATTATAGAAGTTTTCTATCTTTTAATGACAATCACGGTATTTGCTGGAGTGGGACTTCTTTTTTTATTCCTTGGCATACTTGATGGGCTGGGATCAAACTGGCCGCCAAATATGCTTGTAAATAACTATAGGGATTATATAGAACACCCAACAAATCCTACCCATTGGTACACTAGCTGCTGGGAACTCCCAAAATCTGCCCCATACAATTTCCAAAACCAAATAAAGGAGAAACCACAATGGATGATTATGGGATAGTTGTAAACAATTTCCGTGCTATTGTATCCTCGCTCGGAGTTGCGGTTGTAGCTACGCTTGCTGTGCTCTTTGTAATGGTTAGATTCCTTTTTGGGAAGGAGAAATAAGATGGGGTCATGCTTCTTGCAAATACCCAAAAGAAGGGCGAAGAAAAAACGTTTTATGAAAGCATACGAAGGCCTTTCTCCGGTAAAAACTTCTAAAAAGAAAAAGGAGACCGGGCCCAGTAAATAAAGTGGCATTAAAAAGATATAAAAAAATAAACCCGCTTTGAGCGTTTGCTCTTAGCGGGTCTTTTTTTATTCTTCCAAGCGGTTGTGATCTCTTAATTCTCTGATGGTATAGACGCCGTCTTTAAAAAGACATCCTTGGACAAATCCAAGCCAACGAAATGCTTTGTCTATTTTACCTTGCCCCAGAAAAATCTCTATATCATCAAGCATCGCGTGGCAATGCTCCGCTGTTTCGGAAGGGGTAAGGAAAGAATCATGGTCATGCTTTCTCTTTGGAACATTTAGTTCTTCGTACTTCCTCCTGTATTTTGATACTACTTCTAGCGCTTTTTCTTTTGTCATTCTGCCTCCCTCTCAAATGATTCTACCAACTACCACACAAACGCTCAATTCTCGTTCTATTCCTTCATGCGCCATATATTTTCAAAGAATCTCCTATCTTCCATCAAATTGACATCTATTCTTCTCTCCCATAGTATATGAATCAGAACATTTGAAAAGGAGGCTTTTTATGACGAACGAAGCTATTCGAGTAGAACTCATACAAGAAGGGGTAAATGATGCGTTTGCTCAAGTAAAAATATTTAAAGGGAAAACGCTTTTAAAAGTAATCAAAGCGGAAGTAAAAGGAATAACAGGAGCAGACAACAAAAGGTACCCTGCCGTACATTTGGAAGAAAAGAAAAACTAAGTTTTACATAAGGAGAATACTCTATGGAATTGCCGGATACAGCCGTTACGCTTAAAGAGTTTACTGCGCAGATTAAGTCGTTCATTACGAATGAGTGCGAGAAGGGCGACAATCATTTAACCCATAAAAATTGCGGGGGCGGTATACAGATAGGATTTGCAAATCTCTACTATCTCGCCGAAGACGGATCGCTTAACCCCGGCTTTGACGGACATGGCATCGGCCCCACAAGAGTTCCGTATTGCGAAAAATGCGACCCTCCGGACGGATCCAAATACACATACGCAGAGCGAGTACCGATACTGAAAGAATCCTAAAATATGCCCCTCTAACAAACCAATTAAGCCCCACCAACGGGGCTTTTTATTTTACTTCGGTTCAAACCCGGCCTCTTTCGATGTCCCGGTTTTCGCACAGAAGACTTATTAGAATTTTCTATTATTCACAGATAACGATAAATATATATTGACAAACGATAAACAATAGATTAGGCTGTATTTATTACTCATTACTAACCAAAAATCACCTATGAAAAAAAGCTCAACGATATTTCTTCGGGTAGTCATTGTACTTATCAGTATTGTGGCACTGGCCATCATGATCCGATTTCCCATGACCGAGGGAAGAGCCGCAAACTTAGACCTGTTCAGCATTTACGCCGATCCATTCATTGTGTATATGTACCTCGCGTCTATTGCATTTTTTGTTGCGCTGTATCAGGCATTTAAATTGCTCGGGTACATTGGAAAAGATAGAGTGTTCTCGCAAGCGTCCGTGAACGCGTTGCGTACAATAAAATACTGCGCAATGATACTCATCGGCTTTTTTGTGGGGGCAGAAAGCTACATCTTTATTGTCTCACGCAAAGTGGAGGAGGATATTGCCGGCGGAGTGCTGATGGGCGTTATTTTGATTTTTGTCTCTGCGGTGGTAGCCACTGCGGCGGCTGTGTTTGAAAGGACTTTGCAAAACGCCGTGGATATAAAATCAGAAAATGATTTAACGGTATAAAAAGATATGGCAATTATAATCAATATTGATGTGATGCTGGCTAAAAGGAAGATGAGTGTCACCGAACTTGTGGGGAAAGTCGGCATAACGATGGCAAATATTTCTATATTGAAGAACGGAAAAGCTAAGGCAATTCGTCTGTCAACTTTGGCGGCAATTTGCAAGGCTTTAGATTGCCAGCCCGGAGATATTTTAGAATATAAAAAATAATGAAAATATCAATATGCAAACAAAAAAACGATTTTTAATCGCTCTTTTTTGTTCAGTTTTTTATAGGCATCCGGGGTCACAGCTTCATCGCTATCACTCGGGTCATGCCGATAAAAAGTTGCCTTGGCGCTCCCACGGGGAATCGAACCCCGGTTTTCAGGATGAGAACCTGATGTCCTAGGCCACTAGACGATGGGAGCACGACAAAAAGTTATCAGTAATAAGTTATTAGTTATGAACTACGCAACACTTATTACCCTTAACTCATAACTCGTTGCTAATCTTCCGGCGCAAAAGCGCCCTGACTTTGCTTAAGGCCTTTGAGAATTCTATGCAGTTCTTCAATTGATGTCAATGATGAGCGTATTAAAGAAAAACTTTTATAGCCCTCTTTTACGGTCTTTCCGTCAATTTCTACCACGGTTTCGCGCTGATAATATTTAAGAATCTGCAGAAGATTAAAATGGTACAAATCAAAAATCAATAGCGGGCGCCCTGCGATAGTTCCCTCAAGGCGGTTCAGCTTTAAGTCGCGGAAAAAATAAAGAGTCAGCAAAACAAAAAAATTGGGCAACTGACTCGTAAAAGACAGCCGAAACTCATCGGCAAGGGACTTCATCCTGCGCATGCGCCCCCGCATAATAAAATAAAACGGTATATGCGAAAGAAACGTAATTACAAAAATCGCGATAATTACGACCCCCAGCAACATATAGACTGACTGTAGCTGCTCTGCCATATTACTTTTTATTCTTCCATACTTTATCCTGCCGCACCAGAAGCTCTCCCGCTCTTTCCGGCTCTGCCATGATCTCCTCTACCACGCGCTCCATGCGCATTGATTGCGATCCTTTTACAAGCACCAAATCACCTTCTGTAAGTATTTCTTCAAGCTTTTTGCCCGCATCTATTGCGATATCAAATTCAAAAATATGTTTAGCGTCAAAGCCCGTGGCGCGCGCCTCATCGGCAATAAATTTTGCGCGAACGCCCACTGTAATCAACACATCCGTATCTGTGAGGTACTCGGCAACGGCTCTATGCGCCTGTTCCGTAAACCTCCCAAGCTCAAGCATATCTCCTAGCACCGCGATCTTTCGCTTTGCGGGGATATCTCTTACTACTTCGAGTGCCGCGTGCATTGCATGAGGAGAGGCATTATACGTATCATCCAGAATAAATGTATTTTTTTCTCCTTTGATAAGCTTAAGACGCCCGGGGGGTGAGGAGTAACGCTGAAGAGCGGAAACCACATCAATCAGATTAATATCTTTTGCGATTCCTACGGAGATCGCCGCGAGCACGGCGTATACCTGGTGCTTCCCGAATGTGTCAAAAATCCGCAACGGAAGATTGTTGCCTTTATAGGCGACCTTAAAGGCAATCCCTTCGGGGATATCCCGGTCTCCTTCTTTGCGGTACATAATATGATAGTGCTCGGCTCGGACATACGCGCCATCGCCAAATCCAAATGTGATTACATGTCCTCGGGTTTTTTCTTTCATATCACATACGACCGCGTCATCATAATTTAAAATTGCCGTATCGGTGCTTGTAAGCGGGGCAAGCAGTTTTGCTTTTTCGCGCGCGACCTCTTCTGCTCCTGAAAAAAATTCAACATGCACCGGCACTTCGCCAACCGCAGTTACTACCGCGATATCGGGTTTTACCGATTGTACAAATATCCCAATGTCGCCGGGCTTGTCGGCTCCTGCTTCCACAACAAGCGTATGAGGATACTGCCTATCGTGGCTTACCAAAAGTAAAGCCCCCCTCAAAAGAATAGAAAACCATCCCAATGGTGAATACCAGGCATTTTGGGCGCCTATAACTGTGAGGGGCATGCCTATTTCACTATTGTAGCTTTTTTCGCTTTTGCGGACGCGCCCCTGATTTTTTATCACCTCAAAAATCGCGTCTTTTGCGGATGTTTTTCCGACGCTCCCCGTCACTGCAATTATTTCCGGCTGGTATTTCTGGAGGATGAGTTTTGTCTCAAATCGCAGAATCGAAACAATAATATTTTTAAATAATCTTTTCATTGGCAAAAATTTAAAATGTTCCGCCCAAGACGGATCCGCTCGCCTCGTCTTCGCTTCGGCGAAGCGGGCCTCTGGCGGGAAATATCAAAAAATGTATTTTTAAACCCAAATGCATAAATCCAAATTCCAAATCAAATCTAAATATCAAAATCTAAATAATTTTTATCATTAGAATTTTGGGCTTGATTTGACATTTGAGCTTTGAGATTTAGGCTTGGAAAATTCATTTCTAACGGTCCGGTGGTATCTCGTAATGATACAACAACGAAGATGTTAAATCTAAAAAAGTTGGCCCAAGCGAATGAGACGCGTACTGGACGCCCTTCGGGTCTTTACTAAAAAGGAAAATAAGAAATTTCGGATCAAATGACGGCGCATAACCGAAAAATGAGTGTAAAAACTTGCCGGAATATCCGGACGAACCTGTATTTGCGACCTGGGCGGTCCCCGTTTTTGCGGCAACGCTGTAGTGTTCCGGCCCCTCTCCTCCTCCCAAAAGCGCCTTATCCACAACAACGGTAAGCATGCGAGAAATCGTGTGGGACGCATCTTCTGATAGTATCTGTTTTGGGGGACGTGTATTTTCTTTGCCTTCCACAATGTATGGCTGTATCAGATACCCGCCATTGGCAAGAGCGGACGCCGCCCGTACGAATTCAATCGGGGTAACCGCGACTCCTTGGCCAAAAGATGCGGCAGCATACTCAATATCACGGTTTGTTTCAAGATTTGAAATATCCCCCACTGTTTCAAACGGCAAATCAATATCAGTTTTTGTGTCAAATCCGTATCGTTCAAAATAATCAAGGAATTTCTCTTTTCCTATCTTCTGCCCCACAAATACCGCGCCGGTATTCAGCGATTCACTTAAAATGCCCTGTATATTCGTTCGACCCCTTCCTTTCCCGTCAAAATTAGAAATTTTTGCGCCGTTGATTTCCACGAACCCGTAGTCTACATATTCTGTTTCGGGAGTAACTACGCCCGCGTCGAGTGCGGCAGCAACAGTGAGCGGCTTAAAAATTGAGCCAAGTTCATAAATGGAAGACACTAACGGATTAAAAAAATCCCCGATGTCTGATGCCGCATATGTGTTTGGATTAAAATTGCTGCGCGCAGCCAGTGCAAGAATTTTTCCTGTCTTTGGGTCAATAATGATACCGCCCGCGGTTTCAGGACGAAATGTGCTCACAATGCCGTCTAACGCGCGTTCAAGCATTTGCTGAACCCCGTAATCAATCGTAAGTGTTATGTCTTCACCTTCACGAGGCGGAAGAAAAATGCTCTTACCGATATTTAAAAATGTCCCGCCGGAAGACGCGATACCCTCCTGTACGCCGCGCTTCCCCTGAAGTTCCGCGTCATAAAAACGCTCAACACCATATTGTCCCGATTCTTTCCCATCATTTCCGAACCCAAAAAACCCAATACTGTGTGCCGCAAATTCGTTCAACGGATAATAACGCCATTCGCGCGATAAAAGTCCGATCCCAGGGATATCATCAATCTTCATTTTTTTTGCAACACCATCCTCAATACGAGGAACAAGAATCTCAAACGGGTCATCACGTTTTTCTGCAATTGAAAAAAAACGCTCTTTATTTATTTCTAATGACACGGTCGCGAGTTCCCTTTGCAAACGCTCATATGTTTCTTCGGCATCTTCAATTTTTCGGGCATCTGCATACAAAAGCCACCCGCTTCGGGTGGTTGCAATAGTTATAAGATCTTTGCCGTCATGAACGAATATTTCTCCTCTCCGGGGAGATAGTTCTTGAGATGCCACTTGTTGGCGTTGGGCAAGCGATTGATAATAATCGGCTGAGATAACCTGAACAAAAAAAAGCTTTGCGATAAGCACGCCCGCAAAAAGAGATAATGCAACGGTCACGATAGCAAGACGTCCTCGGGTACCCTTCATCATAGTAGTATAACTGATAGATATGATCCTGCGAGATTACGGCTTATTGGCCCTGGAAAGCAACGCTTGTAGTACGGGACAAGAACGTGGGAGACGAAATTTTTGTAAATCCTTCTGCCGCGAGATCTTCGGATGTGCGGAATGACTCAAGTACTACAACATAGCGCTCTTGCTCTTTTTGGAGCGCGTGTTCTTTTTCTACAAGCGTATCTTTTGCATGGCTCAAGCTATACGACATATGGACAGATAAATACATAAACATCATATACACGACAAGTAAACACGCGATAAGCGTTATGCTTGCCCAACATATGAATCGTCTATGAAATGGGATGATGTGTGTTCGCTGCATACTATTATTTTTTTTCTATTGCGCGAAGCTTTGCTGAACGCGCCCGGGGGTTTTTCGCTATTTCTTGTTCTGTGGGGATAATCGGTTTTTTAGTAAGAATGGTAAACTCTCCTTCCTGCGCCCACCTTCTGAATGCATGCTTTACTATCCGGTCTTCAAGCGAATGGAATGAAATGACTGCTATCCTTCCATGGCGCGCGAGAATATTTTTTGCTCCCGCAAGCCCGTCTTCAAGCGACTGCAATTCGTCATTTACCGCGATCCGAAGCGCTTGAAACGTTTTGGTCGCGGGGTGTATTCGCTTTGACTGGAATTTCTTGGGAATCGCCCTGTCTATTATGTCTACCAAATCAAATGTAGTGTAAATCGGCCTTTGGACGCGGGCGTCTACGATTTTGCGCGCGATACGACGCGCAAAACGCTCTTCTCCGTATGTTTTCAAAATTTCTGCCAGTTTGTTTTCGTTCCATGTATTTATCGCGTTTTCCGCCGTAAACGATCCGTGAATGTCATAGCGCATATCAAGTGGCTCGTCTTTTTGGAATGAAAACCCTCTGCCGGAACCTTCGAATTGTATGGAGCTTATTCCGAGATCAAACAGAATGGCATCTGCGTGTTTCATAACCGGGGCGCTCAATTCTTCAATGTTTGAAAAATTTCCGTATAGAGTATGAAATCTCTTATCTCCTTTGATGCGGTTTCGCGCGCGCTTAAGCATTTCGTCGTCTTGATCAATCCCCGCAAGCATCCCGTCTTTGGGCATAAGGCGCACCATCGCCTCTGCGTGTCCCCCGCCATCAAGCGTTCCATCAATGATGCGTTTCCGTTTTTGCGGTTCCAGTATTTCTATTATTTCTTTCAAGAGAACTGGCTGATGCTCCATATTAATACGCTCCTATCTCCCCGAGTTTTTCCGCCAATACATCCGTTTGCTTTTCTATAGTTGATTTGTATTCGTTCCAGCGCTCTTCATCCCAAATTTCAAGACGCTTGTATACGCCCGTAATAACTACTTTTGTCTTTAAGCCCGCGTATTCTTTTAGATAATCGGGAATTAAAATTCGCCCCAACGAATCGGTAGATGTTTCGGAAGCGCCCGCCAAAAAAAGGCGAACAAAATTACGCGTATCTGCCTGCCCCGTAGGAAGCTCGGAGAGTTTTTTGGCAACAGTCGCCCACTCTTTTTCTGAATAAACAAAAAGACAGCGATCAAGCCCGCGGGTGATAACCGCCGTTTTCCCAAGCTCCTTTCTAAACTTTGAAGGAAGCGCGACCCGCCGTTTTGCGTCTAAAGTATGTTGGAATTCTCCTATTAACATGCAAATTTTATTTATGAGCCAGGCGAATAATTATAAAATTTAGCACCCAAGCACATAAGCTTTATGTGCTGGGTCCGCAAAAATTATAGTCATTTCTGCCCTATAAATAGGGCCTTATTCCTTAATTTTTGGGACTTATCCACGTTATCCACAGGTTTTTCCACAATCTACCACTTTACTATAATTTTATACCACATCAATATGTTTCACAACCCTAGTTATCCACACCCCGTTAGGCTAAATCGAAAGACGTCTTGCTCACAAAACCGCAGAAAATATCTCGATGCTCACCCGTATTTGTGCTTTTAATACCCATACTCTGTATTACACCCACAAGACGTAAAGGTTTTGTTTTCGATTTTGCCAAACGGGGCACACCCCGTTAGGCTAAATCGAACCGTCCTGTTTGCTCTATCGCAGATAATCCTTATTTTTAAAGCTCAAAATGGACTTTTAGAATAAATCTTTGTGATTCTCCCACAAGACGTAAAGGTTTTGCTTTTCCGCCGGAGGCGGATCTGCCTTCGGCATGACGATTTTGCCAAACGGGGCACAGTAAAGAGAAATGCGGTGAAACGGCTTAAAACAAAGCTTTTTGAGACCTTTAGACAATTTTAGGAAAAATGCTCTTGACTTTTTTATTTTGTTTTGCTATACTGCGCGCAACAGGGTGGTTGGTGGCTTGCGCACATTTTGAGGTTCGTTTCTGAAGACCCATTAGAATAAACTCAAGATAGGCCACCGACTACATTGCAATACTACCTCTAGTTCTTTAAAGGTTATGGGCTCTGCTCCGGACACAAAAGACAATGTCTTGGAAACCGGAGCATCCCCGTACATTAAAGGGTCTAAATAAAAGCCCCCACTACTACTAGTCGTACACCATTATGCCGGAAAATGATTAAACTCGTTCCGGCTTTTTTTTATTCAAAAATAAAAAGCCCTTTGTGGGGGCTTTTATACTGCTATTTTTGATTTACCGGTTGTTTTTTCTTTTGTTATGCTTTCCCGAAAGATATGCGGTCCCTCTCTACCCAAATATCAGAAGACTCTCCAATGACCTTGACCTTCCCCTGGATACTGATTAAAATTTTATCCGGAGTTTCTTTGTGTATTATTACCTCAACTTTTCCGTTGTGAATAAACTCATTTTTTACGATCCCCGATATCATCTCCCCGTCTACAAAAAAACAAATCGTGCTTTCTTCTTTTTCGTTTTGAGAACGAGGACCAATCACACATCCCTTTAAATACCCTATTTTTGGAGTATCCATGTCGTATATTTCTCCCGCTTTTTAAAGATTTTTATTTCGTATTATTTTACATTATATTAGCGTTTGTTACAATAGTAGTATTATTACTAATCTAATATCCTATGAAACTTCGGGATGAATTCATTTACAAGGACAAGCAGGAATATCGCTTCAAGCTCGGCACGCTTATTGCCTCCTCCCTCTCCGGATTTATTGCGGGAGCAATCATCGCAAGCGTTGCCTGGCTTCTCTATATTATTGCGGGCAAAATTTAAATTTTCCCCGTTATACAAAAACTCCCGACGTAACGTCGGGAGTTTTTGGTTTCATTGTTCCACGGAGCACACACCCGAAATTTTCTGGAACTTCTTCCTAGTGTCCGTATTTGTGCACAAAATTCTCCATATATTTAAAATGGATCTGCTAGTCTTTCGGCCGCAATGTTGGGAATAATACCACCTCCCTAATATTTCGCTGGTTCGTAAAAAGCATAACCAGTCTATCAATACCAATACCCAACCCTGCTGCAGGCGGCATGCCGTACTCAAGCGCTTCTAAAAATTCTTCGTCCATGCGAGTCACTTCACTATCCCCTGCTTTGTGAGCTTCTTCTTGCGCATGAAAGCGTTTTTCCTGCTCTACAGGATCATTGAGCTCAGAAAATCCATTTGCAATCTCAAGCCCTCCCGCAATCAGCAAATACCGGTCGGCAACATTTTCTTTTTCTGGATTTGCCTTTGCAAGCGGAGAAATATCCTGAGGAATATCAATAACGAATGTTGGCTGTATTATTTTTGGCCTGCAAACTTTTTTGAATATTTCATCGGCTATTTTCCCTCTTTCTTTTACTCCCGCGATATCAATGCCGAGTTGGCGCGCGCGCAACACCAAATCGCTTTGTGATACAGAATTAAAATCGGCAATAAGCGCATAACGCTTAAGCGCTTCGCTAAAACCCATCTCTGTAAACTTTTTTGAAAATAAAATTTTTTCTTCTCCACATGTTAATACTGATCCCCCTGTCACCTGCCGTATAAGCCCGCCCAGCAGCTTTTCCAAAAATGCGCGGTGGTGCGATGCGTTTTTAAACGCTTCGTAGAGTTCAAGCATTGTGAATTCGGGATTGTGGGTCATATCAATACCCTCATTGCGAAAATTGCGCCCCAATTCATACACCTTTGGAATACCTCCGACCAAGAGGCGCTTTAAATAGAGTTCAGGAGCTATGCGAAGATAAAAATCATGATCCAGCGCTTCGTGATGCGTTGCAAATGGACGCGCAAGCGCCCCACCAGGGATAGAATGCAGCAATGGAGTTTCTACTTCTATAAATCCCTCTTTATCAAGGATGCCTCTTAACGAAGAAATGATTTTGGAACGCATCAAAAATCGCGTGCGTATATCATCATTCATCAATATATCAAGATAGCGCTTCCGGAAACGCTCTTCTACATCTTGAAGCCCATGCCATTTTTCGGGAAGCGAACGGATTGATTTTGCAAGCATTGTCCAGGATGTAATCAAAATGCTTTTTTCTTTCTTTTGAGTGACGAACATGCTCCCCTCAACCGCTATAAAATCGCCGATATCGGTGGTGTCCATAAAACGCGTAAATTCGCCTTCCTTCATTTCATCAAGCTTGCCGAATATTTGGAATTTTCCCGTTCCGTCAAAAATGTCGGCAAAAAAGGATTTCCCGTGTTCCCGAAATGCAATAATTCGGCCCGCGGTTTTTACACGCTTGCTTTTAGAATATTTTGAAAATGAATCGCGCAAATCCGAAAGCGAAATAAATGCTTCTCCATCCCGGGGATACGGCTCTATTCCTTTTTGGATAAGCATCTCGCGCTTTTTAAGGCGAAATTCGCGTATTTCATCAAGAGAAGACATATAAACATGGTACACCTTTAAAAAAAGGTAGTAAAATACGAAAATCCAACCGGTACCAATAAATACGCTTTAATTTTGACGCACCATTGACAAAACTATAACAATATGCTAATTTAAGAAAAAGTACACACAAGGAGCAGCAAATGCTAAAAAAATATATACATCCCGAACAAACAAGCGAAGAGGTCTTTTTGGGAAACTTTGGTGATGATGGGTGGGATGACATAGGGTGGAAAACAAAACGCCAAGGTTCTGTTGCGTACGACAAAAACGGAGCGATTATAAAAACAATTGATAGAATGTTTCCTGTTTTTGCCAAAAGAAAAGAACTAGAAGAGGCGGGAAGAAACCCGGACAAAATAGACGCGTCTTGGGCATCTTGGAGAGTAAAATAACTAAAAGGACGCCATAATGAAATATGGCGTTCTTTTTTATTTTATATCAGAGAGAAATTACACAATATCAACAATAGTGTAATCCACTATTCCTCCTGGGGCAGATACTTTTACTATCTGCCCCTTTTTAGCACCCAAAAAGGCGCGCCCCATAGGTGATTCATTTGAGATTCTGCGTGATATCGGGTCTGCTTCCTCTGACCCCACAACCGCATATTCATGCACCTGACCAGTATCATTCCGTTTTACCATAATGGTTGACCCGATAGCGACATCAGATGTAGAAACCGCTTTTTGGATGAGTACGGTACGGCTCAACTTATCTTCAAGCTCCGCAATGCGCGCTTCATTGTTTTCCTGCATGGTTTTTGCTTCCGCGTATTCAGAATTTTCAGATAAATCCCCCAGGCTTTTCGCGTATTCAAGGCGCTTTGCTATTTCTTGCCGTTTTTCTGTACGCAAAAGCTCCAGCTCTCGCTTGAGGCGCTGGAATCCTTCCTGGCTTAAATACTCAAAATCGTTGTCTTCTTTCTGAATTTCCATATATGTGCTTATAAGCACTCCATTATACTCATATCTGCTTTTTTGTCAACCCCGTCAGTAGAAAACAGCATGGTTGTTCTCACGCCTCTTTTGTATCAACATAATGGAACGTGCTTAGGCGTTGGGAAAAGAAAAGAGGTATATATCTATCGAACAACAAAGGCGTTATGCTATTTTCACTACGGGGTCAACCCCGTAAGACAATATCATATAATAAGTCATGCGTTCGCCACTTAAAGTACAAAGACTATTGCATTCTATTGTTTTTTCTGGAATATTGTTCCGCATAATGACTTATAAGAATGCATCATATGATATTGCTCTACGGGGTCAAGCCGTCTCTTGAATACATAAAAGCGTATGCTGTTGATTCTATGTGATTCCCGTTATAGGTCAATATCAAGACTGTTAATAAGTAGACGACGCCGAAACCATTTTTTCTCCCGTTACATATTCGGGATGCGTGCTTATGACTACCCGCATAAATTCTGAAGCTGCTGATGCCGCTCCAATAAGATTTTTTTCGTCTCCGTTCTCCAAGACAACTACAATTCCTATTTCAGGGTCGTCAAATGGGCCGTATGCCATGAACCAAGAATTTACCCGGCCTCGTCCAATTTCGGCAGTCCCTGTTTTGCCCGCAAACGGAACACTAAATCCTGCGAACGCCTGTGCAGTCCCCTCCTTCACCGCAAGACGCATGCCTTCTTTTACTATATCAAAATACTCTTGCGGAAGATTTGCTGGAGCAATGCTGTTGGTTCGCACAAGCGCCTCTGTTTTTTGATTTAATTCTGCGATATGAAACGGAGGAGGAATACCCTTGTTTGCAAGCATGCCCAAAAAACGCGCCATTTGAATAGGAGTCACCTGGAGCTCTCCTTGTCCGATACTAAAATTGTAGGTGTCTCCAACCCGCCAATTTTCAATTTTTTCCGGATGCGGTACGACCCCGCTTGCGTCATATATTCCGTCGAACACAGGAACACCAAAACCAAACAATCGCGCGTAGCGTTCAATTTCTAAAGCCCCCACCCCTTTCTGATTTTCATACCCGCCGCCAATACTGTAAAAATAAACGTTTGAGGAAACGGCAAGAGCGCGGCGCATATCAACCCAACCATGCGCTTTCCAATCAAGAAAAATGCTTGCGCGATCAGGGAAAAACGGATTTGGAACAGTGATTCTTCCGGAGCTAAATATCTCTTTCGTAGGAGAGATGATTTCGTTATCAAGGGCTGCAAGCGCAACAATCGGCTTAAAGACAGACCCCGGAAGATACGTGCCCTCCATCGCGCGGAAAAAGAATGGCGCGCGTTTATTTTGGGTAAGGCGCGAAAATGATTCTTGCGAAATGCCGTGAGAAAATTCATTTAAGTCAAACTCGGGGAAGCTTGTCATCGCTAAAATCTCACCTGTCTTTACATTAAACAAAATACCCGCGCCCCCCAAAAATCCACGTTCCTCAATAACTTTCCCGAGCGAATGATACAACGCTGACTGCACATCCATATCAATCGTAAGCGTAAGATCGTCTCCGTTTTTCGCTTCTTCCTGCAAGCTTTCCGAAACAATCGTGCCTCGCGCATCAGTCTCAATAAAACGAACTCCGCCCGTCCCTCGCAGCATTGCGTCATAATATTTTTCCACCCCTGTTTTTCCTAATTTCATATTGTCGCGTATATCTTCGCTGGAT
This sequence comes from bacterium, assembly GCA_030690215.1. GTDB lineage: Bacteria > Patescibacteriota > Minisyncoccia > 1-14-0-10-42-19 > 1-14-0-10-42-19 > 1-14-0-10-46-36. Next base: position 8,075 of record JAUYHD010000023.1, on the reverse strand, counting down.
AAACCTGTGTAACCCAGAAGGTGCGAGAATCCTCCCTTGTTCGTATATGTGCGAACAGAAGATGCTTCTACCCGAAACGGAATAGAGGGGAACGCTTCAATACTCTGCTCTGCGTCTTCCCATGAAATATCGTCAATAATATTAACGATAGGATCCTGTGTATTTTTAAAAACGTCAAAAGAAAATTGCGGGAAAAACTTTTCTAAAAGGATGTCCGGGGCATTCTGAAGAAGATGCGCGTGTTTCCGGTCAAGAACAATCCTAAAACGCGCTTCGTTCCACGCAAGCTCTGATCCATTCCGATCATAAATGATCCCCCGCTCGGGAGACAGCGCTACTTTTTCAAAACTATTAAAAAATGCCCGTTCCTTAAGCGCCTGACCCTGACGAATCTGCAGGCTCCATAACTGACCTGCGATGACAAGCGCAACGCCTGCAAAAAAAAGGAGAACAAAAAACGCGACTCGTTTGCTTACAAGCATCGCGAGCCGCCCTTCCATTTGATTCCTATCAAACCCGGGAAGATTTTTTGAATCAAGAAAAATCTCATCAGGAGATAACTCAATGGTCTTTTTTCTTTTTCTTGTACCGAATATCATAATTATGCGCCCGCCTTTCCCATAAGAACGATAACCATGCCAATAATCGCGAATATAACGCCAATAATCCAAAAACGCATTGTCACTTTGTAGGCAGGCCATCCCTTTGCCTCAAAGTGGTGATGAATCGGCGCCACCAAAAAAAGCTTATGCCCAAATACACGTTTCCAAAAAAGTTGCAAAGCGGTAGAGAGAGCTGCGAGCACGAGTGGAAATGCTATAAGTGGAAGCAAAAGAACGCTTTTTGTAAGAAATGCGATAACCGTAAGAACGGTTGAAAGACCCATCATGCCGGTCTCACCAAGATAGAAACGCGCCGGCGGAATATTAAACCACAAAAACGCGAGAAGCGCGCCGATAAGAACGCCTGTGAATGTCGCGATATCAATCTGGTTTTGGAAAAACGCTATACCGGCGAGTGCCGCAAACGACGATACAAGGGTCCCCCCGGCAAGTCCATCCAGTCCGTCAATGACCCCCCCTGAAAACATTGCAACCATAACAAAGATAAACACAAAGGGAAATAAAAGCCCCAGATTAAAATCCCCCACAAAAGGAATAAATACGGAAGACACTTCAAGCTTTACATAAAACCAATACGCGCCGATCGCCGCAATCAAAATAATAAGCCCAAGACGCCGAGTAAAACGAATTCCTCCGGCAATATATTTTCCTTTTCCGAATATCTGAAATACATCATCAGCAAGACCGACTAAAGAAGCGGCGACAAGAGTAAAAAGCAAAAGCCATGTCTGCTCTCTGCTTACAAAATTAAGCTTGTTTAAAAGAGCGGAAGCAGGAAAAAGATTAGCGAGAACAAAAAAGAGGATGCTCACGACAAGTACAACGCCCCACACAAGGATACCCCCCATACGCGGGACATTACGCTCACGACCAGCATGCAGACGCGCAAAGATGGGAGTTGGCGCGCCATCGGGCGCGAATTGGCGGACTTCTTTGCGCCACATTTTATACTTGTATAAATAATGAGACAACACCGGCGTCACCAAAATCCCGATAAAGAACGCGAGCGTAGTAAGGCCGAATACTTTGAGGATATTAAGAATCATATTCGTATATTTTTATTATATCCCATATGCTTTTATTCGCGGTAATATTCAAGCGTTGCATTATACAAACGCTCTATATCGCTAAATCGCCCGTCAAAACTTGAAGCGAGCACAACAATAATAACCGTACGGCCAAAACCGATATCTATAGCAACCGCAAGGTTGCCTCCCGCAAGTTCCGTATAGCCCGTTTTGGACGCACGAAGTCCGGGAATTGAAGAGGCAAGATAATTCGTATTTTCGAACGAATGAACTGAATCAGAAGAAGACACGACAAGCACGTCCTGTTGAGTTCTTTCAAGCATAAACGGATAATCCCGAAGCAACAACGCTACAAGGCCCGCGACATGCGCCGGACTTCCGTACGCGCCGGACACATTGTTTTCTTCATCAATATCAAGCCCCGTTACATTGGAAAATTGCAAATCGAAAAGCCCAAGACCGTTTTTCTTTATATTCATGCGCTGGATAAATACTTCAACAGAATCTTTTTCGGTCAGATCTTGGCCTGCAAATATATCCCCCGAAAAACCGGCAATAGCGAACGCCGCGTCATTTGAAGAATTCGCGAGCATAATATCAATAAGATCCTCTACATAAAAGGTTTCGCCCGCAAGAAAACCGCTATCCCCTTCCTGCCTGACAGCACCCTCGGTAATCGGTACAACAAGCGGGAACGGCGACGGTTTGTTCTGTTCTGCCTCTTGGGCAGTAAGCGCTGTCATAAGCTTTGCGACGCTTGCAAGCGGAAACAGCGCATGTTCGTCTCTCGCGAAAAGAACGTTCCCTGAAGGATATTCTTGCACAATAACGCCCTTTGCTTCAAGCGACACGGAATTGAATATTTCCTCCACGCGCGCTTTTTTTGCGGCAATACTATTTGCTTGCAATGCTCCCGCCTCTCCAAGCAAGTCATTTTCTTTCAAACGATCAAAAGGGGCTTGCAAAAGGAAGCCCGTTAAAAGAACGACAATCAATGTAACAAGGAATGCTCTCATTTTTTTTCTTCTTCTTTTTGGTCTTGTGTGGTGTCCTGCGATTCAGAGTTTTTCTCAGATTTTTCTTCAGCTCTCTTGTATAGCGCCCGAATGGAATCGCCGAGTGTTGCGTCAGGATGAAGCGCTCGCCATTCCCGTATCTCTTCAAAAAAACTTGTGCCAAGGGTTTTATATTCCTCGGAAAGCAGTTTTTGCATCTCCCCCTCTTCTTCCGTAAGCCCCGGTCTGCCGGTATCCAAACCGTACGCGCCAAGTAAATTTTTGGGACGGATATATGTTGATCCTTTCTTTGTTTCTTTTTCTTGGCGTCGTTTTTCATCCGTTTCACTCAAAGCCCTAAGCAGGCTTTCTTTATGCTTTGAGCAATATGTAAAACCATCGACAAACCATTCTGCCTCTTCAAAACATTCATCCGACTCACACTGCGCCCATTCTCCCTCTTTTATTCTTTCAATCATATATCTGCCCTTGAGCTTTTCTTCAAGACTTTCTTCTTCTTTTGATTGAAAATTAGAATCTTTAAATTGTTCTGTCATGGTTTTTAATAGCTATGAAAAATTTAATTATTTTTTTCTTTTGTCGTATCTCCTTCTTTTGCCTCCTCTTCCGGCTTCTGTTTTTGAAGCTCGGAGCGGATGCGTTCATACTCGGGGATGTCTTCAATGCGGGATATCCCAAAATACTTCAACAAATCAACAGACGGCCTATAAATATACGAACGCGCATCCGTAGGATGGGGGGTGCGCAGAACAAGACCGCGCACGAGCAAATTACGCATCGTGAAGCTGGAATTAACTCCCCGGACATAATCAACATCCGGCCGGGATGCCGAGCCCTTGTAAATGATAATCGCAAGAGTCTCGAGTGCAGCCCTGCTTAAATCCCCGGAAAATTCTTCTTTCATTACCTCGCTTATTATTTTTGACGATTCGGGCGCTGTCACGAGTCCCGCAGAGTTTTCGGTGCGCACCAGTCGAATACCGCGGTCTATAAGCGACGCGCTTAATTCATCAACTGCTCGCATCACCTCTTCGTCCGATGCGCCGGTTAATACCGCCAAACGCTTAAAACTCGTCGGCTCCCCCAACACGAACAGGAGTGATTCAATTGTCTGTGGAAGTTTTTGCATGATGAATATGGATATCGTGGAAGAGGCCTTTTTGTTCGGCAAAAATAATACCGTCTTTAAAAAGCTCAAGAAGTGCTAAAAAACTTACGATGACTTCGGCCTTGTCTTGTTTATCGGTAAGAGCGCCGAATATTACTTTCGGATTGTTGCGTATCCGCTGGGTTAATTCTTCTATTTTTTCTTCAAGGGTGATTATTTTTTCCAAAACATGCTGAGGCAAGGGATCTTCTTTTGGCAGGCGAAGAACAATTGATTCGGCGGCTTCCAAAATATTTGAGAACGCGAATTCTTCCGGAGGGAAAAAGCCCATCTCAAAACCATAGGTGGTGTCACGCGAATACAACTGCGCGCGCTGTAACGCAAATTTGCCGAGCTTTCGCGCAAGCTCGCGGAATATTTTAAGCTGGTGTAGACGATCCTGAAGTTCTGCGATATCTGCCTCTTCCTCTTTATCCATCTCAAGCTGTGGCAGAAGCGATCGGGATTTAATAAGCATAAGCGTGGCTGCAATCACCAAAAATTGCGATACTTCGCGCTTAGGAAGGTCGGGAAGCTCTTTGATGTGTACTAAATAATCTCCCGCTATTTGGGCGAGAGATACTTCGTTGATAGAAAATTTTCGCTCCTCAATCATAGTAAGGAGCATATCAAGGGGGCCTTCGAATTTTTGGGTTTTAATATGAAATACCATAATTCAAATTTTCAATTTCTAATTTTCAATTTTCAATAATTAAATTACTAAAAATTTTTTAAAAATTAGAAATTGAAAATTAAAAATTTATACGAATCATTTCTTTTTTTTCTTTTTTACTTCAATGCCTAATTCTCCCAACTGTTCATCGCTAAGCTCGGCGGGCGCGCGCATCATAAGGTCTCTCCCATCTCCTGTTTTGGGGAATGCGATTACTTCTCTGATTGAAGATTCGTTTTGAAGAACGGTATGAAGCCGATCAAGCCCGAATGCTATTCCTCCGTGCGGAGGAGCGCCAAACCCGAATGCTTCTACCATATGTTTAAATTGTTCCTGAAAATTCTCCGCACCATGCCCCAGACGCTCAAATACCGCCTGCAGGAGATCCGGCTTATATATACGGAGTGAACCGCCCGCAATCTCATTACCATTCAGCACCACATCATATTGGTGAGCCAAGAAGTCGGAAAGGTCGCGGTCTCCTGCTAATGCTTCATATACATCACTTCCATCTTCCAGCTTCGGCAATGTGAACGGATGATGAACCGAAGACCACGAACCATCCTTAAGTTTTTCAAACATCGGAAAGTCGGTCACAATCACGAATGCAAATTCATTTGGATTGTTTTTATCTTTTCGGAGATCCGGGCGGTCGCTCCCGTATTCTTTCATTGATTCTGCGTAGGTAAGACGCCTGAACGACGGCTGAGTTATTTTTTTATCCGGATATAAACCCTTTACTATGTGCCCACAAATTTCTTTCGCAAGATTAATGATGTCTTCTTCTGTTACAAAGCTCATTTCAATATCAAGCTGGGTAAATTCCGGCTGGCGGTCGCCTCGCGTATCTTCGTCGCGGAAACATCGCACAATTTGAAAATATTTTTCAAATCCCGCAACCATCAATAGCTGCTTATACTGCTGGGGGCTTTGCGGAAGGGCGTAAAATGATCCTTTTTGAAGACGGGACGGCACTACATAATCGCGAGCCCCCTCAGGAGTTGAGCGCGTAAGATATGGCGTTTCTATTTCGATAAATCCTTTGTCCGCCAAAAAATTACGAATCAATAAATGTGTTGCCGCGCGCGCGCGAATATTTTTTTGAAGACGAGGACGCCGTAAATCCAAATAGCGATACATGAGGCGGTTATCTTCGCCTATTTCTTTTCCATCGGTATCAACCGCAAATGGAGGTGTTTCCGCCTTTGAAAGCACCTCAAGCAGAGTTGCGTTCATTTCAACGGCACCCGTCGGGAGGTCTTTATTTATCATTCCTTCGGGACGTTTTTTTATTTCGCCCTCAATGCGAACCACCCACTCCGAACGGATTGCATCAGCACTCTTTAAGAGCTCCGGATCTTTTGGGTTGAATACAACCTGGAGCATCCCAGAGGCATCGCGCAGATCAATAAAAATAAGCTTGCCGTGGTCGCGTCTAACCGCAACCCAGCCAAAAAGAGTTACTTTTTCACCTATTTTTTCGGGTGTTTCATTGATAAGAGTTCTCATAATATCCTTTATGGTAGGGCATTTTTTGGCATCGGGCAATAAGAGGAGGATCGTATACCTCGAGACCTGTAAATAAAAACAGCGGTTTTGCCGCAAGTCACAAAAACCGCTGTCTCATCGCGTATCGTATATGCATACATTATGTTTGTTACTCATTGCGGGTAAAGACAACCCGATGCGGAAACGGAATCTCAATCCCCTTTTCATCAAATGTATTCTTCACCCGGCGGCGAAACTCGCGCGAAATCGCCCATTGTTCTCCTGCCTTTGTCTCTCCAAGCACCTTTATAACAACAGCGGAATCCGCAAAGTCCTGTATTCCTAATACGCTTATCGGTTTTATGAATTTGCTTTTCCATGCTTCATCTTCTGCCATTTCTTTTCCAACGTGGTTTAACACCTCCATCACCTCGTCAACGTTCTCTTTATACGCGATACTAATATCTATGTTTGCGCGCGACGAAAATTTTGTAAGATTGGAAGCAATTGAAATGGAACCATTCGGAACATGGTGCTCTGTGCCGTCCAAGTCGCGAAGTATGGTGTGGCGTAAATTAACCCCGGTCACCTCTCCTGCGATGCCCGCAATTTTTACTATGTCACCCTTCCGATATTGGTCTTCAAGAATAATAAAAAACCCCGCAATAATATCTTTGATGAGCCACTGCCCGCCAAAACCAAACGCGATACCCACGATTCCCGCGCCCGCGATAAGAGGTCCTGTGTTGACACCGAGCTCTGAAAGAATCATGATACCGCCAATCACCCAGATAACAACCCCCACCGCAGACAAAAATACGCCCGCAAGCGTTTCTTCACGCTTTTCCTGCGCCTTACCGTCGCGAAGCTTATAGGCATGTTTTGTGTATCCCTGAACAGATTTTCGTATAGCTATGCGCGCTATCCGTTGCGCTATGAAGAGGGCTACAACAAGAAAAATAAGACGAAACCCATGTTCAAAAAACCAGGGCTCAATCAGATCATTGAAAAAGAGTGAAAAATCCATACAAAAAATATATATCCAATAATACGTATAGTATACAACAAAAAAAGAAAACCCCACATTGTGGGGCAAAGGATTGACATAAGAATTAACATGCTGTACAATCTTACCAGAGTTCCGAGAGGGAGGTGCTGTCATTTTCCACAAATATCCATTACGAAAAATTCTTGCGGAAAATCATAGAAAATTTGAAATCCCAAAAAATACTGCCAATGAGTTTGAAGAGATTGATGGGCATTGTAACAAAAAGCGGGACACCCATCCCAAAAAAGCAAAAGCTCTTAAAAAAATCCTTATCAACGCGGAATTTGTAGATATCGCGTTAGGAAAATCTCTTTTCCCCGAAAAAAAAGAAGGCAGTTATGTTGTACGAAATGGGCAATACGGATTTATCATTTCCATAAAAACAAGGATAATTTTAGTTGAGCATGTCTTTGTCTTTCCTTTTGCAACCGACGAAGACACGCTTGTAATAAATCCAGAATCAAATGTGGAAGGTCCTGCGATTGCGAGTATTGAAGAACCGAAGATTGCGCCCGCAACATTCAGAATATCTGAAAACGTGCTTGATGCCAAAGCAACCAATCTTGCGGGATACCAACTGTACGACAACGCTCTACTGGACAAAAGAGAGGTTATTTTTACGGGACACGCAAAAAAACGTTTCCGAGAACGCTTCCCCGCATTCGCGTCAAAAGAAAATCTTCTTTCTGTGTTACTGAGAGGAGCAACAGAAGATAAAACGATGTCTTCTAAAGACAAAGTGATACGAATATTAAATAATAATTTTACTTCTGTGCTGTATTTAAAAAATGGGAACATGCGTTTTATAGTGAAAGAAGAAAGAAAAAGATATATCGTCATCACTGTTGAAAAACCTGATTAAAAAATAGAAAAAGGGCTCCCCTCAAAAGGAGCCCCTTCTTTTTTAATGCGTGTTTTAGGCAGGCACATTTGGCGGATTGATTAGTTGATAATTCGCGAGAAATTCATTTGGAGTTTTCCCATTCAATCCGCAATGTTCAAGGTCATTGTAGTACATATTCCATAATCTAAGATAGTATCGTAAATCCTCT
>JAUYHD010000022.1 GCA_030690215.1 bacterium | reverse complement strand
GGCCGGCAACAAGCTCAAGCAGTTTTTCTTTGCCATCATCATTCAAATTTTTGAGCGACGCCAAAAAAAGCGGCATGAAATCTTTTAAAATTTTTTTTGGCTGATGTAACTCCTTATTCGTGCCGGTCTCCACTTCTTTCTGAACCTCGGTTAAAAAATTATCCTTAGCAAGCGCGAGGTTGTAATCGGGAAGCGCGATAGGTCCGGTAATGCCTAAAATGCCTTCAATGAGGTCGGTATTTAAAGCAACCGCGCCCTCAAATGTCACATTTTTTTCCGAATAGATTTTAGAAACCTGGAGAAAGCCCAGTACCTTGGCCGCGGTTTTAGGAAAATCAAAGAACCAATTGGCATCCCGCGCGCCCCAGCTCACCGTCGTACCTTGAAGAGGTTTGGGCGGAACAACTTTTAAATCCAACTGGCCGTCTGGATCGTAAATGTCGCGTACGTCAATATTTTTTATCGCGCCGTTCTCTACAAACAGGTCAGCGTAAGAACCAATAAAACCGCCTGATGGGCGCATCTCCGAAGGGTTTTGGAAAAAAAGCGCGAAGTGAAAGCCGTCAGGTTTTTCTAAGAGCGTTATTAAGCTCCGCAAAAGATCTTTAGCGGAATAAAGTTCAGTTAGCATAGGCAAATTTTCTGCCAAACTAACATTCAGAAATTCCTTGCCCAGAGGCAAATTTTTTAAAGTATTGGCTTCGTTTATTAGGTCAGTACTGCTATGAGTAATCTCGTCGCTATTCTTTTGGAGCGTCCTTAGAAGCGCGAGAAACTTATCGCCGTCTCCGGAGATAAAATAACTTAGGCCGGAAGTTTTAAGCTCATGGAGCGCGCCCGCAGCCTCCAAGAGCGAGTTGGTAAAGCTGCCTAAATTTTTAAACACTGATGGCACAGCCCCAAAGGCCGGAATAATCGAATCAAGAATATCGGAGAGCTGAAACAACCCATAACGATTGGCGCCATTGGTTAAGCCTGAAAGTTTGGCATCCGCTTGAAGCAAAGATGTCTTCGCCGCCTCCGGACGCCAATTTTTAAAAGACTGAACCGAAGACTGGAAATCGCCGTATATGCTCCGAAGCGAGGCGACGCTATCGCGTTTAAAATTCAAAATACCGACCCCGTAGACTACGCCCAAAATAAATACCGCGAAAGAGATCGCGATCGCCACTTTCTTCCACCATTTATTGCCGGTTCGGTAAGATAACCTGCTAGGCAGTTCGAGATTATTTTTTTTATGGCGCAAAAATTTCTGGGCTTCTTTTTTATTTCTCGCTTGCGGCGCAATATCACGAACCGACGCAAAACGCACCGTAGAATTTTCTACGCGGGTGTAGAGAATATGGTTTTTTTTAGGCGTCGCGGGAATAGCGTTTAGCGCAGACGGCGCCGGACGAAGCGTTACTCCCTCGGGCGGCCGTACATCATGCAGGACTAAGGAAACATTTTTTTTGGGAACTCGTTTCATCCCGTTAGAGATAGGACGCGGACTTAGTATTCCACGTACTACATTTTTTAATAAGATATTTAAACATTTTATAAAATCTGACTTTATATTGCGCGTCCGCGATCTCTAACGGGATTCATTGTAAAAAGTTATATGTTATGAGTTATAAGAAATTAGTCATATAATCAATGCATAAAATAACCCATTATTCATATTATAGCAATAAAAAGGCCCCGTACGCTTGGTACGAGGCTTTTTGTTATTCATTTTTAAAAAGAACACCCTGAGATAAGAAGTTTTCCGAGACCCCCACTTCATTTACAAAGAGTCTCATGCGATTCGGCGTTGCAAGCTTATATCCGCTCCCCGATTGATTGATAGGGCCGAATTGATGCTGTCCTGCTACCGCTCCGACAATTTCGCGGTTTACGTATATTAAACCGCTTTTCCCTCCCGTCATCATCCCGCGGATGAACTGCCCTTTTTCTTTCGCGTCCTGCGTAAAAATGCCTGTAGTAATATGAGGATACATGTTGGCCATGCGGATCGCTTCTTCAAGCGAGTCTACAAAAAAGATAAACAGCACCGGACCGAATATTTCTTCTCGTACGAGTGATGAATCATGAGGGATACCCTCAAAAATTACAGGACCGATAAAATATCCGTCTTCTTCCATATCCGACAAATCAACTTCAAGCAATGGTTCTTTTATCTTTCTGCATTCATTGATGCGATCTTTGATCCGCTTAAAAGCCTCCCCATCAATGACCGCATTATTGCTGTATCTTTTCTTGCCGAATACCGGATGGCCATATTCAAACGAAGAAGCTCCTCCGATCACCCGCGACATAAGAGCCTTGGAAAATTCGTGTTCCGGTGACGCTACAATAAATAAGCGCTGCAACGCAGAACATTTTCTTCCCTCCTGATTCCATTTGGAAACAAGAATCGCTTTTACTACATCGTCAATATTCGCGCTTCGCGTCACAATCATAGGATTATTCGCGCCAAGCTCTCCCTCAATTCGTTTCGTGCCACATGGATACGCATATGGGTTTTCGGCAACAGCAACGGCTGCAGCAACATTTATCTTGTGCCCTACTTCCATGGAGCCCGTAAAACAAATGTGGGCTGTATATGGATTTTTCACAAGCGCTTCACCTATGTCTCCATACCCGGGAAGATACGAAATAAAATCAGATTCCATACCCGCACGCAACAAAAGATCAACAAGATAATACCCAACCAATGACGATTGCTCCGCCGGCTTAAAAAGGACCGGGCACCCTGCAAGGTAGGACGCGCCTATGCTTTCAAACGAAAGCGAGAGTGGGAAATTCCAAACTTTTATTGCTACGGTGGGTCCCCTTGGAACAGGAATACGCATATTCTTTTCTGTCTCTATATCCGAACGAGTGCGAACCCGCTCAAATAAAGCATCAACCTGCGAAAGATAATATTCGCCAAAATCAATCGCTTCTTCTATTTCTCCGAAAGAACCTTTCAGCGATTTTGAAACTTCGCACGAAATTAATGGCGCAATAATATAGCGCTCCTCGCGGATAAGCTCGAGCGCTTTTTGGATAACGCGTTTCCGTCCCAAAAGCCACCCGTCAAAATCATCCCAGAAAAATTCTAAACTTTTTTGGAACGCCCTGTGGGCTACCAGGCAGGCTTTTTCAACATTGTCGGGAGTCGCAATGCGTACGCGCCCCAACAACCGAAAACGCCTTGCGGGATCATATATATCCATATAATCGCCCGTATTGTCTTCGTCTCCGCCAATAATTACCGGACGAGGCTTCATCACGCCAAACCACTTAGATTCAAACGCCTTAATCCCCTGCTCTATCTTTGCGATAATGTGCGGATCGGAAAAATCTTCCTGTGGTTCATTTCTGAAATATTCGTTTTGTATCATCATGCTGCTTTCCTCCATTCAATTTCCTCTATGCCTTCTTTGAGAGTGCGGACGGCTCCTTTCATTTTTCTGCCAAAATAACGCGCAAGAAAACTTTCGGGGCCGGTATTATCATCAACCCGCCGTATCAAAAATCCTATGCCCTGGGCAAAGCTCTTAGTAAGGACCACCGGAACATAAAAACATACCGGGAACCCCTGTGGGACAAGCGCACCGAACGCATACGGTTCACCCATACCCCGTAATAGCTGGGTCCCGGACGAACCGTTTTTCAGCGCATACAGAATATGATCCGCATTTTGTGTGCCTGACACCATACAAAGACTTCGACGTACTCCCTCGCTAAAACACGCTCGAAAATTACGATTCGTGTCCTCTTTTACGGTCCACACAGGAATATCCTGTCCGCGAATGCGCGCGGTATATTGCTCAAAGGAGTGGTAGGCGCCAAGCACCAAGCGCACCCACACAGGACTGCCGTGCCGCACCCGCATTTCCGCAAGACGGTCTATCATGCCGAGCGAATCTTTGAAATATGACTGCACCACAAACCGCGCGGTATCGCCATATTTTTTATGCATCCGCTCAAAGACGCGAAATTGAATCTCCCGATACTCCCGTTCAAGCGCATCAAAATAGATATTGAATCCAAATTTTTGCGCTAGCACAAAAAATGGTTCAAGACGATTGCATATCACGCCAACAGAATAGTCGGGATTAGATGGATCAATTTGCGAATACGCAGCCGAAATTTTTATTGACGCGCTCACATCATGCGACGCATTAATTCCGTATTTTGGAAGCTCGGAAAACAAAAGACAATAGTCGTCAATATATTTTTGAGCTTCTTTTTCGGAAAATACCGCATCTCCCAAAATATCCAAATTTACCTTTATGCCTTTTGCGTGATATGAACGAATGGTACGCACAATGCTTGGCATATCGTTCCCCCCAATAAAGCGCCCGGCAAATATCCGAAATCCTATATGCAGTTCATACGCAAGCAATGCCGACGACATTTTCCCCGAAAGAAACAGGAGAGAAAATATCCGCGGTAATTTATCTTTTACCGGTTCAAGTAATCCGAAAAATGCTTTTTTAATATCGTCCGGATCATTCGTTTGAGAAACAATCATGGTCATCTGTATCAAGCGAGATGCAACATCCTTGTCGCCCAAAAACCAACCCATGGGATCAACTCCAAGCCAATCTAGTATTTTCATCGTGTGAGTCCTTCTCCGCCTCGCCATAGTGTTAACAAGGGCGGGTTTATTTTTATTTTTCAAAAAACATCGTTTGCATAATACCACAATTTTTTCCAAAAGAAAAGCCCCGCGCGCATATAGAAATGATTGGGAATTTTTGTACGCTCTTCTGTTGACCTGCTTTTTTTCCGGTGATACCATGACCTTGCAATCTTTAAAAATTGTATCATCATATTGGGCTTTGCAATCACCGATTGCGAGGAGGGATTATAGTATGACCGAAGAAAAAAAAGAGCCGTTCTATACAGGCGATATTGCTCATCAGGATATTGATCCGACAAAAGAGTACACCGCTCTTAACCAGGAAATTGATTTTTCCCCAGAACAACACGCGATTTGGGCAGATTTATACGCGGGCATTCATCAGCCATATATATTGGAACATATCTGTCGGGAGTTCAAAAATGGATTACCTCTGCTAGAACTCGAACCGCGCCGCATCCCTACTGTTGCCCACCTCAACAGACACATTGCCTCTCGCACGGGATGGAAAGTAGAACGCACGATCGTGCGATACACCGAAGGGGATAATTGGTATCCGAAATTTGCAAAACGCATTTTTCTTGTTACCGATTATTTGCGGGATCGCAATGAGATGGAGTTTACACCAAAACCAGACATGTTCCATGATATTTTCGGGCACTTGCCATACCTAACACAGAAATTCTATGCCGATATTGAAGATAAATTCGCTCCCGCATACCTGAAAGCGACACCGGAAGAAAAGGAAGTTATCAAGCGTCTTGCATGGTACAGTACCGAGTTCGGATTGGTCATAGAAGAAAATCGCTTCAAGATATTCGGTGCGGGAATCCTTTCTGGCCGTGCGGAACTTGCAAACACCATCATGGAGTTCTATCGGCTTTCCCGCGACAACATGATTGATTATACAAAAGACATATTCAACCAGCTTACCGATCAGTTCGCCGCACATAAGAGCGACATATATCGCATCACTGACGGCGTCAATGAGCTGCACGAACAAGGAAATATGTCGTCTCCAGAAGCGGGATGGAATGTAATGGATTCCCTGTATACCAAATTAAACATTGCCCGTCGCGGCTATTTCGGAGGCGGAGTAATACTCGCGCCGTTTGACGTAGAAACCATCGCACGTATTCCCAAAACTGTATATGCCTTCAACCCGATATTTTTTGTCTGCGAATCGTTTAAGCATATGGACGCGTTACTTGATTCTTATTTAAAACCGATTGCGGAAAGACAATAGAAAAAATCCACACAAAAAGGACCACTTATTACAGTAGTCCTTTTTTATATGCTGCACTCTCTCATATATTAAAAATCTTTTTCGCATTCAATACCGTTTGCCTTGCTGCTTCCTCAAATGACACTCCTTTCAACTCCGCTATTTTTTTTGCAACCTCTTCTACATAAGACGGTTCGTTCCGCTTGCCTCTGTACGGAGCGGGAGTAACATACGGCGCATCTGTTTCGGTTAGTATCCGATCTAAGGGAATATACCGCACCACCTTGTCGTAATCGTGCACAAAGGTAATCACTCCCCCAAACGTAAACGAAAAACCAAGAGCAAGAAATTTTTCGGCAATATCTATAGACCCGACAAAAAAATGAACGACTCCACCCGCAACATGCCTCTCTTGCAATAGCGCGATGATATCTTCATATGCGTCATTGTGTTTTGAGGGCCTGCAATGAATCATGAGGGGCTTGCCGATAGCGCGGGCGACATCTATGTGTTTTTTAAATATTTCTTTTTGTTTTATTTTTATTGACTCCGCATCACCCTCAACCCGAAAATAATCTAATCCGCATTCACCGACGGCAACCACTTTTTTGCGCTGTGCCAAGTTTGTATAATAATCAACATCAAATTCTTCTCCCCTGCTTTCAAATCCTGCGTCTCCTCCGAGTTCGTCTGTATCATGAAAAGATTTATCGGCATGAATCGGATGAAGCCCAACCGCTGCATACACCCCCTCATCATACATTTCGGCAAGCGTAATTGCTTGTCTCGAGGTGTCTTTCTGCGTCCCGACATTTACCATCCAAACTCCATGTTCAAGCGCACGCCGAATAACTTCCGGCATATCGTCCTTAAAAGCAGCGAACTGCATGTGTGTGTGGGAATCAATCAATCGCGGTTGCTTCATACATAAAATTATGATATAAAATTAAGAGATAAAATGAAAGGAGACCGTCTTTGATAATATTAAAAAAGGACAACACGGAAATCATACATATTGATCCTGAAGATTCCCTTCTAAGTGCTATAAAATTAAAACTATTTAAGCTAGGTTGTGATGGGACACGATTTTTGTTCTCTAAAAAAGAGTGTCATTTTATTCAAAATAAAACAACAAAATACTTTTTTGGAAGAAGAACGGGAACCATTTTGTTGCGAACTATCCAGAATGCGCTAGAACGGTTGCTTATTCCCTCTTTACGGGATTATATCAAAGCAGTGTATGGAGAAAACGCCCGCGCACGCGCAGACATAATCCATTATAAGAGAAGAGAATATGTGGCAATAATATTTTATATTATGGAAGAAAAAGATGACTGGGATCCGGATTGGGACGGTTAGGAGAAAAGTATGAGAAAGCAAGAACCACTAAAAACTTGGGCTTGCCCAGGCGATATTGAATGCCAAGAAACGGACACCGGCGTATTGCTCGCAATACGCCAGCCAAAAAATTCATCCTTCGCGATTAAAAATGAGAAAGGACTTCTGCTTGAGATTTTTGTGGACCCAACCGGAGAACAAATTGAAATGATACGGGGAGAAGGGGTCTTCATAAAAGACGTAATCCTGATGGAAAGTGATAAATTTCTTGGGTGGAACGACGGAGATCGAGCCATGCTGATAAATATAGAAAAAAAAATTTATGTTTGGGGTGCTTCAGCGGGATTGAGCGGCGATGAACTGAATGAGTTTGTAGAAACAAAAATGAAAATAGTGATAAAAAAAATTTTCACAACCGATATAAAGGTTGCCTAACAAAAAAAACGACCCCCGGGTCGTTTTTTATTTTCTTGGGAAAAGCCCTTCCCCGGGCGTAATATTGAATGATTTTTTGTTCTGGTATCCATCCGGAGTTGTTCCGAATATTTCAAAAATCTTTTTTGCGGTTTCGGGAAGAAACGGCCGAAGCATATCAGCGCATGCAAGCGCTCCGTATGCCGTTTGCCATAATACCGCGTGGGTTTTTTCTTTATCGGTTTTTATAAGCTTAAACGGCTCGTAGTGCTGTATATATCGGTCAAGTTCTCCCAAAAAGCCCCATGTTATATCAAGCGCGCGTGAAAATTGGTAGGCATCAAGCGCCTTTTTATATTGCGGGTACACATACTGCTCATATGAAAACGGAACACTGAATGTTTCTATATTACCTCCGTCTTTGTTTTGAATTCGCAACAATTCGGAATGCGCCTGCAGTGGGACCGAATCCAAAAATGATTCGGCGGGCTTTTCAAAATCTTCCCCAAAATATTGCACTATCATTTTAGAAACGCGCGAAATATAATTTCCAAGCCCGTTGGCAAGATTGGCGTTATACGCTTGCACAAAATGTTCCTCCGTAAAATCGCCATCCTCAAACGGCTGGACTTCACGGAGTAAAAAATATCGTAACGCATCCGCGCTAAAACGGCGAATAAGATCAAATGGATCAACGACATTGCCTATCGTTTTTGACATTTTCTTACCTCCCGAAGTAATAAATCCATGGACAAAAATAACTTTCGGCAAAAGAAGCCCCGCCGACAAAAGCATTCCTATCCAGATTGCCGCATGAAACCGAAGAATATCTTTTCCTATAACATGAAGATCTGCAGGCCAATACTTTTTGAAATGGGAATTGTTACTACCCCCAAATCCGAGTGCGGAGACGTAGTTTGAAAGCGCATCGCACCATACATACATTGTCTGCGAAGAGTCGCCCGGTACCGGCACACCCCACGAAATATCTTTTGACGGCCGTGAAAAACTGATATCCTGCAACCCCTCTTCCAAGAGCGCCATAATTTCGTTCTTGCGAAAATCGGGGTATATTTTTATTTCGTCTTTGGAAATAAGCTCTTTTATTTTTTGAGAATATTTTGAAAGACGAAAAAAATAATTTTCCTCCTCCAATAGTTCAGGTGCTTGGTTGTGATCGGTGCATTTCCCGTCAACCAAATCTTTTTCAGTAATGAATGCTTCATGCCCCACGCAATACAATCCTTTATATGTTGCTTTATACAAATCCCCCTTCTCTGCAATCGCTTTCCAGAGCGCCTGCGCTCCCTGCCAATGGCGCGTCTGGTCGGATGTACGGATAAAATCGTTATTTGAAATATAAAGTTCCGAAAGGAGACGCTTGAATAACGCGGCATTGTCGTCAACAAGCGCTTTCGGCGTTTTCCCCGCTTTTTCAGCGCTCCGCACTATTTTTGCGCCGTGCTCATCCGTGCCCGACAAAAAAAAGACATCATCTCCCTTGATGCGTCTCCATCGTGCAACGACATCTGTTTGTACGGCCTCCAACGCAAATCCTATGTGGGGAGGAGCGTTTACATACGGAAGAGAAGTGGTTATATAGAATTTCTCCATAGTATAAAAACTAAAAGTTCAAAACGTAAAACTCAAAACCAATCTTGTACTAAACGTTTGCTTTGAGCTTTTCGTTTTACGCTTTGAGCTTATGTCGTGTGCTTTTCGGCAATGATATCATTTGATATTTCTACAAGCACAACAACAATAGGGACTGCGAGAAGCACCCCCGCAACTCCCCCCATCTGCGCGCCGATAATCATTGAAAGAATAACGAGCGCGGGATGCACACCTATGGCTTTGCGCATAACAATGGGATATATCAAATTATTTTCAATCTGCTGAATAATAATATAGAGCGCGAGAACCAGCAAACCCAAAATCGGTTCTTGGAGAAATGCGAGAATAACGGCAGGAATCGCCGCGAGCGTTGCTCCAAACATGGGAATCAATTCAAAAACCCCGGCAAGTATCGCCAGGGACAACGCAAAATCAACCTGCAAAATAGCGAGGCCCAAAAAACTCATAACCCCTACAAGCACGCCTAATAAAATCTGCCCCCTCATCCAACGCCCGATTTTCCGTTTTGAGCGCCTCCACACACTCAACACATATTCTTCATAATGAAGAGGCGTTACAACGCGTAAAAAACTTTCAATTCCGTTTTCCTGCACCGAGAGATAAAACGAAAGCACAATAATGATAAAAAGAGAAAGTGCCCCGCCGAATACCCCCGAAGCTGTCTGAAAAAAATCGCCCGAAAGTCCGGAGATTGCCTGCGAGAGATCCTGCCCGATTGACCCAAGAAGATTCCCGATGGACGAAGGCAATGAAGGAAAATACTCCGCAAGCACCGTAGGTTCCGTTACGTTTTCAATAAACGCGGGGATGTCCGTTGCTAAACTTGAAAACTGGGAGAAAAGCGGCGGCACAACCAACGAAAATGCGGCAGTCAATACAATAAATGCCGCAATATACGTAATAAGCACCCCTATAACGCGGGGGATTTTCCTCTGGGCAAACCAGGCGGCTGCCGGCTCAACGGCCGATGCAATTACAACGGAAAAAATCGCGATTGCAAGAATGTTGCGTATAAAATACAAAAACGCCAATAGCAACAAAAAAAGAATGACGCGTAAAATCGTACCGCTCCCTATTTCAATTATCTGTTTAGAAGTACCCATACATGTGCTACTGCGTATACAGCAGTGGATTATTTTTTGTACCGCGAAGCATCTTTAATAAGAGTTGAGAGATGAATACCTTTCTGCGGTCCTACAAGCGCAAAGTTTATTTTTTTAGAATCAAACACATCGCGCGCTACCTGTATAATATCATTCCTGGTTACTTTCTCAAACCGCCTTACTATTTCTTCCGGCGTTTTACTATCATTGTAAAAAAGTTCCCGTTCGGCGTAAAATTGGGCAATTTCGTCAGACGACTCAAATGACAGGGCAAGCGATCCGCGGAGGTGATCTTTCGCAAATGATACTTCTTCATCAGTGGGCCCTTTTAGCCGCATATCAAAAAATTGTTCCAAAATTTTATTGGTCGTAAGCGCAACTGAATCATGCTTAACTCCCGCACGGGCAATAATGTACCCCGAGTCCGTATACGACTCAACGCCTGATTGCACGTAATAGGCAAGCCCAAGCCGTTCACGAATTTCAACAAAAAGACGGGATGACATAGTGCCCCCCAAAATAGCGCTCAAAAGCCCCAATGCATATCTGCGATCATCATACATATCATACGCCCGGACACCTACAACTACATGCGACTGTTCGGTTTTTTTATGGAATATTTTTTGTGCGGGTTTTATCTGCCGTTCCTTCACGCCGTGTTTCCCTTTTGGGTGGCCGCGCTTAAACGAAGCAAACGCTTTCCCGATTTTCTGAAATGCGACAGAAGGATCAATGTTCCCCGCAACAACAATAACCGTATTTGTACCAACGTATTGGCTTTCGCGATACTTCATAATGTCATTACGCGTAATCCCCCGCATAGTATCTACCGTTCCCCCGATAGGCCATCCTGCAGGCTGGTTGCCGTACAAAAGCTCTTCCCATACGTCAAACACTTTGCGCTGAGGCATGTCTTCATACATCATTAATTCCTGGGCAATAACTCCGCGCTCCTTTTCTATTTCTTCTTTTTCAAACAGCGGATCAAGGAGTATATCCGCAATGATATCCAAAGATGTATCAAAATGCTTTGTAGCGCTCTTTACCCAGTACCCCGTAGTCTCACGAAGAGTAAACGCGTTAAATTGCGCGCCCATCCTATCAAGCTCGCGCGCAATTTGTTCTGGGCGGGGGCGCTTCGTCGTTCCTTTAAAAAAGAGATGCTCCAAATAATGCGATACGCCGTTTGTACGTTTTGTTTCATATTTTGAACCGGTTTTTACCAGCACCAAAAGCGTTACTGCCTGCGTTGCTCTCATGGGGGCAACAATAATGCGAAGGCCATTCGGAAGCGTTTTTTTGAAAGATAATTTTTTCTTTTTCATATGGTTATGTGTTTAATTTTCCCCGTATATACAATACGATGTCGTCGGCAGATACCCGTTCTTGTTCCATGGTATCTCTGTCGCGTATGGTTACCGTGCCGTTCTCAAGCGTATCGTAATCAATTGTAATACACCAGGGCGTGCCAATCTCGTCTTGCCTGCGATAGCGCTTGCCGATATTGCCGATATCATCCCATGCGACAGCAATTTCACCTTGCAATCGTTCGTATATTGCGCGAGCTTTTTCGGTGATATCTTTTTTATTCGCAACCAACGGAAATACCGCTGCTTGGAATGGCGCGAGTTTCTTTGGGATCTTCAATACAATCCGCGTGTCTTTTTCTTTTTCCTGTTTACCCCGAGCAGAGTTGATTTGTTCTTCGGCATATGATTGGGCAAGTACAGCAAGAAACGCGCGGTCAAGCCCGAATGTCGGCTCTACGGCATGCGGGAGTTCGTGCTCCTTTTTTTCTTCGTCAAAATAACGGATATCCACACTACTCCCTTCCATATGCCGCTTCATATCGTAATCGCCCCGATACGCAATCGCCATAAGCTCTTTCGTTCCGGACGGATATTCGTATTCAAAATCAACTGTACGAGACGAATAATGCGCGCGCTCGCCGTCAGGCAAATCATTGGCATGAATTTTTTTACGAGGAAGGCCGAGCACATCCGTCCACTTCAACATTTCTTCTAACCAATATTCAAATGCGTTCTTCCAATCCTCCTTACGCACAAAATATTCGAATTCCATGAGCTCAAACTCACGAGAGCGGAATAAGAATTCCCCCGGAGAAATTTCATTTCTGAATACTTTCCCAATCTGCGCAATACCAAACGGCAATTTCGGGTGCACTGTATCCATGACATTTTTAAAATTAATAAAAATTCCCTGCGCATGTTCCGGACGCAAATATACTTGCGAAGATTCTTCTTCAAGGGGGCCCGCCCATGTTTTAAAAAGCATATTAAAGGGTCGCGCATCGGTCAGCTCTTTCTTACCGCATGTAGGACATGTATTCCCTTGTATGTGGTCTGCGCGAAATCTGCCTTTACAGCTTTTACAATCAACGAGCGGATCGGTAAATTCTTTTATATGCCCTGACATTTCCCACACTCTCGGATGAAGCAAAATGGGCGCATCTATGGCGTGCATGTGTTCGCGCGTATCCACAAAAAAGGAAAGCCACGCTCGCCGAATATTCTCTTTCAGACGAAACCCCAGGGGACCGTAATCCCACGTGCCTGCCAGCCCCCCATACAACGAAGAACCGGGGAATATAAATCCCCGTCGCTTCGCAAAACGTATTATATGTTCCATTTTTTCCTGCTCCATATATGCATTACATACTACATGATGTGCACTCCATGCTACAAGACTTGCGCTACGGCACCACCCGCCAGTCGTCCTGTCCTGTTCCCGTGTCAAAACGAAGTTCTGTATTTTGCGCAGCTGCAGTTTCGCGGATCAACGCTTCTGTGAACACATCAATGCCTTCGGCAACCACCTCCGACAAAATAATCGGACGCTGTCCCACGTCTCCTGTTGCGGGAATGTACCCGACTTGAAAATATATTTCGCGAACCGGCCGTATAATACCTGTCCCTTGCGGAAGCGTATCTATAGACCACGTTATCTGGTTCGTTACGGGATCATATGTTATTCCCGAACCCTGCGGATCTACCCTTCCTTTCCAAATAATATACGAGGGAAGCGATGCTTTTACGGTGAGATTCCTAATATCATTTGACGAATTCACAAGAGACCAAACAATAGTATAAATCGTCTCCCGCCCCACTTCAGGCGGCAAAGGCCCCGTACCCGGCAACACGGTATCAAAATATAACGCCTTGCGTACAACCTGCAAATCAGTGTTTATTTTTATTTCATACTGCTTCTGTATAGAAATATCGGTGTTTTCAAACCCCGGCGGACGATTGAGCGCCTCTAATGTGCCGTCAAATCGAACAAAAAAATTGGAATCCGATACGGAGTGGATTGGAAATGACTGCGGCACGCGAAAACGAAAATTAAACGTTCCTTGTTCTCCGGGTTCAAGGAACGCAAACGGCGCGTATGAAGACGCGTTCCACGTAATAGTCTGGTCCGTACCGCGATATGACCCGTTCGGCGCAATGACGGATGATTCGGTGTACCCCTTTCCTTCAAAGTGCATGCGGAACACGGCATTCTCTATGGGCACTGAAAGATTGTTTTTCCAGCGAATCTGCACATCAACAAAACTATTCGGCGCAAGCACATTCGGGGTGCCGTCATTCACGAGATATGAAAAATCAAGAAATGATTTTGCAATCGTCACGGACGCGCTGTCAACGCCATACAACACCGAAAGAACATTGTTTTTTTCCTGCCCGATATCAGCGCGGAATAATTTATTTTCTTGTTCACCCCCCGAAATAATGCCGCGGAATGTAATGCGTATTGATTCGCCGCGCCCAATAGTGCCCAGTATCCATTTATTGTCGCCGAATGACGGCGCCGGAGTTGCTTCAAGAAATGAAAATCCTTCCGGATACTGGAGCACAAGTACTGCGCTTTCAAGCACGTCATCGGCATGAGAAGAAATTTCTACCATAAACTGCGCTTCATCCCCTGAATTAATAATATCGGGGCCTTGTATGAATACCGCGAGCGGAGATTGAGTAATTTTTGTTTTTCCCTCAGCTTCATTCGCGAGAATCACGTTTGCTCCTGCCACCCGATATTCAAATGTCGCGCGCGCGGTCTTGATACTGTCTTTTTCTCCGAACAAAAAACCTTCAAATGTTTTTGTTATTTCTTCGCCTTGGCGCAGCGGCCCCAAGGAAATACGCCTTCGTAATGTCTTTCTGTCTTCTTCTACCGCCGGACGCGCGCCATCAGGATACACAAAAATAAGGTCGGCGATTTCCAGATCGCTTCCAACGTTATTGCGCACATGCACTTCCCATGTCACAAAATCACCACCCGCAATTTCGCGAGGCGCGTCAATAGATACTTCTGCGCCTTCCAATGAAATGCCGCCCGCGCCCGAAAGTATAAGCCATGCCGCGACACTAACAGTAATGACCGCGAGAACGCCGCTCCCTATCAAAAAAAGCACGAGATATGACATTTTTTTTGACGGACGATTTTTTTTCTGCGTCATTTCTTCTTCTTCCACCGTGTGCCAATCATGAGATACCCGGTCGCGCAACGGCGAGAGCTCAGGACGCTGGATGCGTCCTTTCCCATACGTTTCTTCCCTTCCATAAATACGTTTTCGCAAACGCCCAAGCGCATCATCAGATGCGTGGTTGGAATTATTATTATCAAATCTTTCGTTATCTGCAGACATTATATATTCATTATATAAAAAATTACCTAAAGACGATATATCACCACAAATGGCTTGCGCGCATCCCTTTGTCCACCAGTGAACGAAGGGCTGTTTTTTCATTATCTGTAAAAGAAATATCCCACTCCGAAGCATGGAGCAATTTTTCTATATCTTTTTTGTCTTCTCCAACATACCCCAACACATAGAGCAGCCGCGCGCTAAACAGAAGTTCAAAAGACAGTAACGCGTCGCGTTCATACGCGTTTCTCTTTTGAGATTCAAGCGTGCCCAAAAATCGCAACGCGGAAGAAACGATTTCCCAAACACGGGTATCGCGTTCTTCTCCCTGGATGACACGCAAAAGAAAACGGCTCATATGCCCGGCTGCAAAAAACCGTTCGCCGGAAAAATTCCGCCTTTCCAGTTCTTCAGCATCAATCAAACGCATATACGCCCTCCCCAACACAAATGAAATACGGCTATGAGAAAAAAGCGTTGTGTGCCCCCTTAATTTTGATGCCTGGGCGCGAATGCTTTTTGCCGACACGCGCAATAATCCGAATTCTTTTGAAAACACAGCGTATATCCGGTCGGTTTCTCCCACATCAAAAGAATCAAGCACAATAGCGTCAGTGTGGTATATGAGAGAAGACATGGCTATTTTTTAATAATTCCAATTTCAAAATAGTAATCATCAATCTGCAGGACTGCCTTCATAAAAAGCTGATGCGAAAGCGCCTCTTCAACAATTGATTCCGCGGTCACCGCTGTTTGAATATCTTTTTTGTATTCATCAATAAATGCTTTTCCTTTTTCATCGCTTCCGATATGAAGAATAATTGAATCTTTGGGGGTAAGACCTGCTTCTTTGCGCATGTCTTGTATGCGCCGCACAAGCTCGCGGAACGATCCTTCTCGTTTTAATTCCGGAGTAAGCGCCGTATCAAGCTCAACTGAATTTTTTATATGTGCATCAAATACGATATCTTTTATGTTCACCTCTCCTTTTATTAATTCTTGCAATTCTTTATCAGCTTTGAGCTTTGAGCTTTGAGCTTTGAGCTTAAGCGAAGCGAGTGGTTGGCGCACTTTTATGCCGGCTTTTGCGCGCTCTTGCAACGCCAAAGAAACGATGCCCCGCGCTTCTTTCATGTCTTCCAACAACACCCTTTCCTTCACGCCTACCGCCTTATATTTCGGCCATGTTTCTTCGTGAACGCTATGGTGTATGCCCGCACGCCTTCCTACCGCTTCGCTTATAAACGGCGCGAAAGGTGCTGCAAGAAGCGAAGTTGCGCGCAGTACGAAACCCAGCACGGCATCGGTCTCGTTTCGTTCGTTTTCTTTTCCTATTTTCATACCATCCCGGATACGGCGCACATACCAGCGCGATATGTCTTCTCCCACAAATTCTTCAAGGAGACGCGCCGCTTTTACAACTTCATACTCTTCTAGGTGTTTTGTTATAGAGATTGAAACTTCTTGCAAGCGCGCCAACAGCCAGATATTAATTAATAATTTCGGTTTTGGAATTTGTAATTTTAAATTTGCGCTATGCGTAATGCCTTCCCAATACCGAAATACATTCCAAAATATCATCAAAAACTTACGGGAGGCCGATTGCACGTCGCGTTCATCAAATAATTTTTCGTCCCATGGCTGATTAATCGTATAAAAATACCATCGCACCGCATCCGCGCCATACTGCTCAAAAAGTAAAAACGGGTCAACAGTGTTACCGCGCGATTTTGACATCTTCTCGCCTTTTTTATCAAGAACCAAACCAACCGTTATTACATTTTCGTACGGCACCGGAAGATGCATGAGGGAGGCAACCGCGAGCAATGTATAAAACCATCCCCTCGTCTGGTCAACCCCCTCGCAAATATAGTCAGCAGGATAATCTATATGCTTGCGCAAATTTTCAATTTTTCCGCCCGAGGCGGATCCGCCTTTGGAGGACAATTTCCAATTTCCAATTACTTGTAACGAATCTGAATTTTGCGCATACGGCATTGCGCCCGAATCAAACCAGACATCAGCGACATCAGGGATACGACGCATCTCTTTTTTGCATTTTTTGCATTGAAGCAAAATACCGTCAATATACGGCCGGTGAAAATCAAGTTCGCCCCGTTCCATGCTATACGGCCAGTTGTGCAAATCTAATTTTTTTGTTTCTCCCGTTTTCGGATACCACGAGGCAAAATAATCTTCTTCTTTCTTTCCTTCAAGAGCGGCGTAGAGTTCCCACAACGGATCGCCATGAGAAATAACAAGTATCCGCTTGCCTTTGTTACGCAAAAGAATATCGCGAATATTTTTCATCATGCGAACGCGGACATCACGCATGCTTTCACCGTTGGGAAAGGGATGCGTAAAGCGTTCTTCGCGCGGAAATATTTTATTAACTTCTATGATTTTCTTCCCCGTGTATTCGCCAACATCAATATCATGGATGCTTTCTTCCACTTCCACGGGAAGTCCCCCTAATTCCTTAGATACAATGTGCGCCGTATCCTTTGTGCGGCGCAAAGGCGAGCATACGATAACATCAATTTTTCCTTTGAGCGTTTGTGCGGTTTTTTTTGCCTGCTCTTTACCCTTTTCGGTTAACTCATTCTTCTTGTCTGTTTTAGGAATCGCAGGTCCCACAACTCCATTTACATTGTGTGTCGCTTCGCCATGGCGCATTACATAGAGCTCTGTTGTATCGGGCATTGCCCGCTTGTCTAAATCTTCCAGAGAAGAAACTATTTCATGCAAATCACACGCATCGCATTTCCAAATTGGAAGCGGCATGCCCCAATATCGCTCGCGTGAAATCGCCCAATCAACATTTTCACGAAGCCATTCGCCAAACCGATTTGTTCCCATAAAATCGGGGTGCCAATCTACTTTTGCGTTTTCTTTCTGCATCGCGCTTTTTACCGCGGTTGTTTTTAAAAACCACGAATTTTTTGCGTAATACATGAGTGCCGACTTGCATCGCCAGCAATATGGGTAATCATGCTCGTATACTTTTTCTTTAAAAAGAAGTTTTTTTTCGGCGAGATCTTTGATAATAATTGGATTTGCCTCAAAAAACATTTTGCCGTCCCATGCGTATCCCGGCGTTTTCATTTTCCCATCCTCGCCAACCGTAACGAGCGTGGGCAAATTGTTTTTCTTTCCCACTTTCTGATCATCCGCTCCGAACGCAGGCGCAATATGCACAATACCAGTACCGTCTTCGGTGGTTACAAAATCCCCCGCAATAACTTCGTATATCTTTGATTCTTTATCTTGAGTCTTCGTCTCGTACAATGGTTCATACTTTAAACCAATTAAATCTTTCCCATTTATAAACCCGAGATCTGCTCCATTAAACTCTGGAAAAACCTTAAGCAATAAATCTTTTGCTACTATATAAATCTCATTTGTGTCTTGTGGCTTTATTTTTACATATCTAACTTTCGAATTTATTGCCAATGCAACATTCCCCGGCAAAGTCCACGGCGTCGTAGTCCATGCCAAAAAAAATGTGTTTGGAAATTGAGAATTAGAAATTTGAAATTTTACGGTTATCGCGGTGTCTTTTACCTTTTTATATCCCTGCGCAACTTCGTGCGACGAAAGAGAGGTCTCGCACCGGGGACACCACGGAAGCACTTTGTAATCACGGTAGACATATCCATTCTTTGCGATCTCTCCAAACACCCGCCACAAACCCGCTATATATTCGTTGGTCATTGTGACATATGCATTTTCCAAATCCAACCAATACCCCATGCGTCGTGTCATCTTTTCATGATCCTTTTTATACTCAAAAACGCTATGTCGTGCAGTTTCAATAAATTTTTCAATCCCCAATGTCTCAATTTCTTTTTTAGAATGAACATTCAATTTTTTCTCAACCTCCATCTCTACAGGGAGCCCATGCGTATCCCAGCCAGCTTTTCTTGGCACGCTATATCTCTGCATCGTCTTAAACCGCAACACAACGTCTTTATAGGCGCGCGCAAGTACATGGTGAATACCCGGACGGCCATTCGCATAGGGAGGGCCTTCATAAAAGACAAACTTCTTGCCCTTTGCTGTTTTCGCAAGAACTTTTTTGAATGTATCGTTTTTCGTCCAATACGAAAGAACTTCCTCTTCTATCTGAGGAAATATCGTTTTTTGAGCCGGTACTTCTTTTTTCTCCATATCCGCCATTTCCTTCATTCTATAGAAAAATAGCTACTAAATCTAGCGTTTTTATACATGAAAATCAGCAGGTTTCATTGCACTGCCCAATTCCCTAATAGAACCACAGACTAGTCTGTGGTTCTATTAGCATTAGAGAAGAAGCTTTTTGTGGACAAAAAATAAAAAACCGCCCGCATAATGCGAAACGGCTCTTGCTTTTCTTATATATTATCGGCAGAAAAAAATTCTTTTCCGTATTCTTGTATCGCCTTGAGCGATTCAGGGTTTAATAATTTAACGTTGCTCATATCTTCCCCGGAAAATGCCTTCCTGATATCTTTATGCGGAACTTTTGCCGCGGCATTTCTCGGCAGTGCTTTTACCGGATAGATCCTGTCTGGCTTGGCAACAGGATGAACAATTTTTGCAACGAGTGTTTTAAGGGCATATACATCGGCTTCGCTAAGCATATTTTTCCCTTGGACCACCACAAAACAAAGTATTGCATTTGAAACGCCGATTGCCGCCGCTTCCATCACTCGAAAATCCGCCCCCCCATAACTTACAAGCGCTCCCTCTATTTTTGCGGGAGAAAACTTATGCCCATCCTTAGGAACAACATCGTCACTTCGCCCCATCATGTATACAAAACCATTATCATCCGCGATGGCAAAATCAGAATGATTCCAATAGGGATTGAATTTGTATGTATCCTGAAATCCTTTTTCATCTTCAAAAAAACTCCGTGTCATTGATGGGAAAGGAACTGTGCATACCACTTGCCCCATGCGATTACGAATCGGATTACCATAGTCATCCACCACTTCTGCTCCCATGCCTAACGCGAACGAACCGACGGTGCCCGGATACAATATCATGATACCCAGAGGAGAAAATATGCATCCAATCAATTCTGTCCCCCCTATGATATTTATAATCGGGCATTTGCATTTCCCGAATATTTCGAAATACCATATCCAATTTTCCGGATGGAGCGTATCTCCAGTAGACCCCAGTATCCGCAATGATGAGAGATCATATCCCTCTCCAGTTACATTTGCATCGCGAAATCCCGTAATATGACCCGGCGTAGAACCCAGAATCGTAACTCTGTATTTTTGTATAATTTCAAAGACACGATCTGCCTTCGGATGCATCGGCACTCCTTCAAAAAAAACAAGCGACGCCCCGAAATACAATGCGCCGATAATTTCCCACGGCGCCATCATCCAACCGAAATTTGTCATCCAGTAAAAGACATCATCTTCTTTGCAGTCAAAGGCAAATCCAACTTCCTTGCATACCTGCGCAAGCACGCCTCCGTGGGTATGAAGAATACGTTTGGGAGTATCCGTGGTGCCCGAGCTAAAAAGCATGAGTGCAAGATCCTCGGCACTGCATCGTTCGGTGCGCACCTTCTTCCCAATCCCCTTTTTTAAAAAATCTTCCCATAACACTTCTCGTTCGCCTTTCCCATATTCTTCAATAAGAAAAGAAGAAAAATGCTGTGAAGAAACAGTATTTCCCAAAACAACAACGTGTTCCAAACAAAGCATATCTCTCAAGCCGTAGTATATGTCGTTCAATGCATATTCTTTTCCTTTATAGATATACTCATCAACCATAAAAAGCATTTTCGCTTTTGTGATTTGAATGTGGCTGATAATGTCTTCTACTCCGGCTTGCGTGATGGTCGGCGCCATTTGGATGCATACCGCGCCAATCTTGAAACACGCAAACATAACTGCCGCAGATTCAATTGATATCGGCATGCACATTCCTACAAAATCACCTTTCTTAATGCCGTTTGCTTTCATGGATGAGGCAATTGCGTCAATGAACTCTTTGAATTCGGAAAAGGTTGCTTTACTTTCTTTGCCCGATTCGTGCTCGTAGAATATACATGTTTTGTCTCCCAGCCCGCGCTTGATGTTGCGCTCAATGCAATTTTCGTAAATATTCAGCTTCCCGCCGATGAACCACTTGGTATGCGAAATTCCTTGCGAATTATCATACAGTTCCGCATACGGCGTAAACCACTGAATGCCCAGGAAATCCAAGGCTCGTGGCCAAAACCAATCAATGTCATTTGATCGTTCTATCAACTCCTGCCATGAAGAAATTCCGTATTTCTGCATAAAGCGCGCGATGCGCGATTCGTTCAAAAAATATTCGTTCGGCTCCCATGCATATGTTTTCTCTGCCATTTTCAAAGACCCTCGCCCTTCAAAGTTCCGTAAAAGCGAAACGTAGAAGGGTCTTTTGTGTATTTATCCATGTGCACGATACCACAAAATCACCAAAAATAAAAGCCGAGAATATTCTTCTCGGCTTTAGTATTAGTCTATTGGATTTTCATCTAGCAATTGCTGGACTAACACAGAATCAACATATGCATCTACCCGAACAATGACATCTCTCTGGAAATGAACTATCCAACAATACGTATTATTGAAAGGCTTACCATTCAGAGCGACGGACAATGATTCCATTTCCACAACTGCAGTATCGTAATAATTCGATACAATTATATTTTTTATTTTTAATGTCCAATTTCCCTTAAGCCGTTTGCGAACCTCTCCAAGTGCGTTTTTCAAAAAAGTATTTTTGTCGCGATATACGCCTGCCAGCGCATGAGTCCCATGGACCGTCCATGTCACATTGTCCCACACATGTTCAAAAAATTTATCTGTTTGTCCGTCTGCGAGTTTCGCAAATAGCGTGTCCACCAAATCAACAAAGGGCATATTCAATACTCCTCCTTTTAATTTTTTAGAACAATACCACACAATCATCAAAAATAAAAGCCGAAAACATTTCTGTTCTCGGCTCTAATATTTATTGAAGATCAGTCCATCTTTGCAAGCTAGCAACATCCCCGCTCTTGCATTTGGGACACGTACCACGAGTATACACAGGAATATCAACCTGAATCGTAGAATAAAATCTTGAACCAAATGTTTCTTCCACCTTATTCACCAATCCAGTCGTTCCTTTCGCAAATACAGCGGCTGCAACCGGATATGCCTGGCATCGTTTTAAAAAGCTCGGAAGACGATCTCCGATACATCTCCCTTGCGCGCTCATGCCGTTAAACATGAGAGCCCTACCGAAAGGAATCATCGGCGGCGAATCTTTTGCCGCCATATCGCCAAATCTTCCCGTAGGAAAATAATCCCATAATGCGTATTGTTTTTTGAATTCCCGCGCAATTATTTTTGCGATTTCTTTTACCCCAGGTTGTGCCGGCGCAAAAACAAAATCAAAGTCTATCTTTTCACGCCTGATCCAGTTGTATATATCAAGCGCGATAAACGATGAAAAATCATTTTCTCCCGAAAGTATCTTCTCTACCATAAAAAACCGGGTAAGATGCGACCCATCGCAATCGGCAGGATACAATACGTGCGCATCTCCAAAAAAAAGTCTTTCTGTCTTCAGCAACTCCTTCATGATATCCGGATCAAACGTCTCGGACACAACAGTGATATGTTTTGGCATAATCCCTCCTTACTCTTTGTATATTTCCATCGGGTCAACCATAGGAACAATCTCTACCACATTCGCCAAATCTCCCAATCCTTTGGCGTGCATACATATACGATCGCCGTCTGTAAGCCACGGATAACGATCCGTATGCTCGGCAATGGAACCATTGCCGACCGTTCCTGAACCAATAAGCGAACCCTCCTCAAATCCCTGGTTCATATATCCCATAAAAACTACTGCTTCAGCAAACGACCAGTTTTTTAATTCTCCTGTCTTCGGGTGCGTAAAATAGATCGTATTAAAATTCGTATACGCGCGAAGTTCGTCGTTTACATGAAGGCTCATGGGAATATTGAACACGCCGTTCTCGTCCATAGGAATATCCCCGCCCTGCAGACAAAGCGGACCGAAACTCTTGTCGGCAATTCCTTTGGAATTAGAAACGCCTAATGGCAACAGCATATCGCGTGCTTGAAAATCCCTGCAGCTCGCGTCATTAAAGATACAAAAGACCATGTGGTCGCGTATGTGTGCGATTGCTTCCTTTTTGT
Source organism: bacterium (assembly GCA_030690215.1). GTDB lineage: Bacteria > Patescibacteriota > Minisyncoccia > 1-14-0-10-42-19 > 1-14-0-10-42-19 > 1-14-0-10-46-36. The sequence continues at coordinate 38,605 of JAUYHD010000022.1, read as the reverse complement.
CCGTCGTTTTTATCGGCTTTAAGAACATCCCGACGATCTCAAATTCGTAATCTTTTTTCTGAACATACGATGGGAAACGAAGCAACTCGCCGGAATGGCGCATTTTATCTTTTCCAAGCAACAATTCGTAATAATAGGGAAAACGATACCACGCATCAGGGACAGAATCCCCTCGCTGTTTGCGGATCTGGCGCATATGTTCCTCAAAACCAAGAAAATCCCGCAGATGCCGGTTTGTCTTATCAATGAAGGACCGTGTGTCCATAGCAAGCCCTACCTCCTTCTGTGTCAATTTTAAACAACACCTTCTTTTATATACAATACTTTCTACAAAAAGTAAACCCCGTTAGATAGTCCCGTGGGATGGCGGCTGGCCTATCTAACGGGACGTTCATCTAACGGGGTGCTATTTTGCTTTTTCTCTTTTTACAATTCCTGATGTTCTTCTTGCAGTTCCTGGTATTCTTCCCAATCTTCATACCAAGAACGTTCATACCCGGAAACAGCTATGTCAGCGCCATCTTCACACAAAAGCAATGGCTTTGAAGCTTCAAACATAATCGCCAGATCATCGACAAAGGGTATGTCCTTTGGAGATGCTGGGCGCTTCCATTCTCGTAATGCTTTCGGCTGTGGTCCATGCCACACGCCCTGCGGATGGAGTGTTGCGTCTCCTCCTTCGCCAACCACACTGCCTTTACGCGCTTCGTATTCCTTCCCATAAAAAAGAAATTCTTCCAACGTGTTGAGGTGGTTATACGGAATACTATGCACAAAACGTCCCTTAAGAACCGAAATCACCGCAGAAAAATCTTTGGCAGCAAACATCGCGAAATTAGACGGGTCGGGATGAATGTCGGTGGTGTAGGAAAAATGAAGATCGCTCTCGTGCACCGCAAACGGATACACCGTTCCTTTCCACGCGACGCATTGAAACGGCGTAAACGGATACGTTACCCTGCTCCATCTGCGATTCCGTTTTACAAAAACGTAAAAATCCTCAACCTTGCTAGTAAGCTCCGCGCAATCATACATATCAAGATCGCGCATATCACACGGGTCAGGCAAACGAATATCTTCATAAGAATATGGGATATCGTTATTATCAAACACTCTTGGCTGGGGTTCTTGAAAACCACTAGCGCCTTCCATCCCTATCATAATAACTTTATCCGTTTCTTTGTTGCCGATTGCGCTAAATTTATAACATATGCGGGCTGGGATATATACAAAATCCCCTGACTCAAAAAATATTCGCCCAAGGGTAGTATCACAAAAACCACTCCCTTTATACACAAACCAAACGCTATCCGCATCCATATTCAAAAAACGAAGCGTAGGACGCGACGGACCAAAAACACAAGCCCGTATGGTAATTTGCTGGTCATCTGTACTGAGAAGAGTATATGGCGTCTCCCTCTTTTTTAACCGTTGCGCGATTTTGAACGCCTGCGGGGAAAGATTATTTTCTACTTCCGCAAACCTAATCTCAAAATCCCTATCCGCTATCTCAGATACACGTTTGATAAGAGTCGGCAGTTTTTCCATATAGAGTTCGGTAGCAAAACCAATCTTCCCTACATACAAATCCCCACGCGGCGACCCATCCATTTTTTTCAAAAGATGCTCGTACCCCTTACGAGCCATGCTCTTTTTTTGATAAGACCCGGTCGAAAAATAAAGTGCAGACATACAACCTCCCTAATCTAGAAAATTTTCAAAATGCTATCCCAGAAAGGGTATCACGTGTTTCTGCTTATGTCAATATAGACACGATCACCAATATTCTTTACAGTATGAACGAATTTTAAAAACTTCACAGGGAGGGAGAGATGGGAAAAACATCTTCACCCGAGATAAAAAACGTGGAATACGGCTTAGAAAAAATATTCACCGAAGCAAAGGATTTTCTCCCGCTTTTGGGAACTGACTATGTTGAGTTTTATGTGGGTAACGCCAAACAAGCAGCGTACTACTACCAGACTGCGTTCGGCTTTCAACCGCTTGCATACGCGGGGCTTGAAACAGGAATGCGCGACAGGACTTCATACGTTGTAGCGCAGGATAAAATAAAATTGGTGTTTACTTCGGCACTCCATAGCGATTCGCCCATAGGTGAACATGCAAAAAAGCACGGTGACGGCGTAAAAGTAATTGCTCTCTGGGTAGATGATGCGCGTAGCGCGTTTGAAGAAACCACCGAACGTGGAGCAATACCATACATGGAGCCCACCGTTGAAAAAGACGAGTATGGGGGAACGGTTCGTTCAGGAATCCATACCTACGGAGACACGGTGCATGTTTTTGTAGAACGCAAAAACTACAATGGCCCCTTTCTTCCAGGATACAAAGAATGGAAACCCGATTATAATCCTCCGCCGGTCGGCTTAAAATTCATTGACCACATGGTAGGCAACGTGCAATTGGGACAGATGGTCGTGTGGGCAAAATGGTACGAAGTCGTTATGGGGTTTGCGAACTTCTTAACGTTTGACGACAAACAGATTCATACCAAATGGTCAGCGCTCATGAGTAAGGTGATGGCAAATAACAACGGCCGTATCAAATTCCCTATTAATGAACCGGCGCAAGGAAAGAAAAAGTCGCAGATAGAAGAATACCTCGATTTTTACGAAGGCCCGGGCGTCCAGCATATTGCGGTAGCTACCGATGACATTATCAAAACAGTACGTGCGCTTCGCGCGCGAGGCGTTGAATTTCTCTCCCGCCCGCCCCAAGCGTATTATGACGAAATACCGCAACGCTTGGGAGCGCATAAGGATTCGTTCAAGGAAGATATACAATCACTGCAGGAATTATCTATTCTTGTAGACGCGGATGAAGATGGGTACCTTCTGCAGGTATTTACCAAACCGCAAGAAGATCGGCCAACGCTCTTTTTTGAGATAATCCAGCGCATGGGAGCGAAAGGATTCGGCATCGGGAACTTTAAAGCGCTTTTTGAGTCCATAGAACACGAACAAGAATTGCGCGGAACATTAGAACGATAAAAAAATATCGCCATACTCTTTTGAGGTATGGCGATTTATGTTCTTGTATTATTTTTATTGCGTTAACTTTCTCCGTACATTTGTTAATAAAAAATAATAAAATCCCACTCCGCTAAAAACGGGGTGGGACTTTTATTTACAATGAATAGAAAAAGAATTAATGAGACCGTACTACTCCTGCGGCAGCCTGATGCGCAACAATGTTAGTTGCTTCCTCTCTTGAAAAACCCGCCTTCATAAGCGCGGCGTGAGACTTACCCAAAGTTTCTGCCATGAGAACAAAAAACTCTTCATCTTCAAGAAAAATACGCATCACTTCTTTCGTTACTTCTTTCGTTTCCTCAAGCGCTTCCTTTATTTCTTCGTCCAAGCTAGTTCTCCTCTTCTACATTAGATTTTAAATAAAAAAAACTGCCTCCCCAGAGATTAATACTTTTATATAAATATGTCAAAGGCAGTAATTCTCTATAATTTCTCAATTTCTTTTAAATCGTGGTCGGGTAACCACAAAATCAAAAACCCAAGAACAATACCGCCTATCGCGGTCCATGCGTGGCTCCCGCCGAATACCATCATGTCAAACCCATCAAGCACATACCAAATCCCCCGCCAGATCAATACCAAACCGGCAACAACGGAAAATATCCGAAAAAATCTCCCGACTGTTAATTTTTTTCTTTTCCATGGAGGCATATACGGTGCATCTCTCAATGAATTTGGGATGCACGGTTTTATTATACTAAATATTTTTTAAACAAGTAAGGCGCTCCGCGAGCGTACCCGCTTCGCTCTCGCAAAGCGAGGCGAGCGCTCAGGACTTTCTGGAGCGGGGCAGGCAACGATTATGTAAACTCGCTCCCCCACCAAACTTTCCTATTCCCCTTCAGCCAATCCGGGATAAATTTTTTAAGCGAAATTGGGAGCAAATTATTTTTATCTAATTCATCTACCCCTGACCAAAAAAATTCAATATGATCCTCGTTGGAAAAAATCTCTGCCCCCGCATTGGGATTAATAGCTACTTCAAAAATAAGGTTTATTTCGTGATGCCGTATTACTCCGTCAAGCCAGCTATTTTCAATCGTCCCTAGATAGGATGTTACAGCGCTACCCACCCCCAATTCTTCTTGGATTTCTCTCACAAGTGCATCTTCCGCTTTTTCGCCTGGTTCAATGTGTCCGCCCGGAAGAAATGTGTTGTCTTTGCCCTTTGCGTGAGCTAAAAGAATTTTATTTTTTTGATATATAAGAGCCCGTGCGCGGAGATGAAACGTAATTTTCATAATACAATATACAATTTAATAACGCCCTCAAGAGAAACCGGATCTCTAAACGATTTCTCTCTCTCAATTTTTACAGTCCACATACTATCCAAGGAACAAAACGGAGGGGAGGGGACTCGCCCAGTCATTCGACTGGGCGCCCGATCGGACGATCGGGCGAACCTCATGGAAAGCAAAAACTTTTGCTTTCCATCCTTGCGGATACTCCGGTTTTTCCCGCTATAAATTGATACCAAAGGAACAAAACGGTGAAATTATATCCTTTGCGCAAACTTTTTTCGGGGGAAACTGACCCGCCCCGCCACCCGCCGCAGCTCAACGCTCCGGCGGCAACCTCGTAGAAATTTTCCCTTGTAATTTTTCTTTTAACGCGCCCCTCCCTCCTGAAAAAATCTGATTATTTTTTTAAACCTATGCCTCTATTTAATAAACGGCGAGAACCCCCCAAAAACTGACGCAAGCGAATCTCTCGCTCCCTTGCCTGCTTCTGCTCCTATATATTTCCACACACTGCGGGAAAACAACGAAGGCTCTTTGTCTACAGGAACAGCGGCAACAGAAAACCATTGCAAAAGATCCGCGGTGTCCTGTTCCCTATTTTCAGAGGCAAGAATAATAACTGCTATAGTCGAGGTGCTATCTTCGACAGGAACGTCAAAAACCGAGGCCATGGTCTGATGGGCAGCATTGGTAAACCCTGTTTTCCCAGCAACAAAATTACCCTGCTCCACAAATGTATTAAAATTATGAAACAAATATTCTCTCCCGCTGCTTGATATCATCCGCTTTGTTTTTTCTCGGCTTGCCTCAAAAACAAAAGACTGTTTGTTGTATAAATACTGTACAAGCCGGAAAAGGTCGCTTGCCGTAGAAACATTAAACTCGGAAAGCCCTGAAGGATCGTGAAATTTTGTTGCAACCATGCCAAGCGCTTCTGCTTTTGTATTCATCCAGGAAATAAATTCCTTATCTCCATAATATGCCGACAACGAATGGGCAACATCATTATTCGACTCCATGAGCAACGGATAGATAAGCTCGCCGACAAAAAACGAATCGCCGGACTTAATCGTGCCCGAATCGTCCCCTTCAGATTCGGAATAATTTTGCACAGTCACTAATTTATCAAAACTAATAGTTTCGTTCGCAACGGCTGCGGTCATCAGCTTAGTAAGAGACGCTATGGGAAGATCCTGATCCGGATTTTGCTCATAATATATACTTCCCGTATTCATATCAGCAACCAATACTGCGCGAGCCGAGATAAGAGGCTTTGGTATATTTCTGATTTTTGTAGCGATAGCAAAGCCACGAGCCGGCTCTCCATCATATACAAATACTTTTGTCCCATTATCAACAAATTCGTATACCGTTTTTGCATCTTCCGTCGAAAGGCGCACGCATCCTCCGGAATACGAACTCGCCACGGGAGTGTTGCCCGGATAATACGGCCATCCATGGATAAAGAAATTCCCAAAAAATTGCATGCTATACGGCATATACACGCCCCCGATAGAAGAATAATGGCTCTCCTCTTTGGCCATAATTTTGTATAATCCGCTTGGAGTTTCCCAATACGATCCCTCTCTGCCCTTAGAAAGAACATCAAGCTCGCCCACAATTTCTCCATCTTCATACAAATCAAGTTTCATGCTATCAAGATTCACTGCAATAAATTTTCCTTCAATGGGAATATAGTCGCCCACTCCTATGGTGCGGGTGACGCGGGGATCAAGGATTCTATTTTGATCCGCGATTCGTTTTAGGCGATCAAAACGAATTTCACCAATGCGCTGTTCAATATGCGAAGTGTTATATTCCGTCGCATAAAATATGTTCACGGCATATCGGGATCCATAGTGCCCCGCCACAACAAAAATAAATACAAATGCCAAAAGTCGCACAAAAAAAATAAACCCCTTTACATCAAAATTGCCCGAAACCATATGCTTCTATCATATCATTTTTTTATAATGCTTAGTCTCGGCAATATGGTAAAATTAATTTTATGAAGCGTGCCTTTTTAACATATGTAAAAAGACTCCGAAGCCGCCGCGCGCTTATGCGCATAGCTTTTTTTGTTGTGCTCGCATACGGCATTTCCTTTTACTTCAGTTCGCGCCTTCAAACCCTTTATGCAAATCAATTGTCTATAACAATCAAAGACAGAAAAGGAGAGGAACTCCTGATACAGCCGAATATAAAGGGTCATTATATGCGCCCCGGTGCCGTGCCGGAACGGTTCAAAGATCTTCTGGTAAGAAAGGAGGATCGTTTCTTTTTCTATCACGTAGGTATTAACCCAGCGAGCATTCTTCGCAGCTCTTTTGGATATATATTTACCGGCCGTTTTAGCGGCTCAAGTACTATAACGCAACAACTCGTAAAAAATCTTCTCGCAAACGAAAACAAAAGAACGTTTTTCAATAAAATTATTGAGTCAATATACGCATTCAGCCTCGAACTTCATAAATCAAAAAACGATATTCTAACTATGTATGCTGATACTGCATATTTTGGGGAACAGACAGGGGGAATCGTTGAAGCGTCGCGTGTATATTTTAATAGCGACCCTGAAGCCCTCACAGACACACAATTGTTACAGCTTCTTGCAACACTTAGCCGCCCCGCCGACATCCCCTATACGGTAAAGAACGACCAACGGGTCAGGGCATATGCGAAACGATTTGGCATCTCAATGGATGAAAACGCCATCACGAAAGAAAACCGAAGTACTGCCGACAATGATTACGCCTACAAAAGAAAAAATGAAAATTCATTTGAGCTCTCCTCTCTGTATCAATGCGATACCGCATGTAATCTTACGGTGGACAGTAATCTTAGCGCGTTATTACGGGGGGTGCTCCAAAAAAACTTGGCAAGCCCTGCGTTCCAAAGCGTACACAATGGCGCCATTGTTGTATTGCGCACCGACAAGACAAAAACGGCAAACGAAATACTCGCAATCGTTGGATCACCGTATCCCTACAGCACGCAAAGCGGACATCAAATCAATATGGCATTAAAACCGCGCCCCATTGGGTCTACCTGGAAACCCTTTATTTACGCAGAGGCATTCAAACAAGGCGCCCGCCCCTATACGATCGTGGACGACACAGAATACAAATACGAAATCGGCACTGGTTTTGCTTTTTATCCTAAAAATTATGATGGGAAATACCAAGGCGAAGTGACTCTTCATTACGCCCTAGCAAATAGCTTGAACGTGCCTGCAGTACGAGTACTCGAATATGTTGGGCTCGAACATTTTGCACAATTTCTTACTAAAGATCTGGAATTTAGGCCGCAACAACCGCTTGAACAATACCAATTAAGCATCGCGCTTGGCGGTCTTGAAATGGATTTATTAAGTCTCGCAAATTATTTTTCCATTTTCCCGAACAATGGAGTCCTTAAACCTCTTATCATTACTGAAAATCAATACCCGGAACTTCCCATGAGCACACAGCCGAACACCGAAAAACAAATTTTTGACCCGGCATATACCGAACTGGTTACGAAAATTCTTTCGGATCGCAGTACCGGCGTTGGCCAATTCGGCCTCAAAAGCAACCTCAACCTGCCCTCACCGAATTATGCGGTAAAGACAGGCACAACGTATGATTATCATGATAGCTGGACAATCGGATATACTCCTGATTTTGTAGTCGGCGTGTGGCTCGGCAATAGCGACAATACCGCGATGCAACAGCTTTCCGGCTCCGTAGGAGCCGGAAAAATATGGCATGACGTTATGGCCATTTTACTCAACGGAGAATACAATACCGGGCGCGAATTTAGCTTTAATTCCATTGCCGAATACCCGGAAAACGGCATATTGGAATATGGGCTCAAGGGAGATGATTACGCATTTGCTCGCGGTATTCTAAAAAATAATGCCCTCGTAACACAACCGCACCATAACGATACTCTGTATTTTGAAAATGGAATGACCATACCGCTTATCGCAAATGAAACAGTGGACTGGAGCGTCAACGATACCTTTCTTGGCACAGGAAATCGCATCTCATGGAGCCCCTCCGCAGCGGGTATCTACCTGATAACCGCACGCGGAGCGAATCAAAAGACCCAAAAAGTAAAAATTGATATCGTCAAAGAAAAAAACTATTGAGCTTCTTTGACCATAAAAATATCTCCTCGCGTTCTGCCAAAATTTTCAGGAAAATACATCTCATTTACTACAGCGGGTAAATGATGGAACGTTCCGGGGACAAGGGCACGCACAAAGTATTCATATTCATATACGCCCGGTAGCAACCGTTCTTTAAATAAGAACGCCCGGTCATCGTGAAGCTCATTGGCATCCGGCCAGAAAGGAGCGACAACGTTAACCTGCTTCCCATAAAAATCATCTTCAAGTTCTCCGTCAGTTGCTGGAGTAATGGGAGAAACGCCTCCAAAAAACTGGCGCAAAAACGAACCTGCGCCCGCAAGATTAAAACCGCGCACTGCACCGGCGCCGTCTTCATAATAGTAATAAGGCCGATACAAATCATCATATCCGGGATTTTGTTCGCGGAGAGATTGATCCTCGGTCGCAAGCCGAAGATTAACAATTTCCATTCCGGCAGGGATGTAATCTTCCACAGAAACAAAATTCCTTACTGTTGGAGTGGTAATAACAAGACGAACCCTCAATACATCCCCCTGCTTCGCCTCACTGACCGGCTTGCTACGTTTTTCGTCATCAGCCCGATACAGTTCCCGCGTGATTGAAAACCCTTCGTCGCGAGAAGAAATTTTTTCAACAGGCAAATAGTACTTAAGCATCGCATCATAATAATAATTATTAGGCGCGGTATTCTTGTTCGTTTTGGTGAACACCAATGAACGCAATTTTCCTAAGCCGATCTCTTGGATTGGAACAAATTTTTCGAATGTTTTTAATATTGAATTTTTATCAAAAGAAAACTCGCCAAGCGCATTCTGGTCAACCACAAGAGCAAGATCAAATTGAGACTCATTCTCTTTCTTCCAAACAAGAAAATCGGTAAGCGCGTCTATAACAGTAACGGTATTATTCGTTGACCCCCACGCTCCGTCTTTTGCCCTGCTTCTAAGAATCCATCGCAACATTTTATCAAGCACCGGATTTTCACGCTCGCTCTTTGCGAGCGCCTTTATCATTAGCGCCGTATCTTTGATGGGAGTCTCATAAAATTGATACACATAATTGTCTCCTTGAGGACGCAATGAAGCCCCCCGCGAATCGATCACTAATCTATTTTCGAGAGTATCAAAAACATCTTCCTCCAAAGAATCTGCCGCGTCATCATTTGCAATCAAAATAGCAAGGTATGAAAGGCCTACATTAGAAATTTTTTCTTGGATAAATGCCTCATCTTGAGCGACGGACATAATCCTATTTTTTACATTCGGATCATACGCTGCCCCGTCAATCCGGAAAAGCGTGTATCCTACAAGAATAAGGAGGTCTTTATCCTGCAACAATTGCTGTTTCTGTTTTAATTCCCGCACTATGTACTCTTTTGCGTTTTCAATACGCTCGTCTTCCACCTCATATCCTGCATCCTTAAGATCCATCAAAGCTCCCGCAATATGAAGCGTTAAATAATAATTCGGCTCCATGCCTTTATAGTAAGCAAATCCTCCGTCTTCATCTTGGTTTTCGTAGAGCCTTGCAAGGCCTATTCTTACAACATCATCGGGAGTATATGCTTGCCCCTCAAATTCAACATCTTTCAACGTAAAGGCATCTGCAATATTTTTTAAATTAAGACCGCGCTTAAGAATGCCCAATGCGCTTAACTTGCTTGCGATTTGTTCGCTGCACCCGTACGGATACTCAACAAGGTAGTTCAAAGCATCGGAAAGAAATACTGCCAGCGTCGCGCTCGTTTTAATTTCCAGACCGCCGCGGTCAGCAAGAACATTCGGCGGAAGATATACATACTCACGAGTTACTTCCGCGTTTGTGTATGACGCTGTAGCAACTGATTCGTATGTATTATTGCGCGTAATCTTAATTGAATTTTCAACAGTATCTTCATAGTCGTTGTTTTTTGCGGAAAGAGTAAATACATGTTCGCCGTCTTGTATATTTTGGGGAGCTTCAGCCGGGAAATACACGGTCATAGTATCATGCGGCTCAATGCTCACAGAAATTTCGCGCTTTCCGGTGAGCAAAAGCGTATCGCTCATAATATCTATCTTTAATTTCTGGCGGGACGGCGTTTCATTGAATATTTTTGCGCCAACAAAAAACTGGTCTCCAGGGATAATAAATCTTGGGCGCAACGGAACCACCATAAGGTCTTTCTGCGCCTTAAACTCCTCATACCCAACGCCTACTTTTGTATCTTTTGTTATACCGACAGACTCAATCTGCCACGTAGTTAAATTGTCAGGAAGCACAAATGAAACCTTCGTCTTGCCATTTGCATCGGTATGGACTACCCCTTCCCAAAATGCGGTATCCTTAAACACCCCTCGTTTTTTCTTCGCCAAATCTTCGCTGCCGCCACCGCCACCTTTAGTCCCCGTAGGGATATCCGCCTCATGAAGTATATTTTTAATGTTAGAGGCAGTGCTCACCGTCAAAGGACTGCCGTTATAGAAAAAGAGGACGGGGTCCTTCTTTGGGTTGCCCTTAAGCGCAAGAACACTCATATCGACAACCGCAAGAGAGACTTCGGACCCTACAGGGTTGCCCTTTTTATCCCTTGTTTCTACTTCAAGCCACACTTCTTCTCCGGGAAGATAATTATTCTTGTGTGAACGCACGGTAATATCCAACTCCCGCTCTGCCGTATTTACCTGATATTCAATATGGCCATATTTAACTTCGGGATCAGGTGAAATAAGCAACACGGACGCAAATAAATTTGGGATGTGTTCTTTCGCGACCTGAAATGTGTACTCTACCAAATTGCTGGTAAGAGAAATAATGTCGTATTTAAATATCTTGCCCCGCTCAAGAGTTATAAGCGCCTTTGCGCGTTCAAACGGAGATTTAATAATAATTTTTATCTTTTCGCCCACATCCACTTTCCCTTTGTCGGTTGCGAGATCAAGCGTTTCATTATTTGTAGGCCGTATCGTAACACTGCCGGTCCCTGACACATACACGTCATACGTCGCTTTTATGGGGTTACCATCGGCGTCCTCTACGCTTACAGAGGCCTCATATTCTCCCGGATCGTTGAGAGCAAACTCGTACGACGCATTACCGCTCCGATCGGTGTGGAGCGTATCTTTTTGCACGGTTTCTTTTTTCTGCTCCGTACGATAATAATAATTGCCGTCAACCTCAAGGCGCTTATACGATTCCCATCGGATCTTTTTTATCTCGAGAAGAATATTATTTGCCGATATTTCTTTGCCGTTTATATCAACAGTTTTAATACGCAACGATGTTTTCTCCCCTTTTCCTAAAAAGTTCTTATCACTATTAATACCCGCGTAAAAAGTTCCGCGATGAACAATGAAAGATTTTTGGGATGAAATGGATTCTCCATTCTTATTTTTTACCGTAATATTCACCGTGAATATTTTACTCTTCTCACCGTCTTCCTCCTTAAATAGTTTCGCAAAATCAAGCTGTTGTTCAATCGATGCCTTCCCGCCTTTATTTAACGGGACCTTCCCGCGAGAAATAAACGTATCGCCATAATATCCGTCAAAATCGTAATACCAATCATTGCCAAAGCGGAAATATCCATCATGATAGCGATCAAAATAATAGTTCTGGGTAGTAACGGAATATTCCACTTCTCCGCCCTCCACCGGTACGCCAAAATAATATTCGGCGTTCACGGAAATCTTTGCCATGCCCCCGGCAATATATTCCTCTTTATCGGCATTTGTCTCCACTTTAAAAGCCGCGGGAACATATTCTTCTACATCAAACGTCACATAACCATCAAGCGCTGCCATTGAATATGTACCAAGAGGCGCATGCGCATCAAGCGTAAATTCAGTAATAAAGGTGCCGTAATCGCTTATGGAAACCTGCTTCTTCAAAGCAACATCATAATTACTATCCCGAATCTCAATCGTTGCATCATTATCCCGGAAAATTTCATATTGGGCATCATATCCGATACGATACAGGCCCTTAATAGACACCTTGTCTCCGGGACGATAAATTGGCCGGTCAGTATAAAGATAGGTCCGCTCAACGCCTACAGCCGAAGAACCCCACTGCAATCGATCAATACCGGACGACACGATAGCGCTATCGCCATCTTTTCGCACAACAGCTCCTACCAAGCCCTCAAATGTATCGGTAAGCGCGATGCCATCGCTATCCGTACTGTATGAACCAACCCGTTCCTGTCCTTTCCTATATAAATCTACTTTGGCGCCTATAACCGATGCTAGAGTGCCAAACTCCGTAACCCAATAAAGATTCTGGGGAAATTGGGACAAAACCGCATTATCCAATTCTGTCCGGATATCCAATTCAGGACGGTCAATCTTTTTTTCCTGTACCGCAAGTTTCGTTACCGTAAGTAGGGATTTTTCATAGAGTTGCCCCTCAACCCGTTCAACATACTGCCTGCTCGCAGAGTTCCATTCACGACTGACCCTGCGATAATCAGGATGACTAAACGTAACTACATAATGCCCAAGCGGGCTCGTAACATAATCGTTAAGATTTGCCTGAAAATATACACGGGACCAATATCGCTTCGGCAAATCAATCCGTTTCTCAAAAACCTGTTCGCAATTCAAGCTTGCGGGCGAAGAGCTTATGTTCGGTCTTTTTTCAATATACGACAGCATGGTTTCGGCAGAAATTTTACAAATATGCATATCCACATATTCCAAATTGTCTACCGCAAATGTCAGCTTTGTTCGTTCGGGAGAGGTCACATTATACCGTCCCTGCATATGAAAAAAGTTCCGAGAAAACGAAGATAATTTCCCACTGGTAAAATTAACTTCTCTGGAAATTTTTTGGCCAAAATCATCAACAACAGAAAGCGCAATCTTATATGGGAATTCCGGGACAAGACCGTAACGAATTGTATTTTGAAATTGGCCCGGCGAACAGAGAGAATTACTATTCGCACTCCGAACCCGAAAAGGCGGGTACCAATTCCAAAGACCGATAGTAACATTGCTTTTTACCCATTCATAAAAAGTTGTTTCATCCGGCACAGCAAGCGGATTTGATGTGCACAAAGTCATTCCGGTCAGAGCAGCGTCAAGCGATCCTTCCGCAGGCACCGTTTTATACACCACAAGTTCGGGATACGCGGTTACAGAACGCGTAACCGTCTCCGCATTTAAACGAAGTCCCGCCCTGTTGAAAATTTTCTTAAATTCCAATGATATCTGTTGCCCGCGCTTGAACTTGCTTTCATCAAAAGTGAACGAAAGCCGTTTATAATCGGTAACCTTCTCGCAATCCTTTCCGTAAGAAACCTCCTCTCCCTCTTCCGGCTCTCTGCACTTTTCTCCATAACCAATTTCTTTAAGCAAATCGGCATCAATAGAACTTGCGTCCTTGTCTATATCTTCAAAAAATGTCACCCATAATTTTCCCTGTGGATCAAAGAGGTCGGGTTCGGCAAACTCTGTACGCGGAGATTCCGCAGAAAGAGTGTCAATAATATCGGTGGTTGCAATTGATCCGGCAATCGATTGGCGCAGATCAATGTCCCCCTCAAGAGGATATGCTTTTTTAAGCACATATGAATAATTGGTATTAAAATCCCAAAACCCTTTTCGGCCATGGCGGTCTTGGGCGTTATAAATTTCTAAAATTGATTTATCGAGCTTGTGCTCATATTTTCTTGTCTCTTCGTTATAGATCGAGCGGACTCCATATGTGGCAGTAAAATCAACTCTGCCTCTACTAACTTGGGTAAGCTCAAACTCTTGCTTTGTTCTTTCGATATCAACAGGCTGATTAAAAAAAATGCGGATTGGCTGGCTATACAGCGTTTTTGAAACACCCCGCCTACGTCCCTGCTGTCCGTCTTCATAACGAAGCGGCCTTGTCGTAAATCTATGTTCCAATTCGGCAACCGAAAGACCGTCGAGCGAAACAAGACCCTGCTTAATTCGTACGATGTAACTTGAAGAGCGTTGCAAGCGCGTCTCGGGAATAAATTGTAAATTCCTTGTTGTGATCCATTTAAAACGCCCTGGCGTTTGCGGCAAAATTTCAACCGGAACATTTTCTTTGGCAAGAACATCAAGCGTAGTCAAAGGAACCATAGGCCTATTAAATACAATGGTGATGCTGGAATATTCGGATGCTTCGGAACCCCCATCCGGAAACACAGAAATAACCCTGGGGTCCTCATCAATAAGAAAATCTTTTTCAAGACGAATTTCATCAGCCGCAAGAATAACGGAATAATATTTACCAAATTCTAACTTTGTCTTCGGCCGAAAAATAAGCTCAGAATCATTTTTACCGCTTATCCATTCACCCGCAATCACGGGCTCAAACGTGATTTTTTCTACAGCTTGGTCTGCGTCCATACGAATGCCTTCGGGCAAGCGCACAAGGATAGCGGCGCTTTGTGATATTTTTTCAGGCACTAGCGTATAGGGCTCTTCATACCGGGGACTGCCGAATTTTTCTACAACTCCCGAAAAATAAAAAAGACCGGCAACAACCAGTATAAAAAGGATTATCCCGATATTTTTTTTATATTGAGAAAAAAAAGAAAGGAAATTGTCTTTCTTGCCGCCACCGCCTGAAATGCCGCCCGCTTGCGATATTTCCTTTTTAGGAGTAACGGATATGTCTGGGTTCGCAATCTCATCCATATCTATATAATATGTAAAATCAAACCCCCGTACAATGCTAATTCACATGTATGAGCGCAAATGAAAGAAGCTATACTTTTCGTTCTCGTTTTGCGATTTCTTTATGGTCAAGACCGAAGTGGTGAGCCACTTCATGCCAAATGGTGTTTTTAATAACCTCCCGGATTTTTACGGGATCTCCCCCGCCTGCTTCTTCAATAGGTTTTTGGTAGAGCGTAATCGTATCAGGCAAGACATTCCCTACCCCGTAGTTTACACCGCGCACGCTTTGAGGAATGCCGTGATATAAACCAAGGAGCGTCTGGTTATGACGCAATCCCTGCTTTTTGCGGGTTTCTTTGCTTGGTTCATACTCAATAATGAAAGCGACATTTTTAATCCTGTCCCTTAATTTTTCCGGTACCGCAGAAAGTCCGATATCGGCGACTATCGTTTCAAATTCTCGTTGAGTCATATTCTTATTATCCGAAAACGGAAGCGAGAGGATTCGCCCAGTCATTCGACTGGGCGCCCGATCGGATGATCGGGCGAACTCACGGCACTCTTGCGGATACTAAACTTTTATATTTTCTTCCTGGCGGTGGGGGTGAGATTCGAACTCACGGTACCCTTGCGAGTACAACAGTTTTCAAGACTGTCGCCTTCAACCACTCAGCCACCCCACCGCAAGAAAGAAAATATACTTTTGTAAATAAGTTTTTCCGCCAGAGGCGGATCCTCCTCCGGAGGACAGGACCGGTGCCTTCAACCGCTCAGCCACGCCTCCGTTTTTTTTCCGATAGAAATGTGGAACGGGATTGCGATTTGCGACTACTCGCTTTGCTCGCAGGCAAATCGGTAACAAGACTCTCGCCTTCAACCACTTCCGCCGACGCTAACCCGCGCTACGCCGAAGGCTCCGGCGAGGCGAGAGCTTTAGCGGACAGGCGGCCACCCCACCGTGTTTCATTATAGTACCAAAAAATATGAGTTTTTTCTAGACGTTTTGATGCGCTATACTATCTTTATGGCAACCGAAATGAAAACACTATTTTCGTGGCAAGCGCCCGAATACCTGTATTATCAAAAAGGGGGCGGGTGGTATGCCGCTTTAGGGGGGCTTACCCTTATACTACTTGTTCTTGCGTACCTCTTGAATAATTTTTTATTTGGAGTATTAATTATAGTGTCATCCTTTGCGCTTGCCCTATACGGCGCGCGCCGGCCAAAAATAGTCATTTTTGGAATCACCGTTCAAGGTTTGCGGATTGAAGACCGCTTGTATCCATACGAGAATATAAAATCGTTCTGGGTAAATGACGGCCCCCCGCGGCCCAAAGAGATGACTATCATTTTTAGAAAAGGCATCATGCCGCGCCTTTCGGTGCCTTTGGGAAATGCAGACCCGAACGAAGTTCGAAACACTCTTATTAAATACATACGCGAAGAACAGCAAGAAGAAGCATTTGCCGATACATTGGGACGGTATCTCAGATTCTAATATATTGCCCTCGTCGTTTCCTCCTTCGCTCATATTGCATCTGAGCTTCGGCGGACGAGCATCTTTTTTTAATTTTAAACGGAAAGATTATATTGAAAAAATAGTATCAGATGGCTATATTAAGGTAACGGCATAAAATCATTTTGCGCCCGTAGCTCAATGGATAGAGTGTGGGTTTGCGGAACCCAAGATCGAAGTCCGATTCTTCGCGGGCGCATTAATAAATTTCATCTATGGAAAAACCATCATCCCAAGAGCAACCGCAAGAACAAGAATTGCCATATGAAGAAAACGATGAAAGCTTCGTGAAACATTTTCGCATTGAAGCAAAAGAAAAATGGGGAAACTATCTGAACGGAAATGAAAAAAACATTACACTTGAGGAACGTGATCTCATGAGGGGATTTCTTGTAGAACATGGCACCAGAGAAGAAATCAAAACCAAATTACATTCGTTTCAACGTAATCCGCTTTCCTATGAAGCGCTGAGAAAGGAGATAAAAGAAAAACGCCCTGATATAAAAAATTTGAGGGAACATTGGCTATCCTGATCATTTTCTCTCGAGTGTTTTAGGCAGGCACATTTGGCGGGTTTTTTATTTGTTTGTCTTTTAGCTAGCTTTTCCGCATCATAAAGAGATGAAGAGCCCGCTTTCAAACCACCTCAATATAACACCTCAACATGAGCGCGCGCTTTCGCATTTGGGCATAAAAACGGTGCGCGACTTACTCTACCACTTCCCTATCCGATACAAATCGTTTGAAGACCAAAAAGCCATCGCCGATCTTTCGGAAGGCGAAGAAGCAACCATCCAGGGGCGCGTCATAAGCGCGAAAGCGGAAAAAACATGGAAACGGAAAATGAATATCGCGCGCACCGTTGTTTCGGACGGGACTGCTTCCATCCGCATCGTATGGTTTAACCAGCCGTATATGGCAAATATTTTGTCGGGTGGTGCCATGCATACATTCTCGGGTAAAGTACAACGCGACAAAAAAGGGCTTTTTATGGCAAACCCCCGCTTTGAAAGCAAAACGCCGTTTACCAAAGAAAAAGAAGTCATCATTGAAAAAGGAGACCAGCTCGTCCCCTTCTATCCCGAAACAAAAGGCATTTCGTCGCGATGGATAGCATTCACTCTCCAAAAAATATTCAAAGCGATAGAAAAAAATAATATAGCGCTCGTCGATCCCCTTCCCGACGATATGCGTGCGCGCTACAAACTCCCGGACATACTCCAATCATTAAGCGCAATCCATTCTCCCAAAAAACATACGCATATAGAAACCGCGCGCAAGCGCTTTGCGTTTGAAGAAATATTTTTTATCCAGCTGTTGCGCCAGCGCGAACGACTGGAACGCAAAAGCCATCCATCCTTCATGCTTGGCTCTCCCGAAAAAACGCTTCCGAATTTTTTAAGCGCGCTTCCGTTTTCGTTAACCGGCGCACAGACAAAAGCAATTGACATTATTTTTAAAAATCTCACAGACGAAACGCCAATGGCACGCCTCCTGGAAGGAGATGTAGGATCAGGCAAAACGGTGGTGGCTGCAAGCGCAATTAATGCGGTGCTTGAAGAAGGACTGCAGGCGGCATTCATGGCGCCAACCGAAGTGGTCGCGCGCCAGCACTACCAGGAACTCCAAACGCTGTTCAAAAATAAGCGCATATACATCGGGCTTATTACTTCATCTGAATGCCGAAAATTCCCATCAAAAGTCAGCTACGAGCCCGATACGCACATCTCAAAAAGCCAACTGCTCAAATGGGTGGCGTCCGGCGAAATAAACATTCTTGTTGGGACACACGCGCTCATCCAAAAGAATGTAACATTCAAAAACTTGGCGCTCGCGGTCATTGATGAACAGCATCGCTTTGGGATACGCCAACGAGCAATGCTCGTTGGCCGGCGTAAGTCCGCGCAGCAAATGTTGCCGCATTTGCTGAGCATGACCGCAACCCCAATCCCGCGCACACTCGCGCTCACCATATATGGCGACCTTGATTTGACCCTTTTGGACGAAATGCCCCCCGGCCGAAAACAAATCAAAACAACAATCGTAGAACCGGACAAACGAAACGATGCCTATGAGTTTATGCGCAAAGAAATCCAAAATGGGAGACAGGCATTTGTGGTTTGCCCGCGAATTGCGGAAGAAGCGCGTACAGACAATCCTATGTTTTTGGATATGAAGTCGGTAAAAGCGGAGTACAAAAAACTTTCAAAAGACATTTTCCCCGAGCTTTCTATCGGCATGCTCCATGGGCAGATGAACCCCAAAGAAAAAGAAAAAGCAATGAATGCATTCCGGCAAGGCAAAACGCAGGTGCTTGTGGCAACATCAGTCATTGAGGTGGGAGTAAATGTGCCGAACGCTACCATTATGATGATCGAGGGCGCTGAACGCTTCGGGTTAGCCCAGCTCCACCAGCTTCGCGGACGCGTACTGCGAGGAACGCATCAGCCATATTGTTTTATTTTTACCGATTCTGCGTCGCAAAAAACACAGGAACGCTTGCAAGCGCTTGTAAACGCAAAAAACGGATTTGAGCTTGCCGAATACGATTTGCAATTTAGAGGTGCGGGAGAACTTACGGGAATCAAACAGTGGGGTATTTCGGATGTCGGCATGATGGCACTCCAAAATCTCAAAATGGTAGAAGCCGCGCGCACCGAAGCTCGCAATCTCCTGACGGAAGACTTTGAACTAAAAAAATATCCGCTTCTCAAAGAAAAAGCGGACACGCTCGGAGATTCTCATATACATTTTGAATAAAAATCGGAAGTCCGACTTCCGAAATTGTATGCAAAACAGATACTTCGATACAGCGATGTATCGAAGTACTCATCCGTATCAAAAAATCAATACACCTTGAGTAAGCCGCTAGCTTCCAGGGTTCCGATGCTTCGGCGTGACCCAAAATCCAAGGGGTTTGTTTAGCATAAGACGGGTCTGTGCCTCAATCCCGGGGATTGAGCCGAAAAGAATGATGGTGATGGGAATAAACGCCCATTGAAGAATCATCAAAAGAGAACCGAACATGCTTCTTCCTGCGGGCCGTTTCGGCAAAAAAGACCACGAGATAGGAACAAGCACCAACAATCCTCCGAGCGCGAGCGTCATCAATATCTGAAGCGTGCGCGGAAGATTATACGAAAGAAGCGTGTTATTAAACTCCTGTCCGCCAAGAAGCAGGGGCATCCACCCGACCGCAAAAAGCAAAAGCGGGTTTGTCGCAAGCGACCAAAATCCTTCGAGTTGCGCGAATATATAATGCGCTTTTTGCCTGCCGGGAATTTTTTTATTTTTCCAAAAACAAAACATGATGTATGGAATATTTTCTACTCCCCACATCCAGCGCCTCTGCTGGCGATATACCTGCTTTGCCGTCTGCCAAAAACCCGCGCCGACATTTACATCCATGCTCACAGGATACGAAAGCGGTACTACCCGGTAATCGCCATCATAATGTAACAAGCTGTTCCAAAAAATACGCGAATCTTCAGACACAATATTTTTTTGCCAATACCCGACCTCAACAAGCATCTTAAAGCTCATGGAATGCGACGAAAACGTAACTAATCGTTCGGGCCGTTCCTGCTCCATCATCTGCCAGAACGTATTTGAGCTTGCGACCACGCGCGACAAAAATGACGCGTCCCACATATTATTGTTGTACAGCGGGACCGGCTGGTAGGAAGAACGATGGGGTTTTTCCGCAGTTAAAAAATGGTAGGCAAGGCAATAAAAATAATCAGGAAAGACCTGCGTGTCCACATCAAACGCGGAGACCAGTATGTCTTCGTACGGAATTGCTTCTTTATCAATGATATCGCGCCGAACTTGCGCGAGCGCCCATGAGGAGTTGGAACCCTTCCCGGGGATTTCTCCCGAGAGGTTCGCCGGATGCTTGGTTACTTCAAAAAAACGGAATGAATCTTTGAATTCTTCTCGTAATCGCTCCGCCTGCTTTTCTATCTCCGCCCCCGCGCGCTCCTCAAGCGCAAGTACAACAATAAAGCGTTGGCGCGGCCAACGCGCTTCTTTCAGATGTTCAAGGGTTTCGCGGATGACATCATACGGTTCGTGATACGCCGGCAAAAGCACAAGCTGCCACAACCCATCCCATTTTAAATTGCGCATACGCTTTTCCCAATCTGTTTTCTGGAAGCGTCGTATACGCCCCCAATTTACGCGCAAGTGCACAAGCAAATAAAACGTCCGAATAACCCAGTAGATGCTAAAAAGAATGATGAAAATGGCCACTCCTAAGGGCCAGAGCCACGACAAAAGAATGACGCCCGCAATAGTACCCCACGCCAAAAGCCCCGGCACCATTTCAAAAAAGCGATACACAATCCTATCACGACCCGTAAAATCACTATGTGAGACAATATGAAGAAATTCCTGCCGCATATAATAAAAGCCCGGGGTACAACCCTAGGCCGTATTGAACTACCGCACCCAAAGCGGAACATTATTTACCATAACGCCAACGGCAATCTTTTTCAAACGGATGCTTCGTCGGTCTCTTTTTTGTGCCTGTAAATCAATTTATAAAAATCCTTATAGGTAAGTCCCTGAAGAGTAAAACCCATAAGAAGCCCATACAAAAGCGTGTTATAGAGATCAATAACGGATAAGCTTATAAGCGCGATACTGCACAAAAACCAGTGGTGGAGATGGACGATATAGTTTCTTTTTACGCGAAACCGGAACGACGGCAGGCGCCCGCGCTGGCCGGGCTTTTTGCCGGCAAAAAAATGAGAAACAAAATATCCTATAACCGCGTCAAAAACTATCATATATATAGTATACCATCTCTTGCTATGCGGAATACTTTTACCTGTTAAAAAAGTCCGGCGTTGTGTGCCGGACTTTATGCGCGTTTTTTTTGTCCGCCTTCCACGCCATATCAATTTTTTCTATAAAAAAGTCCCGAAATTGCTTTCGGGACGCTTTGGTTACATATCATTATATGGTGTGTATACCGTTCTCTTACGCGAATTTCTTTACCAATGCCTGGTCTACCACATAGAGACAAATTTCTTTTGCCCCCTGTTCCGTATAGCCGAATTTTTCCGCAAGATTACTGATCATGTAGACAATATGCTCTTTTAACCGGGTATCGAAAATTTCAAAATCTTCGGACCCGAAAGATTTTACTGCCTCGCGGAAATTCTCATTGTTAAGAAACGGCTGGAATACCTTTTCTTTCAAGTGCCTTGCGTATGACCCATACAATTCAAGATACAATTCTGTTTCCGTAATCTCCGCATTCTGGTCCTGGGCCATAATATTCACAAATTTTTTCTGGATATGCTGGGCATAGCGCAACGCGTCATTATCGCTCATCTCTTCTCCCGTAATTGCAGACCCCATGTGCTTCAAAAATTTAGCCGTAACATGAATACTCTTACCCGTAAATTTACATTTGGTCTTGCTTCCGACATCGTAATTGACAGCGGACATATAATTCAGGATATCTTCGGATATCTGCTCTTGATTGTAAAAATAAAGAGCTTCTTTTACTTCATTCAAAACCGTATAATCATACCAATCTATAAGAGACGCCAAAAAATTTTTCGGTATAAAATCATCTCTTTTTTTTCTGCCGATGCCTTTTTTGAAATATACAGCCACGTCATTCATAGTGATCAAATTCGGTTGTGACCCACGCGATTTGAAAAAATCTCCAAAAAGCCTGATCGAATCTCTCCCCGAAAATCCTATACCACCTTCGTCTTCGGCATTGGCAATTATATTTCTTCTGATCGCTCGGGTAAAATTCTTTTTATCTTCTTCAGAAAGCCATTCCGGTATAATACCCCCGAATATTTCCATTCGTAACAAGAGCCCTGCCTCATCGCAGTATTTTTTATATTTCCCCATATTGGGGATCCATTCCTTAGGGATTTTGGAATCGGGCTTCATCCGTGATGAAATAATCACACGCGCGAAATTTTCAATTACGCGTGGCAGGAATCGCTGCTTGATCTGGTCTCCAAATGTATTTTGGTAGATCTGGATCTCCGTCTGCACTTCCATCACATAGGCAATTTTGTTATATTGGATCCTTTCACGGAATGACTCCATGAGATTCTCTGATTCAAGGGATGTCTTGTCTTCGGGGTTCATAAGCGCTATAAACAGCGAATTTATCTCCTCTTCAATGGTCCCGTTTACCTTATGAACTCCCTCACTAATGATGTTATGAAGCTCCAAGAGCCGTTCTTTATTGTGGGATTTGATATCCATAAGCGCATAAATTCCGTTATTAGTCTTTGCGTGATGGGAATATACATATTTGATGAGGTTGGCGCCAAATATCTTATCAAGCTTTGCCTGGAGTTGCCGGTCTGACACATACAAGTCCTTCATCGGTTTATCGCCAGGGTTAAAAATACTTATCCCTTCTCCTAAACGCCTGTCAAAGACATACGGCCGGGCCTTTACCATGCCGAGAACCTTTTCAAAAGATCCAAGTCTATCCAAGAGTGCTGTAAAAAGGGATCTGCATATTGTGCATACATCCCTCCGCATAAGCCATTCGTACTCTTTTTCATGAAAAACCTTCTTTTGGATCTCATCCGGGCTAGTTGACAATAATTCCTGCAGAAATTCGATGCGATATGGCTTTGGAATTATAAGCATGGGATGGTCGTGGCTCGGACAGGAAACATTACATTTCCCCTCCTCCATGTCTATTGCCCAGCAAATCTCATGTATCTGCCCCTCTCGAGATTGAGTATAATCCTCAAATTTTCGAAGAAAACTATTTAAGAACGTGCTTTTGCCGCATCCATGAGCGCCTTCATAGATATGCACCCGGTTCTGCTGGGATCCGTGCTTCAAAGACTCCACTTGGCGCATCAATCTGTTCGCAAAAAGCCTGTCTGCAAAAAAAGGATTGTCTGATCCTTCAACGAACAGTTTTGAACAATCATATTTCACAAAACCAATCCGTTCGGGGTCATCAGGATATTCATCTTTCCCCTCTGCGACCGAGGTTTTCACCATATCATACACCAGCTGAAAAATATTCCTTAACAATCGCTGCGGGTTCTGCTGAACATCAGCAAGATACTGCTCAAAGTTCAAAGTCGTTCTTCTTTCCTTGTTTTCAACATACAGTTTCAATGCCCGTAAGGCTTCGTCTGTTCCCTTTGTCATTCTTCCTCCTTAACATACGCAAGGACCTGTCTTTGGATGCTCTTATTTTTACACGTATATAGCACGCGTGATGTTGTAACTTCCGGCTTTTCGTCAGGATTATTGAACCTATCCCAGATATCTACGCTATCCATCTCAAACTCTGTTGTTTCAAGTTTGACAGTTTCGCCAAAAAGATAAGAGAGGCCAATAAGTACGGCGGGCACATATCGCGTTACAAGAGTCCGCTTTTCATAGACATGGTCAAGATACAGCTCCCCCTTTTTGGCTTTTGCTTCGTTGATGACAATATACGGCGGATGATACAACCTCTCATTGAGCATTTTTCGATAGTCTTTGCCGCTTCTTGACTTGACATACACTTCCGCATATCCAAATTTTTCAGGATGAATGCGGGCACCGGCGACAAATAATTTATATCTGTCGACGAATTCCTGAAAATCATCGTCCGAAAGAAAATTCACCAACTGCGCGTCATCGCAATACTTTGCTGCATGCAGCAAGACATCCTTGCCGTACTCTGCCCCGCACCGCTGATCGAATCGCTTTCTTAACTCACGGTCTTGTATCAGCTGAAAATTATGGGACAATTTTCCTTTTACGGCCATATCTTCAATAAATTCAAACAAGTGCTTGTACACCGCATAAGGATTAAATCCTATTTTCGGGTTCGCAACAACGGCTGAATTTACCCGCGCATAATCCACTTCATGGCTCTTGAGCGCATCATCGCCAAGAAATAATTTCTCATGCCAGTAACTCGCATAGCCTTCATTACTGCTATGCGTGCGGATTTGTGCTTGAAAAAAGAGGGAAGTCCTCCGCACTATGCTCATCACATCCTTCATCCAGCGATTTTCAGCCGTATTCATAAATGTCGAATGCTGCATAAGATAATCGAAAATATCCCTTGTTCCCGTTTTCTGAATCTGTTTACTCTTTTCAAATACTCCATTGAATTCCGGGAATTTGCTCAAAAGATCATTACTGTTGAAAAACAGATCTTCAGCCTGTTCTTTGCCGAATGTCCGTTGGCACGCATTATAACGATCAATCTCCTGATGGTAAAACTTCATCGTGAGCGACCCTTCTTCAAACAAACGCCGCAAAAATTCGCCAAAATAAAAATCTGCCTTTTGAGATAAGTCGCCGTACGGAGCATGCGCACAGCCCGCATCAGCAGCTTCAAGCTCCGGGTAATAGCCGACAAGATTATCGATACCTCGTGCAAATTCTATGGCATAATCAACCCATCGTTTTTCCGCACCCATTTCTTCCCGGATCCTATTCAACAATCTTTTATCAGCCAACGCCTGCCCGCAAAAATCATCTGCCCATGTATTTCTGAAGAAGATATTATTCTGGAAATAATGAATATGACCCAGCACATGGTAAAAGATCATCACGTTAAACCAATCCGGATTATTATCATTATAAAATGATATCGCGGGCCTTGTATTTATGACTGTCTCATACGGATTATGTGGATATATTGAATACAGCCACTTGCCACGAATAACATCAATATCGTCGATCCAATAGTCATAGAGAGTGGGTATCATTGCTTTCGGTGAAAGCTCAAGAAGATCCTGATTTGTGGTAATATATTCAAGCGTCTCTCCGCGAACTTCCAACCCTGCAATTTTCGCCTTTTCTTTGCATTCTTCCATTATTTTCTTTGTTTTTTGATCAATTAATTCCATGGCTCCCTCCTAGTCCTGTGAAATGATGGTGCGAATCGCTTCTACGTTCTCTTCTTCGGTGACTCCCGCGCTCGGCATTGAGTGCATCCGGAAAATATCCGTAAGATCGAGAATGCCGCCTTTTTTTAGATACTCTTCAAAACGGCTTTCTGACGTGCCATAGGCCGCATGCCGAAGAACGCTCACTCCCATGCGATTGACATAACGCAGAATTTTTCGTAATTCCGGAAGTGCCGCATCGCCGTCAGCAGTATCACCGTCTTCGCCATCGGTACCCTGAAAAACATATATATTATAGTCCCGCTCAAGCGCTTCGCCTTCAACGATCTCATTTATTTTCTTGTACGCCGAAGCAATATACGTTCCACCCGACGCTTTCTTGGTAAAATAATCATCAACAGTTACTTCGTGCGCATCGTGGTCATGAACGATAAACCGCGGAACTACCAATTTTTCATACTGCACCAAAAGCCAGGCGTAGATCATGAGATGCTGATTTACTATCGCTTTCGTAGGCTCACCCCACATGGAGCCTGAATAATCCCTTACAAAAAAAACTATCGCCTGAGATTTCCAGACCTTTTCCCTTGAAAGGACGCGAAAGATCTTATCCCGGGGGGCAGCTATGAGCTTTGACGTATCAACGGCATCCTTATCCAGCCGGCCAAGAGCAATATTGGTGGTAACTATTTTCTTTAATGTTGCTTTTTTATCTAACACCTGCCCGGATCCCTGATGTTTGTCAGTCAAATCATAAATATACTCATTCGTAGGCACCTTTTTGCCTTTATCTTTCAGGTTCGGAAGCTGAAACCGCTCGGCAAGCTCTTTACCTAATTCATAGGCTGCAGATTCAATACTGTGGTCTTCGTCGCCTTTTCCCCCTTCCCCTTCGCCTTCATCACCGTCTCCGTCATCCCCGTCTTCACCAAATAACGGAAATTGTCCGATCACGTCTCCGACCGCATAATCGCCATGGCCAACTTCTTCTCCGAGATCGCCGTTCTCATTTTGGGGCTTAACACCCCCATGGACTAACTTTTCTTCTTCCGCGTACGGCACAACAATAATTCTATCTGATCCCGCAAGAATCTTTCTGATCTTTATTTTTCTTTTAAAACCGTCCTTTTCCCTTTCTTTATCCTTCTTCAGAAGGTCTTCAAAGGATATGAGCGCCGGCATCGGCGTGACTGCGCACGCGGGGATATTATTCATTCGGCCGAATTTCGATTTCATCCGCAACTTCATTCCTTCAATATCCAAATCAGTTACATGCTTTCCTTTCATAGTACACACCTCTTTTTATATTTATTTGTCAATTCTTATTCGTATCCATAGTAGCATTTTTACCTTTGCCCTCAAAGATACGATACAACTGAAATAGATAAGATCATAAAAAAAAGCCGGAGCACAGTGCCCGGCCTTATAGGTATTCTTAATGTTCGTCTTCTTTTTCGCAAAAATACTCGATTGTTTTTTGCGCGCATGTCAGACAATGACCCATCTTTTGGAGCATGGTATCAATCATACGGCTATACACCTTGAGGTTTTCTTCGTTTGTACGGTTCGCCAATGCGCCGACCAAAGAACCCGCTCCGGCAACATCAGACTCTAGACGGACATCAGTAACCGCTTTCACTAATTCCTGATTGTCCATAAAATCATATGCCGGATCGATAGAAATCTTTTGGCCGTAGATCTTCCTAATCGAATTACGGAATGATTCTTTGCGTTCCTTATTAGCAAGGCCCAGCCTATCCTCGACCGAGTTGATGTATTTATCGTCTATCTTTATTGATTTTAACTCCCTTGTCTGCGGATCCTTATATCGCCACATTTTATCGGGGCCAAGATGTTCTGCGTCCATCCCAATAATCATATTAACGTAGGTCAAAACATCTTTACGGATTGCTTGCGGATCATCGCGATATGCGTTAAAGATGACGGTTTTAACTTGCTCGCGATAAAGTTTTTTTGCGATCTTCAAATCCGCAAAAAATTTATCGCGGTCTGTCGCTTCAATAACGTAATCAAGAATGATACGCTCAAGAGCCTTAAAGATATCTTTCGCAAATAAACACTTGCCTTCATTTGATTCGGCAAGAGATCCTAATATCTGAAGGGATCTGCCGAGATCACGATGCCCAAGCCCTTTTTGGCCCCATCTCCGAGTCACATCAGGATTTGCATTTGACATCTCTTTTACTTCAACAAGGGTTTTTACGCCTTTTTCGCCTGCGATTTCTCCGGCTTCCAGCTTCATGGTCTCAATCGGAGTGAGTTTTTCAGAATGAGGAAGACGCGATAAAACAACGCTGACTGAAGCGGCATAATTCAAATTAGGGTCTTCATGCATTTGATCGCCTGAAATAGTGCTCTTTTTTTCGCTCCCAATAGCGTAGTCGGTCAATTCTCTCTGCAGTTTATAATCCGTATTGTGCGCGACATAACAAAGACGGCATCTGTCCTTAATAGGCGCTTCTTCCTTTTCCGAAACAAACCGATTATATTCCCAGTTATTGCTCGTAGCGATTATCAATGTATCAATGGGCCACTTGAAACCGTCAAGCTCGATATTCCTGTTCTGGATCACTTGAAGATAGATCTGCACAAGATCTTTCTTATTCTTAAAGATCTCGTCAGAGAAATGGATTCCTCCGCCCGCAACTCGGGCGAGCGCGCCTCTTCGTACATCCAGTTTATAGGGATTATCGGTATCAACGATATTCAACAAACGGAACATGGATTCTTCGCCTAATAGGTCAACCGCGGATGAAGTGATCTTATCCCGCGCCGAATATTTTCCGGTAACAGTACCGAGACTTTCACTCATCGGCACCGGCACGATCCTTATAAATTCAAGCATCTTATCCAGATCGCCGCTGCAAAAATTACGGATGCTTTTCCATATATATTCAGAACAGGCGCCCAAGGGACGATAATTCCCGAAAAGGGACTCTATCCGTCGGTCGCTAAAACCGTTCTTCCCAAGAAATTCCTTTGTTTCATCTTTAGAATCAAATACATTCATGGCAAGAACCATGGGGTCCTCGAAGGTTTGCGACTGGATCACTGTTATGTTCCCATAACTTCCCAATTCATTAATGTCTACAAATTCAAATGTATATTTTGTATTATCCGGCCGTGAAAGAAATTCCCTGAACTTTGAACAAAGAAAATCGACAAAAAATGTCTTTCCGTTGCCTGCCTCTCCGACAAGAACGATCGCCATTTCTTTTGCCGATCCTCCTTCCGCCGCATCTTTCACAAAATGCACAAATTCATTTATCTCATCAAACCAGCCGATGATATGTTTTTTGTCTGCCCTAAAAAATTCAAAATCGTAAGCGCTTTTTCCCGCTCGGACGATCCTGTTCACCTTTTTTTCCAGAATCATTCTGGAAACAGCTTGGGCGGCATTTTCAAAACGCCGCTTATTTCCCAAGACCTCCCGGATATGAAACGGCAACCGCATGTTATCTTGGATCACGACTTTTGATCCTTGGCCATGTTTATTAATCTTGTTATCAGCCATCTATGCCTCCCGTTGCGTATTCTATTTTTAAAAAAACTTTTATACTCGTCTATTGTACCACTTTTGCAAATGAACACTCAAAAGCCGACATAGTCGGCTACTAATATAAGAGGGAGTCAACCCCGTTCTTGAAGTTGAGCAATGCGTAGACAAATATATAAGGAAAACCCCAAAAATTAGAGGCATTATAGGTAGCGTAAAACTATAATAAAAAATCAGGGAGCATATATGTCCCTGAAATTATATTTATTGTATAGGCTTATGAGAAAGCTGGATCAAAATAATCCCAATAATGATAGCAAGAATACCAAGTCCTATCTTAAAATCAATATACTGATTTCCTTTAAGAAGCCCTATGATGGTCCCCGCAACCGGAGAACATGCAAAAGCTATGGCGAGCGTAACACCAAGATTTTCTGAAACTGAAAGCGCTGAATAAAAACTCCACATTCCTAAGCTTCCTGCTATAACACCCCCACCTATAATTACCGCCAGCAACGCTTTCATATCCAATTGGTTTATGGCTGACTTCCATACAGGTATAGAAAACGCTCCAAGTATGATGAGAGCAACTGCGGTACGCAACACAATCCCTATGATGGGCGGCAACCCCATTGATTGTAAACCAGATTTTTCAAAGTAACCTCCTACACCCCACGCAACACCTGCGAGAACCGCATATACAATATATTGCTGCACCGTTATCTCCTCCTACATTTTTGATTTTCAAAAACAAAATAGCACACTAGTGTGCTATTTGCAAAGATTGAATGACAGCTATATCCCGACCCCGTTTTGAACGGAATCGAGGATCCTCGAAAATGCATATGCGGCCTGCTAGGACTCGACCGGTCATTCGACCGGTCGCCCGATTGAATAATCGGGCGAACCCGGAACCGCAGAGGTATAAGTCCCGATATACTTTATCAAAAAAATATTATTGAAATATCGAGGATCCTCGAAAATGAATATGCGCCTGCTAGGGGTCGAACCTAGAACCGCAGAGGTATAAGCTCTGTGCTCTACCATTGAGCTACAGGCGCATATTCATTTTCGGGACTCTGTGCTCTACCATTGAGCTACACTCCCATATCGCCCGTTCAAATAGTTATGAGGAAACAATCGGCTTTGGTTTGATGCCAAATGACTTGATGAGTTTATTGAATTCTTCTCGTTCAAGAGATTCTTGCTCTATCAATTTGTGCGCGATGGCATCCAAGACAGTGCGATATTTTGTGATAATAACCTGCGCCTGTTTAAACGCGCGCTTCATAAAACTTGAAACCTCGCTATCAATCACGCTCGCAATCGCTTCGGAATAATCGCGCTCATGCATACCCATCTCCTTTCCTAAAAATATTGACTCTTCCCTGTTCCCAAACACAACCGGCCCCACTTTATCAGACATACCATACCGCGTAACAAGACTGCGAGCAATATCGGTTGCGTTCTGCAAATCGTTTGATGCGCCAGTCGTTAATTCTTTAAATACAATTTTCTCGGCGGCATACCCGCCCAAAGCAACCGCAAGCTCACCTTCAAAATGCGTTTTTGTGATAAGCCGCCTATCGTGGCTCGGGAGCTTTAAGGTGTAGCCCCCCGCGCGCCCGCGCGAAATGATGGTAACTTTGTGCACCGGATCCGCTTCGGGCAATACTGCGGCAATTAATGCGTGTCCTGCTTCATGATAGGCGGTAATTTTTTTCTCTTCTTCAGAAATGATTCTGCCCTTTCGTTCCGGACCCAAAAGAACTTTTTCAATAGAATTGAGTATATCTTCCTGCGTAATATGCCGTCGATTTTTACGTGCAGCTAAAATGGCGGATTCATTAATGAGATTTTGCAGGTCTGCGCCGGAAAATCCGGGAGTGCGTTCCGCAACACGCCGCAAAATAACACTTTTTTCCAAATTCTTATTTCGGGCATGAATTTTGAGTATCGCCTCTCTATCTTTGATATCAGGCAAATCAAGAACAACGCGCCTATCAAACCGCCCGGGACGCAAAAGCGCAGGATCAAGAACATCAGGTCTGTTAGTTGCCGCCATTACTATAACTGACTCGTGAGGTTCAAATCCGTCTAGTTCAACAAGAATTTGGTTTAATGTCTGTTCGCGTTCGTCATGCCCTCCGCCAAAACCCGCTCCTCTGTGTCGCCCGACCGCGTCAATCTCATCAACAAATATAATAGAAGGAGCTGAATGCTTCGCCATTTTAAACAAATCGCGTACGCGCGAAGCGCCGACTCCCACGAACATTTCAACAAACTCCGAAGCCGACAAGTAATAAAATGGGACAGCCGCCTCCCCCGCAACCGCGCGCGCAAGAAGCGTTTTGCCGGTTCCCGGGGCGCCCATTAAAAGCACTCCTTTTGGAATCCGCGCGCCGATGTTTGTAAACTTTGTTGGATTTTTTAAAAAATCAACTATTTCGCGGAGCTCCTCTTTTGCTTCCTCAACCCCCGCGATATCTTCAAATGTCACGCGCTGTTTTTTGTCATCCGGCATGATGATGCGCGCGCGGGACTGCCCAAAATTGAATGCTTGCAGATTGGAGCGCTGGACATTGCGTGTCGCAAACCAAAAAAATCCGATTATCAAAAGAAATGGTATCAAAAACGGGAGCAACGCCCCTACCCAGAATAAAAATCCTGACGGTTCGCTTATTTCAATGGACATGTGGCGTAGCAGTTCGGGAGAAACGCCGTAATTAGTAAGTGACTCAAAAAGAGAAATATCAGATTCCTTTTTCGCGCGCTTTACCGTCCCATCAATAGTCGTTACCCGCACTTCATTCCCCTCTACAACAATTGTTTCTACGATACCCGCGTTGATATCGTTCACTAATTGCGAAATAGTTATCTGCTCAATTCCGCGCAGTTCATTGGAAAAAAACGACCACACGAGAGCAAACGAAACAAAAATAAGAATTGCGATTGCAACATTTTTTGTGAAGAATTTCATATTTGTCATAATACTGAAGAAAACGAATGAGGTCAAACCCCGTAAGGCAATATCGCATAATACGTCATGCGTTCGCCGCTTACTACACACGTATTGATTTGTTTTCTTGCTTTTCCAAAAACGTTGTTTTGTGAAGCGCTCCCCGAGCTTGCTCGCCTCGCTCGACGCGAGTCGGAGCGGGCGCTCGGGGTGTCAACCCTTTTGAGCTTTCGTTGCGCGAAATCCCGCACCGAAAGCTCGTTTTATACCATTCACCCCGTTAGAAGTTTGGCATATCCTCACAAAGGATAAAGAGGGTTTGGTTTATGTGTTATGAGAAAATCCATCTTTGTGCGTAAAAGAAAAATTTGAGTACAAATTTTTCTGCCGAAGACTTCTAACGGGGTTTATCCCTCGAGCTTATGCTCGGAGCTTTCTGGTGCGGGGTAAAATGACGTATAAGAATGCATCATGCGATATTGCTCTACGGGGTCAAACCCCGTTTGTAGAAAACAGCATGGTTGTCCATACGCTTCACCACCGTTAATAGTACGGTAGGAGTTTTTGCGTTGTATACGCATACGGGAAGTTTCCTTGCGGAACAATAAATCAAATAAAAAGGGCCCCGTATCAAAACGAAGGCCCTCTTGTGTGTATATATTTTGTTTAGCGTCGCTGTTCTCTTACGCCGCGAATAACGCAAAGCAACACTTTTGGCGGCATAAACGGTAACGGCTTGGCATGTGGACGCGTCTCGGAGCCGTTCAAAATACTCTCCGTGTCTTTTTTGGAATAAAACATGTCGGGAGCATCAGCGCTTTCACCCACTACATATAATCGCTTATTCCCCATCTGCAACTGCTTCAACCCATCTTTTTTCCGGTATTCATTCCGCAACAGAGCAACGACAAGACTTCCCTCAATGGGAAACCGCTGGAAACCATTCTCTTCAATCTTGTTGTCAAAATTGATGAAGTATTGGTCCCTTGAGTTTCTTTGAATAAGAATTCCCGCGTGTATCCCTAGTTTACGCGCTTCTTTTGAGCGCGCGTACCGCCCGACAAGCACATTATTCGACTGGATAAATACAATCGGTACAAATAAATCGCCCATATGTTGTCGCTTCACCTTTCGCATCATCCGAAATCCTTCTACCGGCGCGTGTTTCTCAAAATATGCTTCAATATCTACCCACCCTTTCATGGTGACTGTGACTTTTTGTTTGTATTCACACCTGGCTTCCTGATACAGCGTCTCGTGAGAATACGTATGCGCCTCCAATCCTTGAGCATACCACTGTTGTCCCGCGTCCGGCTCGGGAAAAACTTCGGGCAACCCTTTCATAAGACCCAGTCCAATATAGTCAATATTAAAGTTTGTTATTTCGGATGAATCCGGATCTTCATGAAGTTTTGCCAAAAATCCTTTAAACGCCCATGCAATGGTTTTTGGCTCCATAGCATGGTCTCTATAATACCTATGCATCTCCTTTATGATATTCGTTATATCAAGCGCGTGCGCTTTCGCGCGAGAATCCATCTCAAGAAGATGCTCTACTGTTGCTTTTACAGCAGGCAGAGACATAACGTCAAAACCGAATTCCTTTAACGCATCCGCAAAAAGCGTTAAGGCGCAGGCATTTTCTTTTTTCTTACGCTCTTCTTCATTTGCATACGGAGGATGCTCGTCAAACGGACCGTTCCGCACGCCAAAATAAATTGTATTATCGGGCGCGTATACATCAAGAAACGCCCCTATGCCCTTGAACAACCGCCCTGCAAGATAGAGCAGAATAAGACAATATATCTCTTCCCCATGAGGACCGTTGTGAGTACCCCCAGAAATCTTTCTCCCCGCCACATCTACGTCATACAAGCTTTCATCTTTATTGAGTTCTGTCAAAGAACACCTCCTTGCCCGATCATCCCGCTTTCAGCTGGATGATGTAGGGTTTTTTGAATTTCCCCGATTATACCATTATTTTTTTAAAAAGTAAAGCCCCCGCATTTCATCCGAAACGCGGGGGCATTTTTTAAAAAAGATGGTGATATGGTGATTACGTTTTCCGTATTTCCTCAAGCGCTTTCTTGCCGAGGCCCTCTATATCCAAAAGCTCGTTGTCTGACATCTCGCGAGCTTTCTCAATAGACACTCCGGCAGCAGAAAGTATCTTAGAAATACGACTTGAAACGACTGGCGTCTCCGTCACAATGGGGACCGTTGTCTCGGGAACAGTATGGATCTCTTCTGTCTCTTCAGTCCTCGTTTCCGGGGCTTGCTCCGAAGACATCATCATCTTCTCGGCAAGACCGGGAGGCTGAAAATATATCGGCGCCTCGTTGATCTCTCTTCCTGTTCTCTTTACCCATGCTTTCCTAAGAAAATACCGCGTAGGAACAGGCAGATCGGATATGTCATATCCTTTGCCTTTTTCCATTGCAAGCACTCTCTCCGCCATGCGATAGGCAAAAGCATCGTTTGCTTTTACCCACCGAATCGATTTCTCGTGGGAGTTGTATACAAAAACGTATTCAACCTTTTTCCCCGATTCAAAACCGAATACGGAGAATGAAGCATTCTCGGACGGAAGAGCGTTAGTGTCAGGGAATAATACTGTAATATCCTGAACATTAAACTTCTTCTCGCGAAATAGCTTTTGAAGTTTTTGCTCAAGAAGATTATCCCGTGCGAATGCCTTAAATCCCGAGTTTGAGAGAAGGCCGCCGAGAGGCATTTCCTTGCCCGGTGATGAGAAAAACGTAATGCTAAGTTTTTCCCTATCATCATAATTCGTACCGGATACAGATTCGTATACCGCAACACGCCCTTCACGTATGTGGAGATAGCCGCGAACCCGCTTTCCTTCCCAGTTGGGTCTGTCAAAAACCCATGTACCGGGAGTCCCTCTCAAGAGCTCCGCGAAAGGAATCGGCTGCTCGACATCCCCAAGACTGGAAAACGCTTCAAGCTTTTCATAGAAAGCTTTCGTCCTTTGTTTCCGTGCTTTTTCTTTCGCTACTTGCGTTTTTTCCCGCTCGTAGCCCGCTATCACATGCTCAAAGGAGCTGCGAACTACACGGTGCGAAATAACGCTCAGATCGCCATTCGGGGTTATGGTGTATGTAGGCATATCAGTATCCCACTCATACACAAACCTGCTGCCGTCCTTGCGTTTTCGTGCGTAAATCTTTTCTGCGGCGATAATGTCCTGCTTAAAATAATAGTCATCATCGTGCTTCATAACACCCTGCACAATGGTTTCCATCTTACCGTCCGCAACACGATCGGCAATGACGAGCATTTTCCCGTAATGGAATTCTTCTTTTTTGCCACCCTGCATGTGCCGCTCCGCGACAATATCCAGAAGGACGGCAACATATCCATCGCCAGAAAGAGGCCTGTCGCCAACCATCATTTCAGCAAACTCTCGCGGCGTAATAAACGCCTTGGCCGGCACGAAATCAACCTCGTCTGGAGCGTCCTTTGAACCGACTAGATACACGGCGTCCTTATTCTCGTCACACTCAAAGAAATACGCCTTTATTCTTTCGAATTCCGGCATAAGTTCTCCAACGCGCATTGAGATGATGGACCGGTAATACGCATGAAGCTTATTCCATAATTCAGACAGCACCTTGTCCTCTTGGGTAAAACCGGAAGGAATATACTTTTTCCCTCCGATCCTAATCATAAGAGCGTCATCGTTATGCGCCGGAAACGCAGTAAGCTGGCTTCCGCCTTCGCGCACACCCGCGAACTTCTCCATGACACCTATAAGCGAATCTTCGTATGCCCGCCTGCCAAGCCCTTTTGCTCCAGCGAGATCGGATACGATGCGTGCCGTTTTTTCATGGAAGAGAAGTCGTGCTTGAACTTCCTCCTTAAGATATGGGTGAGTTCTTGCGTACTCTTTTGCTTTCTCCGCCTGCTCAAGCCTGCTTCTGAATTCAGGAAGCCTCGAAAGATCTTCCTGAATAAGAGACTGATACTTCGGATCTAGCTGTCCGATATTTTCGGTTTCTTCAATCTTCTTCTTCATCTGCTCGGCGACGTCAAACATCTTGATATACAACGACACGCGGGCCGCGACAGACATATCCGCCTTCTTGCACTCTTCTTCAAACTCTTGTCTTGATTCTTCGCGCGATTTTTTAGAATCAAAACTCTTTGAGAAAAGCTCAAGCAACGCGAAGTCTTCCTTCTCCTCATACGCCTGTACGACTTTCTGCTCCTGCTCTGAAGATCCTATTTCTTTGTTTCTTGTTTTCTTAGAAATGGTTCTCTTCTTGCCCGGAAGCGTTGAGGCTGGAGAATGTTTCTTTACCTCACGCGTTTCTTCCTTGGGCACCTCGGGGACAGATTCGGATGCGTCCCTTCCTGTAACGCCCTTCAACGTATTCTTGAAAGGCGTATTAAATCCTTTGCTTTCTTGTGCCATGCGGCACCTCCTTGTAAAAAAAATTTTATGCAAGAACACGCATACACAAACCGTTGCGTGTAGAAACCAATACAACCGATACAAACAACGCGTCTACATCCTCTGCTTCGCTATAATCACCTCCTTTCAAAGAGCTCATAATCCCCTCTATTATACAGAAAAATGGGACTTTGTCAACCGCGCCGTAGGAAATGGGCGGGCTTTGCAACGCCCTATCTAATGGGGTCAATCTTTTTTCGGGCCATGTAAGACACGGCACAGGGCACGGACTATTTTCCTTTCACTCAAAAAACAAATGAATAACCGCACCACCCGCTTCGCCGAAGCGAAGGCGAGGCGAGCAAGTAGTGCGGTATCCGCGCTGATTGCGGTTGTGCGGTTATTCCACCCAGCACATAACTCAAATATAGAGACTCATACTGAAATCTTGTGCGTATGTTCCATGGTTATCAAAGCAATAAGGTAATATCCTAAAAGTTATGTGCTGGGTTTATTATCTGCAAACCGCGCAGTAGTGCGGGCAGATAATAAAAAACCTCCTGGAAGGAGGTCTTTCTGCTGTCATGAATATCTATTTACAGTTTCATGTGTCTGCTTTCTTCTTCGTGGAGCTTACGCTCTACTATCTCATCCGATATCTTGTACGGGGGCTTTCCGAGTAATGCGCTTTCTTTAAAGATGTGGATCAAGCGGTCTCTTATTTTTTCAACATCCCGCCGTACCGCTGCGGCATTAAATCCAATCTTCTCATGATAAATATGGATAAGCCCGCCGCCGTTAATAACATACGCGGGCGCGACAAGAATATTTCGTATCGCATGCAAATAATCAGCGGATGGCGCGGTTGATTTGGTAAATATACAATTTGCGGAACCCGCGATTGCTCGACAATCAAATTCATCAACCGTTTTTTCATTTATAACGCGCCCACCGGCACATGGCACGAACACATCACAGGAAACTTTATGCGCGATCCCTGGAGGCACGACGATGATTGGCGCGTTTATATTTTTAACCGCGTTGTCTATCGCCCGCTGGCTCATATCCGATATGAATACCGTCCCACCGCCTTCGCTTAATGCTTTCGCGATAGGAAGTCCGGTAGCGCCAACGCCTTGCACGCAAAATGACTTTCCTCTGAAACTCTTATCTCCGTATAAAAACTCCAGAACAACCTGAATACCGCAAAGAACACCGTGTTTTGTGCTCAACGAAGGATCGCCTCCTCCCACGATGCCATCCTTATACTCCTTTACGGAACGGCCGAACACATGCTTGGTAATTTCTGCCATGATGTCAACATCAGGTACGTGGAACCCCATATCTTCCCCGGTATTAAAAAGACCGCGAAGCTTTTCGATACAATAGGCGTACGCGCGAACCATGTCTTCCGTTTTATCTTTCTCCGCGTCCCCAATGAGTACCGACTTTGCACCGCCCCATGGCACATTCGCAGTGACAGATTTATATGTCATATCGCGTGAAAGCGGCAACACGTCGTTTAATGCGGCGTAAACGGATGTGTATGGCCAAAAGCGAGTCCCGCCCGTTGCGTCTCCGAATGTCGTATCGTGAATTGCGATTATTCCTTCCAAACCGAAGCGCTCCCGAGTAATATGAATAACCATCATATGGTTATCAAAATCCGGATGATTACGCACCGTATCGTCTGTTAGTCTCTGCATTCCGTCACCTCTCAAAAATATTGTAAAAGTATAAATATAGAACCGCAGTCAGTATACGCAAAAATTCATCCCCCATCAAGCGTGCAAATGTTTTGATTTTGTATGTTTTTTTGGTATACAATAAAAGCACAACACGTCGCCTGAGTGGCGGAACCCCTCGACCGTGTTCGGGGCAAGCTGGCAGATGTACCCCGCCACCAATTTTGCCGAGGTGGTGAAATGGTAGGACAATGTATTTGATAAATACATTGTCCACGACCTCCTGTACAAAATGCTGGAGTGGCGGAACCGGTAGGTGAAATTGTATTTTATACAATTTCACCACGACTTCCCGTAGCAAAAAGTGGGGTACGTTTAATGCCGCCGTGGCGGAACTGGTAGACGCGCACGACTCAAAATCGTGTGAGGCAACTCGTGTCGGTTCGACTCCGACCGGCGGCACCAATATCAAACTTTCAGATTTTTCCCCGACTAATTCGGCGGCGCGTTGCGCCGCCTCATACGGCAAAATGGGGTTTCCGCGCGCTTCGCGCGCGGCCAAACGGAGGTTCGAAATCCCTTGCGATTTTAAGTACTTACT
>JAUYHD010000018.1 GCA_030690215.1 bacterium | reverse complement strand
TTTTTTCTATCGTGACTACTTTGTTCTACCTGCCCCTCATACAACAAATTCGATTCTGGATACTTTCCCGTCGACTTATGCGATCCGAGCGGTGCGGCAACGGGAAAGCATAGAAGAATCAAACTTTTTGAAGGGTTTGTTCCCGGCGCGTTCATTCGCTCGCCACGAACGGCATTATAAAATTTGTTGTGCTCCTTTCGTTGTTCGTTCGAGAGGTTATACGATCGTTGCTGGAGATTATTTACATCTTTTTCTTTATGTCTACCGCGATCGTTATCGTTCGTAATAGCAACGCTCGACACGATAAAAGCCCCCATCGCGCACAATCTCGACGACAAACGCGCATCCAGCCCATTGCAGCATAAGTTTGCGATTAACGCGAGGTAACCTACTTTCGCGAAACCCATTGTTGTTAAGCCATTGTCGCGCATTTTTCCGATCAAAGACGCACAACGTTTCTCGGCGTTCCTTGAGCATATCGTTTACCTCGTTCGATCGATCGGTTATACGATCGGGACTGGAGAATATTTATTTTTTATGTTAACCGCAAATTCCGCTCGGAGGGATTCGAACCCCCAACGTTTCGGTTAAAAGCCGACTACTCTACCATTGAGTTACAAGCGGGTTTTATTTTATATTTTTTATGTATCCCCGCGTTCAATCAACAATCAACAGTCAAACGCAACAAACCACCGGAATCAATTCGATCCGCCCCACCCACCCGGAAGCATCGTAACGAATGATCCTTGCCTGCAACCGTCCCGATCCGACACAACTTGACGTGCGCTCCGGATGTTTTTCCAATTCGCGATAGCATTCCCACGCCAGGCTGTATGCTAGCGAATGGATCTCTTGTTCGGTCGGGACCCGAAAAGCATCGGATTGTGCCCATTTCCATTCATTGTGCACAAACAGCTTATGTGCTTCGGCAGCAAATTTCGGAATGATCGAGTTCATTTCGGACCATACCTGCTTTGCGGTTTCCATTATAATCGACTCCGTTGGATGGTTCGAGAGGTTATACGATCGTGGACAGGTTTTATTTTTTGTTGTATTCCGCAATTAACCATAACGCAGGAAATGTGCTTGCTTCGTACCGTTAACAACTTTATTGATACAAGCTTCGAGTTCAACGCGATTTTCTCGAATGAATGCGCGCTTGTTTTGTCTGGAACCTTTCCACCACAGATACAAACCTTCATCATTGTCGACCCATTGCGAGATATCTTGTAGCGTTAGCTTTCGAGACTTCATTATTTTATGCTCCGTTGGATTGTTGGTGGGTTATACGATTGATCTGGAGATTTATTTTATTTTCTTATTCCGCCAGCCAATTTTTCGTGGCGCGTTGCGTTGCCCTTGCTGCCCGCTTGACGCCGTTTGCCGTGGACTCGGCAGCTTTTGCCGTTTCATCATGAACGGCACGCCACGTTGCCTTTGGACGCGTTACGAAGGCATACAGACCCACGAGCAAGCAAACCGTGAGAAATACTTTGACAAGCGTTTTGCTTAGGCTAATCATTGCTCGAATCCTTTTTGCGTTTGCTCGGCGCGTTGAAGTTTTTCAAACCAAGTTTTGCAATACTCTATCCAATCTTCATTATCCATAATAGCGTAAGCATCCTCACAATCTGCCAGATTCAAATCAGTTACCATAGCAAGATCAATCGGACTCCATTGCTGATATGGTTTATTATTCATTGTTCAAGATTCCTTTCAGTGTGGCGATTCGAGATATACGATCGTTGCTGGAGATTATTTGTTTTAACTCATCGCAGAATAAGCGATATGATTCTCCAGTGTTAGATCGGCTTCTCGTTTTGCCTCATTTTTGGTTCCGGCAGGCCGTCACGGGCTGCACCGACAACGTCCGTAATGATACCAGTCGCAAAGCCATCCGCCATCTTTCTTTACCATTTTTAGAGTATATTGCTTCTTTTTGTTTTCCATTGTTTTTTTATGTCTCCCGGAAGGTTATATGAGCGTTAAGAGATTTTATTTTTATAGAATCTCCCGAAGATCTCCAGAACATTCCGCGCGCCACGCAAGTTCCTTGCCCAGCGCATACCAGAACGTTGCTACCGCCTGATGGCGCGCATCATCCGCCCAACAAACAATATCCTCATATAGTGCTA
>JAUYHD010000013.1 GCA_030690215.1 bacterium | reverse complement strand
AGTGAAGAGCGGGATTTTGCGGTTATTCCACCCCCTCCTTTTTGTAATAAAATTATTATAAAAAATACGTTAGTATCTTAAAAGTCATATGCCATATCATTAAAATAAATAAAAGGAGGGGGTTTATTATCTGCAAACCGCGCAGTAGTGCGGGCAGATAATAATAAAAAAGGCGTTGCCGCCTTTACTATCATAGCAAAAAATCTTACATTAATACTATCGCGGGCCTATAGTTCAGTGGTAGAACACGGCATTCGCATTGCCGGGACGCCGGTCCGATTCCGGCTAGGTCCATATGTTGGCGAAAATTTTATTTCCGGATGAGGGGGTCTCAAGAGCGAGTTCGCCCGGTCATTCGACCGGGCGCCCCATCGGATGATGGGGCGATTCTCCTCGGGTCCATTACGGAAAAATAATAGAGTAAAAATAAAAACCACCTTGGGGTGGCTTTTTAAATCATTTATAGCTACGTTTTACTCAGGTTTTTTAATTCTTTGACGCCATCTCCGAAAAGGCCAGTTTCGAAATCCCAGAACGCCCACTCCCCATTTACTATAAGGCCTTCGCATCTTCCATATTCTCGGGAGCCGAAAACAACAGCAAACCAAAGCATAAATCTATTTGGGGGCCCAATATATTCTCCCCACGATGAAGTTGTGAATGTTTCGGGATATTCAATAGAAATTTGGTTGATAAGACCAAAAAATCTTATTTTTTCGGTTTTTGTTGGTTTTTGGTGGTTTCCTTTCCCTAGGCATTGAGTTTTAATAATTCCGTCAAAGCCGAATGCGCCATCAATTAACCCAATCAGATCAGAACAAGCATTACA
Organism: bacterium; assembly: GCA_030690215.1. GTDB lineage: Bacteria > Patescibacteriota > Minisyncoccia > 1-14-0-10-42-19 > 1-14-0-10-42-19 > 1-14-0-10-46-36. Next base: position 2,012 of record JAUYHD010000013.1, on the reverse strand, counting down.
GATAAGCGGTTTAGACATTTTTCACCTTGTTAAAGTTTTGTTGATGGTATTATGTCTAGTCCTGTAAGAAATGTCAAAAAAAGCAGGGCCCAATCCCCTGCTTTTTCTGTTCCGCAAAGAGCAGTCTCACCGCGTCTGACGCGGTTTCACATGAAACACAAGATGTGTTTCTAAAAATTCAAAAGAAGGCTTTTAAGTGAGTAGAAATCCGCGCATTCTTTGGACATATCAGGCATTTCAGCAGATTGGCTTTCCAAAAAGCTAAGTATATATCTGCATTGTATCTCGGATTGTGCGCGTTCCGCGTTAAAACCCATCCAATAAATAAGGAAAATTGCTATAAGAACAATAAAAATAACCCAGCGAATTCTATACAAAAATATTTTATTCAAGAAGTGGTCTCTTATTTTTTCTAACATCATACAATATAACGATTATTTAGAGGTGCTATTTTCGGCCTTTCTGAAAAAATCCCAAAATCGAGGGTGGTCAACGATAAGTTCGCTAAAAAAGGCGAATGGAAGGGCAACAAAAAAAGCAACAAATACAATGCGCCAGCTAAAACTCGCGTCGGTCGCAAGAAGGATCGCAATAATATCCTCTATAACTCCGAGCAAAACTCCTATAATAAGGAATTCAATTATTCTGAGCCACTTATCTCTTTTTGTTGTCATTGTTTCTATTATAGTATGTAATAACATATAGTCCATTGTGTGTATTCTGTGGATATCTATATAGGACATTTGGTATATATTGGACATAAAAAATTTAAATGTCCAAAAAGATGTTGTTTTGCTGTATAAACGATGGTAGATGGGGTAAATAAAAATTATTTCTTTTATCCACACCCTGTTTATAATTCCTAGCGAACCCGCAGGCGAAAGCTTGCTTTCATCTGGGGAGAGCGACGGAATTTCAAGCGTTGTCACGGTCCATGACAACGCTTATAATTTTTACCCCGCGCTAGAAAGATCCGAGCGTTATATCGAGTTCGTAGCTCACATATGCTCAAGAAAAGTTTCACGTGAAACTGCGTCAAGCGCGGTAAACCAATATTTAAAACGACACAATCATACTTAAGCGGTACTTGTTAACCAGAAAAATCTACTTAATGACATATTTTTAATATGTTTCATGTGAAACAGTGCTGTGAGTTGTTACACGTGAAACATACCAATTTATCGCTTAAATGTTTATCTGCCGAGGATAGCGAACGAAATGAATGTGCTTGCACATTCATTTCTGAGCGACGCAGGCAACAAAGGTGAAAACCCCGCCGCTTGCGGAGGAACGGCCAAAAAAAACGTATGCGTTTTTTGGGCGGGTTCAGGACTTGCCCTGGGGTTTGAAACCTTTCATAATTATAAAATGGGCATATTTAATTTGTTTTCACGTGAAACAGATAAAAGAACTTCAAAGAGAAAGACTGGAGATATTGGGGAAAATATTTTCGTGAAACATATCGTGAAACATAAATATAGGGTTTTAGATAGAAATTATCTTAAAAAATGGGGCGAAATTGATATTGTCGCAGAGAAAAACGGAGTTATTCATTTTTTTGAGATAAAAACTGTTACACACGAGACGGAAAACCCTGAAGAAAACGTTCATTTTTGGAAGCGAAAGCGCTTGGTGCGGGTTATTGAGATCTACCTTGCCGAAAAACATATACCCGAAACAACTTCCTGGCAGGTTGATGTGGGCGCCGTTTTTCTTGATTTAGCAGGAGGAAAGCATACAATAAGAATTACCGAAGACATTGATATTAATGAATAATCTAGATTTAGCGTGATATTCTAGAGCTTGCATCATTAGAAATATAACGGGCCGTAGTATACCGGTAGTACACATGCTTTGGGAGCATGTTGACTGGGTTCGATTCCCAGCGGCCCGAATGAGCAAAGCCGAATGAGGGGAGCGAGCAGTGTGCCTGCGCACACTGCGAGAGGGAATCGAAGCCCGGAGCGATGTTTTTGTTTGCGCGAAGCGCAAGGCAAAAACCGCGAGGGCAG
>JAUYHD010000034.1 GCA_030690215.1 bacterium | reverse complement strand
GATTTACGATACTATCTTAGATTATGGAATATGTACTACAATGACCTTGAACATTGCGGATTGAATGGGAAAACTCCAAATGAATTTCTCGCGAATTATCAACTAATCAATCCGCCAAATGTGCCTGCCTAAAACATAGTTAACCGCACCCGACTATTAAACACCGAGTGTTTAATAGTTAGTAACCATACCCAACTATTAAACACCAAGTGTTCCATATTAAACACTCGGTGTTGGGCATATGAGGCGTTTTCATTTTTATCGTTTTACTATATTCACGCGAACCGTAACCGTGGGGCTTACACTATCCCGAAACCGCATATTCGCGGGAAGAACCAGGTGTGAAGAAAATGTTTTTGTTTCTTTGAGCCCTGCTATATCTATAGGCTGGGTAATGATTGATTCTGGAGCCAACGTACCATCCGGTATCAATATGCCCACCTGATCCGGGGTTATAGCAATTGAGCTAATGCGGTACCCGCTGTCTATACCACCCCGCGTGTCTGCCTTTACCGATACATTAAATGAATTAAATTTTTTTACCTGGACCGTAATTTGAGATGGCACAACTTCCACTACGGCAAAATTAGACGGATGAATAATCATATCTTCACTCAACACGATTATATTACGCCCTTCTGAAAAATTTTTCGAGTCAACCGCAATTCCTATTAGTCGTTCGTCTATCCGCTCAAACGCAAGCTGCCCCCGGCTAACAAACGTAACCATTACTTCACGCGGTTCGGATTCTTCAATAAATAAGCGTTCCGGAAGATTACGATATACGATCGGCAAAGAAAAACTCCTCTGAACTGTTTCCGCCTGAAACGAAAAGAAAAACCATATAATAAGAGCGCTTCCTATCGCAAGCAATTTTGAATACGAATGGTGCTTTACAATATCACCCCACAGCGACCCGACAGAACCCGGCATTATATCTTTGTAAAATTTTTTCAAAGACGATTCAAGTTCCTCAATGCCGCCCAGTTCTTTTAGTTTGCCGTTATGAGCAATCGATATAGTCCCCCGCTCTTCTGATACAGATATTGCAAGCGCGTCTGTGTGTTCGCTTATTCCTAAGGCTGCGCTGTGGCGCGTCCCCCGCCTTCCTATCAGCTTAAAATTGGAAGAAAGGGGCAGGTGCGCCCCAAACCGCGCAATTCTATTTTTGTTGATAATAACCGCTCCATCATGACCTATAGAATGCGGGTCAAACAAACTCTCCAAGAGCTCTTCGGAAATAACCCCATCAACACGCTTGCCCCCATCAAGAAACCGATCAATATTTTCATTCCCCGGAAATACGATAAGCGCGCCCCTTTTTTGCTTTGTAAGATTTGCTACCGCCTGGAGTACTTCCTGTATATCAAAAGGGAAGAGCGATGTTTCCTGCTTTAGTCTGAATTGCCGGGTATTCCAAAAAGAAATAAATTCAAAAAAGCGGCGCACCTCTTGATTAAAAATAATTACAAGTACCACGATGAAAACCGCAAAAAATGACTGGAGCACCAAAGACGTGAGATATAAATTTAATATTTTTGCAATGGAATAAATAATAACCAAAATCCCGATACCCGCGAGAATCGGCCACGAGTGCGTACGTTTAAACAAGATGATAATGATGTACAAAAAAAGCGCGATGATGAGCACGTCAAAAAAATCAACGACCCTGATGTTGCCGAAAAAACCGTCTAACGAATAAAGAGCTGCTAATAAGTATCCCTGCATACCCCGTTAGGCTACATCGAAACATCGTACTTGTTTTATCAAAAACAATATTCCGATTATTGCCTTCAAATGCACTTTAACGATAATCCTTTATATCACCCCGTACGATGAATACATAAAACATTCGATGTTGCCATACGGGGCATGTTTCTATATCTCTATCATACCAAAAGTATTCGGATATATAAAAAGCCGCCTCCAGAAGCGGACGTTTCGCGCTATTTCCTATGCGGTAGAGTTTATAGCTGATTATCTATCTGCTCCAGCATAGAATGCAAATCCACATCCGCTTTAATTATGTACCCCTTCGCCCCAAGTGAAAGCGCTTCGGCTATTTTCTCCATATCTGACATTTGAGAAAGAATAAGTATGGGTATCGCGCTTAATTCACTATCTTGCTTCATTTTTTGCATAACCCCTATTCCCGATAAATCCGGCATCAACAAATCAAGCAAAATCAAATCAGGTTTTATCTCTTTTGCTTTGAGAATACCCTTCTCACCGCTTGAAACAAGCGTGACTTCATATGAAACATCGTGTTCCTGCAGGGCATCTGCAAGAATGCGGCTTAAGGATATATCATCGTCTATAACAAGGATTTTCTTTTTTTCTACTCGTGTGTTCATTTCCTTTTTGAAATAATTTTTTTGATACGCATCGTAAGCGACTCTAAATTAAAATTTGCTTTCACCAAATAATCTTCCACCCCTAATTTCATCGCTTCTTCAATATGCCTCCCTTCACCGAACTGCGAGAGCATAAACACAGGAATGTCTTTTGTCTTGGGGTTTTCTTTGATATGCCGCAACAATTCAAGTCCCGTCATCGGCTGCATCATAAAATCAAGAATAACGACATCTATATGTTCTTTTTCTAAAAATGCAATCGCATCAGGACCATTTGTACGCGTTGCAACCTTAAACCCCCTGCCCTCAAACCAATCAAAAAGGACAGCGAGAAATGTTTTATCGTCGTCAACAAGAAGAATCTTTGCCATATGCTATTCTTTTTTTCTCTCCTCAGAAAGTATCGTTTGTATCTGGCCAATCATGCTGTCTAAGCTAAAATCTGACTTTACAAGATACCCCTTGATACCGAGAGCCATTGTTTCTGAAATCTTTTCATAATCAGAAAGCTGCGAAACAATGAGAACCGCGACAGCGTGCGTTTCTTCGTGCCCCCGGAGCTTCTTTAAAAATTCCTCTCCGCGCATCTTCGGAAGAATGAGATCAAGTAAAATAAGGTCTGGTTTTTCTTCTATCGCTTTTTGAAGGCCCGCTTCGCCATCACTAGCACTTGTAACATGAGAGAACCCATGCTGGGCTAAGCCGTCTTTCAATACTTTTACAAAGTCGGCATCGTCTTCAACGATAAGTATTTTTTTATTTTCTCCTTCCATACAATATACTATACCACTACGAAAATGGGATTGTAAAGAAAAACGTCGTACCTTTATTTTCCTCGGATCCGGCGCCAATGATTCCCCCCGCATGACGCACCAAATGCTTTGCAACGAGCAAGCTGATGCCATGCGCCTGTTTTACTTTTCCCAAAAATGCCTCCCCCATTTTTTCATATTTTTTAAATAAAAGCGGGAGAGTTTCTATAGGGATGCCAATATCACTGTGAGTTACGGCAATAACAACCGCGTCAGTATCATGTTCGCTTCCTTCACTATAGGTAGGCGGATACCATTCAATATTACTTTGTTTTGCTTCCTCTACAAGATCTTTTCCTTTTCTATGGCGGAATACGTGCAACACTATGTTGCCCCCCGGTTCATTGAATTTAATCGCGTTTGAAAACAAGATGTTTATTGTGTCTGATACGACCCGGCTATCAAAAGAAATAGCTTCTGGTATCTCGTTGCCAAATGATGAACGCATGGTAAGCCCGGCATTTTTAACGGCAAGTGAAAAAAATGAGATCCGGTCCCTGATAAGCTGTAAAAGATTGCCTTCCATCTTTTTAATGACTAGCGTACCTGCACCCAACTTTGCTGCATCAGAAATATTATTGATAAGCACGAGCATGGCAGACGAACTATCATGGATAAGCCCGGTATATTGCTTCCGCCGTTCCTCCGTCATAGAAGACGAAGAAAGCATCAGCTCCGACATTTTTTGGATATTGTCCAGCGGCCCCCGCAAATCATGGATTAAAAGAGAGACAATCTCTTGAAGGAGCGTTTTTCCTTTTCTTGACACTGCGTGGGCCTTACGATGCCAATACCATGCGAATGTTCCCAAAAGAACAAAAAGAGTGACCGCGATGCCGTATAAGAAAGCATTCATATGTTAAAAATTCAGCTCTTATAATGTAATGTGTTATGTATATATTCCGATTTATATTTCCTAGCGAGCCACAGGCGGAAGATTGCTTCCATCTGGGGCGAGTGACGGAATCGCAAGCGTTGTCATGGTGCCATGGACAACGCTTGAGCTTCTTGCCACGGGGCTTGACAAATTCTGCCAGTTTGCTATCATCATACAAAAAAAGAAGGAGGAAGAAAAGCGATGGAAAAACAGTTAACAGTTAATGGCGAACCAATCGGAGAGCTTGACGTTGTTGAGATCGCGAAAGATTATCTACAAGAAGGCCTTAAAGAATCTGAAGTCATAAGAAAGTTCTTAGCTGCCGGTTTTCAAGAAGATCGTATATCCATTATTATGCGGGCCGCGCTGGCAAAACTGCATTCGGAAGAATCGAGAAGGTTTTATGACTCTTTGAGACCTTTAATACGCTAACCGATCTATACCAGTAAAATTGTGGTTTTAAAAGTCGCATGGTTCGCCCAGCGGCTTTTTTCTTTGTCCTACGCTCCCGTGGCAACGCTACACTTTAAATACTATCGCACACAGATTTTCTTTATTTTAAGCCATTTTTCCATTGGTTGTCTATCGAATTGGTCGAAATATAGAAAATGTCATGGGCTTGGGGCAGTTTGGATACTTTTTATAGAACCAGCTTGTATTTTTCTTGTATATGCGCTAACATGATTTCAGTCTAAACAATTTTGTGGAGGTACCAAATGAATGTATTGCGCATTTTGTTCCTTGTAATTTTGGCACTCCTTTCCTTACCGTTTCTCCCCCGTGAATGGCTGAGTTCAGCAAGCATGAAAATCTTTGGTGTTGGTGTTTACACGCCAGACGATGTGGGTATCATGATGTTACTGGGATTAATCGGATTAATAGGAGTCACGGTCATAAGCGCGGCAATTTGGATACTTTTTATAGAACCAGTTTGTTTGCGATTACGGAAGTAAATTTATTGCCCGGAGCCGCTTAGCGGCTCTTTTTTATCCCTACGCCCCATGACACTTTTACACTTTATTGAATACAACACATGGCTAAAATCGAATTTTTCCTAATTTATGGGCGTTAATTATCCTCTTAGTGACGGCTCCTGCGAAAAGCCGGTAGGCTCGACGTTTCTCTTTTTGATATACAATCGGTATGCCTAGAACTGTTTTACATTTCTTGCAGGCAAACTTCGTTTTCGCTTGCAACTGCGACATAGCAATTCGATCAAGATATAATCGTTTCAATATCCCTGGGCCGTCCTTCTGATACACTAAAAGCGGCGTCCTGCATTTTTCGCAAGAAACCAATAGCCATCGCGAGTGTCCACCCCTTGCTTTCTTAAATCTATCAGATTTGAATGTAAATTCTTTGTTCATATTTGACTCTCTCACGCCCCATGACACTTTTTATATTTCTTGTCTCTTGGCGCATGTTCTGCACAAATGGATTTCGCATTTAAATCCCTTGCGAACAAACCAGATATGCCATGCCTTATGCATATACCGCTGGCATTCCGCGCATCGAAAGCCCCGGTACTCCGGCTTCATTTTTATATGCCAAGACTCAACCATACGTAGCAATTTTTCCTTGTCCATATCCTCCCAGTATATAAAAAATCAGGGAATACTCCAAGCCCTGATTTAATACTGTTGTGGCGATTACACATCGCTATGTATAATTTTTTGGGTATCTGCGTGTAATTCTGGGTTTGCGGTACAAACGGTAAATTTCTTTTCTGTATCATACCGCCAATTTGAATAATCAATGGGGTTCCCATAAAAATCAGTGTACAGGCACCCTGCTTCTTCCAAAATGCAGTGCGTCGCGACATTATCCCATATTTTTGTAGAACGACTCATCCATACTCCAAATCCTCCTTCCGCAACCATCATAGGATCAAAAATATTCATTGTCATACGGATGCCCCTGCTTTTGTACTTTAACCGCGTAAATGCCATAGCATCTTCTTGTATCGTTATTTCTGTCGCGCCAAAGGAACTGTTAAATCCATATGCAACAATGACATCCGCGAGCTTTTTCTCCCGAGTAGTATATATGCGCTCACCGTTGCAAAACGCCCCGCCGCCTTTTTCTGCCGTATATATTCTGTAAAACGGAGGAAGAGCAATTCCTCCGGCAACCGGTTTATCCTTATACAACAGCCCCAATAAAATACCATAGAGCGGAACGCCTGCCGCAAAATTGCTTGTTCCGTCAATCGGATCAATAACCCATGTAAAATCTGACGCGTTATCTATAACACCCCTTTCCTCGTCCACAATATTATGAAGAGGATATTCTTTTTTTACCGCGGCAACCAAAAACGCCCCCACTGCAAAATCGGCCTCGGTAACAACCGTGTTATCCTTTTTTAACTGTGCCGTTGTTTTACCGAAGTAATTCCGCGCTATCTCTGATGCATCTAAAAGAGCTGGGATTAAAAAACTTTTGTATGACATTCCGGATCCTCCTTTCTGTACTGTTGCACGCTATAGTATCATGTATGTTAAAAGAATCAAGAAAGGATGGTGTTTTTGTGGTATGCGCAATGTACTGGACGCTGTTGGGACCAGAATTCGGAAGAACGAGGATGACATTTATACCCCTGACTATGGATCGGTTGAAACAAGGTGTCCCGTGTATCCACGACGTACAAGCTCTTCGTAAGCTTCCCAAACGGTCGCAGGTATCTCTTGCTCGATTTGAAAACCCTGATCAGGGTAGTCTCGTATCCTCTGAAGATCACCGACCATAATGGCAATCACTTGCTTCAAAGATATCTCGTCATTTGGATATTCATCGAACGGAATAGGTGGCGAAGTCACTACAAAGTTCATACCAGGCCACTGCTTTACAAATGTTGCATACGTGCGGCGTTCCATGTATGGCTTTTGTACCAAAATGAGTTTCTTCACCAACATTCCTTTCTCCTCAAGAAGTGACTTCGTATAGCGAATATTTTCTCCGGTATTTGTTGATTTCGATTCAATAAGTATCTTATCTTGTGGGACCCCCATGCGGACAGCGATTGAAGCAAAATGTTCCGCTTCAGACGTCTGCCACATCCCTTCAGTTAGACTGCCCACTCCTCCCGACATAATAAGTAATGGTGCCCACCCATCGAGATATAACCATGCTCCATATTCAGCTACTCTTGTGTCGTGACTACCCAGCACAAAAATACCATCTGCTTTTTCAAGCTTGTGACCTACATGATGATAATCCCAAATAATCTTTGCGAGTTCTATATCCGTCACAAGTATATTGTACCAATTTCGATCCAAGATTCTAAACCAGCTCCCAGTTCAATTTGCGCGGCCGATGGGATTTTTTCTCCCTCGGCTGTTTTGGAGCCGCGTTGCGGCATCAAAACAGCCTCCTCCGAAACCCGGGTTTTCAAAAATATAAAGCAGTTTATATTTTTGAAATACCCTTCAAATCCCTTCCGATACCCAAACAACAAAACACCGCCCAAAAGGACGGTGTTTTTGTATCAGGCGCGATTTAGTGGGCAATGTTAGAACTGCTATCCGACAGCATTATGGTATATTTTTATACTAGACCTACTTTCCAGACCTTATCGCTCCTATTATTAAATCTGATGTAAATCCTTTTGGGACATTACCCGTTAGGGCAAATTCATAGAGAGCCAATTTAAAAATTGCACCCAGGACTGATGAAATAATCGTAATTGCAATCATAAAAATAACAAAAAGAACTGACACAAGGATAAGCACTCCCTTGACCGGCATAAGCACAGCTATACCTATGCAAAGCGCTAACCCAAAAAACATAAGGATCCCAAAAAACAATGCTACGCCAAAATTTACAATAATCGTCTCTCCCCAAGTCTTTCTAATGAGCGTAGCAGATTCTCTGAAGGATTCTTTTACTGATTTTTGTCCGATAATTAGGGAAGGAAGACTAAAATATGTAAGTATCCCCCACGCCGCCCCAAGAAGTGAAGCAACTATCCTGCCGATAACTTTAAATTTATCAGAGATTATTCGTAATATAACCCCAACCGTTGCAGATATTAATGACCATAAAAATATTTTTCCTAAATTTCGACTTGCCCCATTTATACCATCCGTTAGAGATAAATTCTGTCCGCCAAATCGTCCTTGAACAATAATATAAACCCCTGCGAGAAAATAGTTGGTAATAAAAAACATCACAAGATAATAAACAAAAAGAATAACATAACCTAATACATTCATTCCACTTTCTTTCAGATTATCGAGCGCGTGAATATCTCCATCCATTACGATGAAAAAGAATAGTATACCCATCAGAATAAGAGCAACTAAGCTTGAGATCATTGAAAGAACGGGAAACCATACCAGCTCCTTATCCTGTTTTAAAATATTCCATGATTCTTTTACAATCATACGGCTCGCTTTAAGCTTCCCTATTTTTAGAGGGGCGCTCGGTGGAACTTGTGAAAAAGATCCTGTGTTTGATACGCTCGGTGTTGGTATTTTTTCTTCTAAATTCATTTTATTTTAATTAAATTATAATATTACTCTTAACAACCTGATTATAGCACAATCTAATTATAGCGGTTTTTGACATAAATAATAATAGAAAAAGAGCCCTGACCTATGGCTCTTTTTCGATGCGCACCATCCTGGACGCTGTTGGGATTAAGATGCGGGAGGGTCAGGACTGTATTTTTATTCCTAATCTTGAATGAATCACGCTCTTAATATCTCCGTATCAAACCACTGCTCTTGAAAGTGGATCGCTTTGGCTATTTCTTCATCTGACATCACCATTCCTTTGGGAACCACAATTAGCTTGTCGTCATCGTTATTCTTGCGATGTGCAATGGCGATGCATACACCATCGACTTCATCTAGCGGCTCATGTACTCCGAGATAGTAGGCATCCAGATCCTCACCGTCGGGTGCCTTCACTCCTGAAATAAAGCCGTAGTTAGCTTCGTAAAGAAAGCCGTGCTCAGGGTGATGAGAGCCAAGCGGTCGATTCATCTTCACTCGTACCTCTTTACCTAGAAAGTCACGAGCTATTTCGAGAGATTTTGACATAAAGACATTGTAACAAAAATGGCCACCCAATAGGTAGCCGTTTTTGAAGCAACCTAGGTTATTTTGCGCGGCCGATGGGATTTTTTCTCCCTCGGCTGTTTTGGAGCCGCGTTGCGGCATCAAAACAGCCTCCTCCGAAACCTGGGTTTTCAAAAATATAAAGCAGTTTATATTTTTGAAATACCCTTCAAATCCCATCGCCACCAAAGCAACAAAACACCCCCTGATTCAAAAAGTAATCGGGGGGTGTTTATATGCGCGGCCGATGGGATTTGAACCCACGATCTTCTCCGTGACAGGGAGACGTGTTAACCGGGCTACACTACGGCCGCAAATGCCGACGGGAGGGATCGAACCTCCGACCTAACGCTTATGAAACGTTCGCTCTAACCACTGAGCTACGTCGACTCATGTTCATATTTTAACTTCAATGCATCAATAAGGCCCAATATGCAGTATTTTAAATCTACACTTTTTCGTATCCGTAACGCAAGAACTCCATAATACGAATTATAATTTTCATATACTTTTTTCTGTTTTGTCCGTAAAAAAACAGGTTTGCTAAATTGCTTTATAGATACATCCAAATAATCCGACCAAAACCTCTGGACTTTTCGTATACGAGGTCGATGCATTTCATTGATAAAAATGCATGGCATAAAATCCTCTTGCGGCGTTTTCATGATCTTCCTGAACCATAACATCATGAATTTTATCATTTGTGGATCAGAATTTGTAAAAACAAGCTTACTCCCCTTACTACCCTCGGCCCAATATAACGCAATTCCGGCTAAAAGTAAATCCTTAAAAGACAAATTTTCTAAAACTTTTTTACCTTTTTCCTGGTATGCAGCGATCCGCTCCTGCTTTTTTCTCCTGTTCGCTTCCGCTCCTCTTATCCTGCCGATATGTCCTCCGCGAATTGCATTCTGCAACAATCTTTCTTTTTGCTTTTGCGTTAATTCTAGGTCGCGGCACCAAATGCTTGCGGTACTTTTAGAAACTTCTAGATATTTTGCCACCTTTTTGATACTCCAACCCCTCCTCCTTAATGCATGGGCTTCCATGCGTTTTTCGAACTTAGCCATAGTATTATATATATCATACTATCTTATCTTTTTTGTCTAAAGAAAAACCTCCTCAATAAGAGGAGGAGCCAACCTAACCCTTCACAAAACACCCTGTTTTTTTGATTTCTTCAAGTAAAGTCTCTCCGTTATCATACAACACCCCTATTCATATTCTATTGTAGCGGGGGGCTTTTGCGTTATGTCATAGAGCACCCGGTTTATCCCTTTCACTTCACGGACAATGCGATTTGAGATCTGCTCAAGCAAATCAGGAGGTATGCGATACCAATCCGCAGTCATCCCATCAACTGAATGTACGGCGCGAAGCGCAATAATATGCTCATAGGTACGCATATCCCCCATGACACCCACAGTTTTAAGCGGTAATAACACGGCGAACGCCTGCCAGATATTCTTATATTCGCCCGCCTTTTTTAATTCCTCTATATATATAGCATCTGCTTGACGCACCATTAAAAGCCGCTCTTCCGTCACCTCGCCAATAATCCGAATAGCAAGCCCCGGACCCGGAAATGGATGGCGCCATAGTACTTTTTTGGGGAGACGAAGCTCTTCGCCGAGCTTGCGCACTTCATCTTTATATAAATCAGCCAACGGCTCAATGATACGAAAACCGAAACGCTCCGGCAACGTAAGGTTGTGATGGCTTTTTATTTTTTCTGCGGTGGGCATGCCCACCCCCGATTCAATTCTATCAGGATAAATAGTTCCCTGCGCGAGAAATCGCACCGGAAATTGTTTAAAGTCATATGATATTGCCCGCTCAAAAACATGAATAAACGTATGCCCGATTATTTTTCTTTTTTTCTCCGGATCTTCAATGCCTTTCAAGCGCTCAAGAAAATTATTTTTTGCGTCAATAACGCGTATATCATAAAGCCCTTGTGTGCTGATTGCTTTTTTTACTTCCATAACCTCGTCTTTTCGCAACAAACCATGGTCAACAAAAACGCCATGAAGCTGTTTTCCAATAGCGCGGTGGAGAAGGGATGCCACCACAAGCGAGTCTACGCCGCCCGAAAGGGCGATTACCACATGGGCACTCCCTATTGTATCGCGCAATGACCTTATCATTTCATCTTTCAATATGGGAATACTCCAGTTTTTCTCTGCCCCGCAGACAGAAAAAATAAAATTTGAAAGCATCTCTATTCCTCGTTTGGTATGCGCGACTTCGGGATGGAATTGCACGCCAAACCAGGGGTTTTTTTCGTGCGCAAATGCCGCATGCGCGCACGCACGGGTAGAGGCAAGCGCATGAAACCCCTGTGGAAGCATATACACATGGTCCCCATGCGAAAACCACACCGGCTCTTTTTTTGCGAATCCCTTAAAAAGCGGCGCACGAACCGCAAATGACACTGTCTCTTTCCCGTATTCACGGGCATCTCCCGATCGCACTATGCCTCCGAACATCTTTGCCATAACCTGCGCGCCGTAACAAATACCAAGCACCGGAATCCCCAATTCAAAAATTTCCTTTGGCGGACGAGGGTGCCCCTGCTCCAGCACAGAACGAGGACCCCCTGAAAGAATGATACCGAGGGGATGGAGCGCTCGTATCTCTTCTATCGGCGCATTACAAGGTAAAATCTCGGCGCGCACGCCGAGATTCCGTATTCTCCTTGCTATTAAGTGGGCAAATTGTGAACCGAAGTTCAAAATCACAATCATGCTTATAGTATATCATCTACCTTTCCTCTATCAAATTTTCTCCTCCTTGAAATATCTTGTAAGATTTTTACATACCCTCGCCGTTCTACGCGTTCCCAATCAAGGCCCAATGTACGCGCAAGTTCAGTAATATTTTTCTTTGTTGATTCAATTTCAACAAAATGCAGCCGCCCCACCCTGTCCAATTCAATATACGCGCCGTTTAATTGCCAATGTTCTCGATATTTATGATACGCAAAATCTTCCACAAACCCAAGCGCCTTAATCATCTTTTCTGCGGCGGCAAAATCATGCACCTCAAGAGCAAACTCATCTTTTATTTTATATTTTTTACTCTGTTGTTTTGAGGGAGTTTTTACCGCCATATAGACACCGTGGTTGTCCCATGTACGAAGCCGAAACAGGATATCTTTTTTGTACAAATCCCTTCCCTTCGTATCAAAAAAAATACTCTCTTCGGTCCCCTTCCAAATCATACGCGCGCCCATCTTTCCCAGACGCGCGCGAACAGAAGAAAAATCACGTACTTTAAATTTTACCTCAATCTCCTGCATACCATACCACTAGAATATATTATGACCGATCTTTCTTTATACGATTGGCATACCCGCCCAAAAGCCAGGAACTTGATTGAATTTTGCCCTCTCTCCCGATATTGCATACTATTTTGCAGCCGATATCTTTGCATACATCAATTTCGGGAATGTTTTTTCTGATTCTATCTCCTCCGTTTGCGAATATGTCCGGCCGTACGCGCCCTAACGCCTCTCTCACGCTCATATCTTTGGGATTTTTTGGATGTCGCGTCAGCACCACTTTACTAACAACACGGAGCGCTTCTATAATTTCTTTCCGCTCACGTTCGGGCATAAACACGTACCCCTTTTTTGCGCGCAACCAATTATCGTTATTTAAAATAACAATCAATCTATCTCCTAGTTTTTTTGCTTCTTCAAACAAACGAACGTGCCCAATATGGATTGGGTCAAACCCGCCCGATACGGCAACAACGATCTGTTTTTTCTTTTTCATAGTCCTTATCCTCTTAAATCTCTTTGAGCTCATACCCCAGAATAGCATCAGATTCGCCGAAAAGGAACTTGCCCCTGAATCTTTTATTCTTCAAAAATAACGGGAACCAATGTTTATCGTCCGGCCACATACTAGCGAACGGAATTTCGTCTACATGAAACCATTGCGGTTTCATCTCTTCGCTTTCCGTTAGCGCACCGGAAAAGTCCTCTGCTTTAAAAATGTGCACCTCAAGAACTTCGGGATTCCCATAAAATTCTCCGCCGAAGGCGGATCCGCTCGCCTCGTCTTCGCTTCGGCGGAGCGGGCCTTGGGCGGAAAAATCAAGAACGCCCATCTTTGTGAGGGTGGAAACTTCTACCCCCGCCTCCTCTTTCATTTCTCTTTTGGTAGCCTCTTCGATTGTTTCTCCGTCTTGTACCTTGCCTCCAAATCCGTTCCATCTCCCCTCTCCAAACCCGCGCTTCTTCATACCAAGCAACACCTTCGGATGCTGATGAATAATGCAAAGCGTTAAAATTTTTTTAGTTTGATTTTTCATGACACTTTTTATGCTTTTTCCTGAACGCGCCATCCGGGTGGCGCGTTCACGTCCTACAACATTCTAACATTCTGCAGAATGTTAGAATGTTGTGTCTCCCGTGGCACTACGCTTTTAATACTGTCACGCAAGGACTTTTCTTTATTTTAGGTCGTTTTTCCATCTATGATACTGAATAATCCGCAGAAACATAGAAAATGTCATGGGGGCTATAAATCCTTTTTCATTCCTACAATCGGCTCCCCTTGCTCACCTTTTTCTCGCATAAATTCTTTATATCCTAAGCGCTCATATAGTTTTACCGCTTGCCGGTTATCTTCATCTACACCGAGAGTCATTTCTGTAAATCCTCTTCTTTTTGCTTCATTCTCCGCTTCTTCCATAAGTTTAGTGCCAATTCCTTGTCCCCTTAAATCCTCTAAAACTCTGGCATGATGAAGATGTGCCCTCGTCTTACCATCGGCATAAAATTCTTTATCGTCCCTGAAAACCAGTTGCATAGTTCCGACAATCTTTCCGTCATTTTCAATGCCGTACACGATACGGTCTCCTTTTTCAGCCTTCTTAATATCTTTTTCGACATCCGACCGAATTTTCGCCAATCGCTCCTCATCTGCTTCGGGATACAATGCTAAGATATTATTCACTTTATCAATCGTGGTGATTTTCATTTTTTCTTGTTCTTCTTTCATATTTTCCATAATTAAGCCCCATGACCCTCCTTCGCTTCCGCCAAAGGCGGATCCGCCTCCGGCGGAAAAGCTACGGATGGGCATAGCACCTTTTTATTTTTTTTCCTGCTCGGCAACATGCGCCTTCGCTTTCTTGATAGCATAGGCCATCATTTCCTCCGAAGAAATTCCTATCATCTCCGCCACCTGTTCAATATAATCGGGGTTCGAGGCATCGTTTTGCTCATAGGGTGCGAAGGTGATAATGTCCAACACCACATCTTCCGAATTCATGCCCTCCTTCTCGGCAAGGCTGTTGACCAATCCATCAATTATTGATTCCCTACTTTCAAAACTTGTAAGATTTTCCATAAAATTATGGTTAATGAAAATTCAAGCAAAAAGAAATTTTTTTATTTTCCCGCCACCAATTTTTGATGCTCTTCTATATTCAAATCTCCGCACTTTTTGATGTGCGATACGAATGGCAAACTTAAATTAATTTCAAAAATTCATCGATGCTAAGACCTGCTTGTTTTATAATTGATTTGAGTGTTTTTGGCGTGAGATCTTTACGATGAAAAGGAATAGTCACTCGCAATGCTGGTTTATCGACATTGCGCAGTTGTATGTGACTCCCCGACTGATGATATTCATAAAACCGACCTCGCTTAAGAGCTCGGATCACCAATAAAGAAGGGATGCGAGGCAATTTCGCCATGAATTACACAGAGGTCTTTATTTTTTTATGATGTGATTGAGAAAATAAAGTTGTTTTATCTTTAAGCAAGGCCTCAAGATAGCAACGAATAGCATCTTTTAGCATTTCTCGTGCTTCTTTTAAATTATCACCTTCTGTAACCAACCCAGGCAACTTAGGTACTGTTACGGTATACCCCGCTCCGTTTGGATCAAAAAATGCCTCATACTGATAAATTTTTTCTTTATATTTCTTCATATATTTGAATAGTAACTCATCTGAAATGGAAATACAATTATTTATTTACATGGCGCTTTTTATACTTCTTCCCTAAAACATTCCGCCGCAAACGGAATGTTCGGGCGACCAATGATTTGTTTACAAATCATTGGTCTAGCTCATGGCACTTTTACACTATACTGCCACACAAGGACTTCTCTTTATTTTAAGTCGTTTTTCCAATTACGCACTACCGAAATTGGTCAAAACATTGAAAATGCCAAGGGGGTCAAAAACTTGACAAACCGCCTGCTTTCATGCTATAATTCGACTAGAATTCTGTAATCAAAATTTAACGGAGGTGGCCGATGGCAAGATTCCATTGCCCCGAATGCGGTCGTTTCGCGAACAAGCAGTATGTAGACAAGAACGGATACTGCGAAGCATGCGCCTACGAGGGATATCTTGAACTGCTGGAAGAGGAAGCCGAACTGGACCCGACAGGACCTGCTTACGCTGTCCTCACCGGCGACGATTGCAACTTACGCAGGGGGTATCGCTAAACCCATCAAAGTGCTGAGCGCCACTCTAAACCGCTCTTTTTTCTTTGCCAAAATCCATTCTCACGCCCCATGACACCTCTCGAAATGCGATGCGAATGGAATACTATTTTTCTCTGGACCAAATCCTATCAAATCTATCTCCCCACAACCTTCGCCTTTTGAGTAATAATTGCTCTTCCTCGACTTCAAGATTTGGAATACGATGTGCAATTTTCTTTGCACTATAATTTTCTTTGTCCATCAATAAATCTATAACTCGTTTTTTAATTTTCGCTTTACTCTCCGCCGGCAACTCTGAAAACTTTTCACCGATACGCTCTCTATAACCACTCACTTTATCCCCTGTTACCATTTCTGTTAACGCTGCCAAATTCCGTATTGGGCCACCGTCTTTATCTGGATCCAATTCAAGGTCGTGTATAACAAGACTGGGATTAATATTTAAAAAGAAAAATTGAACGCCCCGCTCAATATAGTCTCGTTGAAAGCTCTTATCATCAATATTGGTTTGAATTTTTGAAGAATCAAAAAGAACCAATATATCCAAATCGGATTTTTCCGTACTGTACCCATGCACCATTGATCCTCTCGGAACAATGCCAACAAATGCCGGGTTACCGTTAAATTTACCTTCAATTTCGCGTATTAATTCCAAAGCTCTGGTGTTAGGAACATCCTCTATGTCTTTTGGGTCATATAATTTTTTTTCAAATGATTCTGGATTCATGATTTTCTTATTTCCCACAGCATCTTTTGATGTGCAATACGAACGGGAAGCTAGTTAGGTTTTTTAATCGTAACTAAATATGCTTTCGCCAGCAAATTTTTCTTTACATGTCCATCATACTCATATGTATCACCCGAGGGAGTATGTTCTAAAATAACCTGAACTCCATTTTCTTTCAATCTATCTAAAGCGGCTTGAATGCTTCGAGTTAATATTTTTTGATTTTCATACAAATCACCCATAAGAACCCCCGCGAGACGGATTTCCCCACCAGGCTTAAGAACTCGAACCGCCTCATTCAAGCTTAGGGCAACTTTTTCTTCCACCTCACCTGGATCGCCTTCTCCCATATACGTATGGGGTATGGCCGCATCAGATACCACTAAATCAAAAGAGTTATCAGTAAAAGGCAATGTTTCCGCTTTCCCCGCAACAGCGTTCTCGCCTTGAAGGAACTCGGTACTCTTATCCATACTATATATCTGAGAGCTTACTCTATGCTCTCTCGCCCATTTTGAAAATTGTCCTATACCCGCGCCCATATCAAGAATCTTCTTATCAAAGTCCTCTGGACTCAGTCTCAGATCATCAACATATTTTTGGAATACTTCTTCATCCGTTGAATCCGCGATTGATGGTTCTTTGTCTTCAAATTTTTCCATTTTTTTATTTCTTCGCTATTAATTTTTGATGCTCCTCCGTATTCAAATCTCCGCATTTCTTATACTTTTTTAATAACCAACCGCAGGGATTTTCTTTATTTAAAGTCGTTCTCCCGTTCATGAACCTGCCAAATTAGTCGAAATATTGAAAATGTCATGCGGGTTAAGATTCGTCTAAAATTATCCTGTCTTTAAACTTTCCTCTTTCTGCCGCTTTATTTTCTCTAACATTTTTTACTTCATTGCGGTCAAACTTTTTATAGTCGGCTATTGCGTCTATCACTTCGAGCAAATCGGCAAATTCTTCAATGTTTTCGTCTTTTTTAAACTCTTCCACTTCCTCGATCAGCTTCTCTTTCAGCTTCTGCCAATACTCCACGTCATTAGCAATATGCGTTATCGGATTTTCACCTTTCTTTCGGATATATTCAGGTATTTTGTCTCGTACTAATTTATTGTATTTCATAATTTTATATTTTCCCCTAAAACATTCCACCGCAAGCGGAATGTTCGGGCGACCAATGATTTGTTTACAAATCATTGGTTTAGCCCCGGCCCGTCCGCCTTCTCCGCAAGTTAGCGGATTCGGTGAGATTCCGCTTTTATCCTTTATGATGTGGTGCGTTAATTAAACCGCATTGTTTATGTTTATACGGCTTTCCTGTTTCTGGGTTGATCGCTCCGCATGGGCATGGGTCATTCCGGCCTATTTTTTCTCCTTCAGCATTTTTGGGAGCAACGCGTGCTGGTAACGAATGCGTGTGAGAATGCCCCGCATGAAGCGGAGATCCTGCAGATGAATGGCTTGCCTGAAGTTTTTGGTCTTGCTTGATTGGAGGATTAGATCCGATCCGGAATACAAGATGCGAAAGTTGGGCGCGCATTGCTCCTTGCATTTCTTTGAACATGCGCGAACCTTCGTTTTTATATTCAATCAGCGGATCGCGCTGGCCGTACGCGCGAAGACGAACTGACGAACGCATATATTCCATCGCCTCTAAGTGATTGGCCCAGCTTAAATCTATGATTTGCAATGTGTAGGCGCGAAGAACATTAGAAAACGCCCCTTCCCCTAAATCAGTTTTCCTCATATCAAACATACCGCGCCAAAGATTATGAATATACACATGCATTTCATTGCGTATGGCGCCTGCATCCCCGCTCCCCTTTCTCATCTCAAGCAAATGACTGTGCACGTCCGCTTCAACACCAAGCCGCGCATGGAGATTTTCGTAAATTTCTTCAATATTCCATTCATCAACAAAATTGTGCTGGGTATGAAACGCGAGAATACTATCTATCTCCTCTTCTATCATCTCCCCTGCTTTTTCAAATATTTTTTCTGGTTCGGAAAAAAGAAAATCCTTACGCGTGGTATACACCGACGCGCGCTGGCGATTGAGCACATCATCATACTCAAGCAAATGCTTGCGTGCGTCAAAATTAAACCCTTCTATTTTTTCTTGCGCGGAAGAAAGCGCTCGCGAAACCATACCGTGTTCAATCGGTACGTCTTCGGGAATCCCGAACCTACCCATCATGTTCTTAATGCGATCCGGACCAAAAATACGCATGAGATCGTCTTCAAGCGATACATAAAATTGCGTATCACCCGGGTCTCCTTGGCGCCCCGCGCGTCCCCGAAGTTGATTGTCAATGCGTCGCGCTTCGTGCCGTTCTGTCCCCAATACGAACAAACCGCCTAATTCTCGAACGGCTCGCGCTTCGTCAAGATCCTGCGGGGTGCCCCCCAAGATAATATCCACGCCACGGCCCGCCATGTTCGTGGCAACTGTTATGGCGCCCCTGCGCCCTGCTTGCGCAATAATCTGGGCTTCCCGTTCATGATTTTTTGCATTGAGCATTTCATGCGGGATACCTTCTTTTTTCAAAAGCAAGGAAAGATGCTCGTTCTTTTCAATTGATGTCGTCCCCAAAAGAACCGGCTGCCCTTTTTCATGCCGTTCTTTCACTTCGCGAAGCACCGCCTTCCACTTTCCTCCTGTTGTTTGGAAAATCCTATCCGGCAAGTCTTTTCGTATGAGGGGTTTGTTGGTGGGGATAGCAAGCACATCAAGATTGTATACTCGGCCGAATTCCTCGGCAGACGTGGCTGCGGTTCCTGTCATGCCGGAAAGCTTACTATACATTCGGAACAAGTTTTGGAATGTGATTGAAGCCATTGTGCGCGATTCACGCTGGACTATAACTTCTTCTTTTGCCTCAACCGCCTGGTGCAGACCATCTGACCATCGCCGTCCCGGCATAAGACGGCCGGTAAATTCATCAACGATAATAATTTCTCCCTCTTTTACAACATAATCTTTGTCTTTATGAAAAAGCGCTTCTGCTCGTAACGCCTGTTCCAAGTGGTGCACATAGCGCACTCCTCCCTCCGAATACATATCCTGAATTCCTAACAGCTTTTCAACCCGATCAATACCTTCTTCGGTAATAGTCACTGCTTTCATTTTTTCATCAATATTATAATCACGCCCCTCTTCAAGCTGGGGGGTAATCTTGGAGAATGTTCTATACAACGCACCGGATTCTTGATCGGGAGCTGAAATGATAAGAGGGGTGCGCGCCTCATCAATTAAAATAGAATCTATTTCGTCAACCACCGCAAAATACGGGGTACGTCCGACAAGCGCGTCAGGAGTGCCTGCAAGATTATCCCGTAAATAATCAAAACCGATTTCGTTATTCGTGGCATATGTAATGTCCGCTTCATATGCCTGCTTGCGCGTCACCGGACGCCAATGATTCAAACGTTCATCGCCATGGTCGTGCGGGTCAGTATATAAAGGATCATATACACCTGAAAAATCGTGGGTAATAACCCCCACAGAAACGCCAAGCATATGATATACCGGGGCCATCCACCCGCCTCCGATACGCGCGAGATATTCATTCGGTGTTACTAAGTGGCACCCCTTTCCAAGCAAACTATTCAAATATAACGGAAGTGTTGCAACAAGCGTCTTTCCTTCTCCGGTTTTCATCTCGGCAATTTTCCCCTGATGCAGCGCCATACCTCCGATCAATTGGACATCAAAATGACGAAGCGCAATGGAACGCCGAGACGCCTCGCGCACCAACGCAAATGCTTCGGGAAGTATCTCATCAATCAAGATTTTTTGCTCGTCAAAAGAAACGCCTGTCTCCAAGCGCTTCTTCAACTCTTGTGTTTTTTCTTTCAACGCGTCATCGGAATAGGATTTTGTTTCTTCTTCCATTCCTTGTATCGTTGAAACAATCGTAGATAATTTTTCGATGGCGCGCCTATGCGGATCGCCAAAAATTGTTTGGAGAAAAGACATGGTAAAAATTCAAAGCTCAAAAGTCAAAAGGCAGCACTTCTTAACACTGCGTTCCCCTGCGCTATGATATGCGCTTACGCATTCTCAACGCTTCTTTCGCGCGTCGAGCGCCCCGAAGCGTGCGTGTCTGTCTTTTTCCCTTAAACTTTTTGATGCGGCGTTCAATGCCGTCTTTTGCCTCATTGATTGCGGCTTCTAATGATGCGCCAACCGCGCTCACACGAATAGGCAAACGCCTCTCGGGAACCGTCACTTGGGCCTCGCAAAGCCACTCAATATCGGCATTCCGGACGCTTCGCTTACGGATTTCTATATCACATTGTACATTCGTTTTTACATCAATGTTAGAAAGTAAACGCCCTATGGGAAGCACCAATTTCTTATTAACCAACACCTCCATAGATGTTGTTATTCCTATGTTTTTGCCGTAGAGGCGAACTTTCATACCATCAGTATACCCCATGAGAAATCGACTTGTCTATATATAGATTTTCTTCCATTGCGCCAAACATACTAGTTGAGAATACATCTTGCTACCAAAGAGACACCAACAGGGCAAGCCCCCGCTCGCTTTACGAGCTCACACCAAAACACTCTGGTGTAGGGGCAAGCAAAAAAAAGAAGCACCCCATACAGTGGGGTGCTTCCTCAAGATAATAAGAGATTATCTTTTTTTGCGGCGCGAGCTTCTCTTTTTGCTGCTCTTTTTTGCTGCTTTTCTTTTCGTTGTCTTGCGCGAACTTTTCTTCGCTGCTTTCTTTCTTTTTTTTGCCATAGAGTTGCGGAAAAGATTTTCTACCCAACAAACATCGACCGCGAGCTGTTTGTCGTTCCGCTATTCATTGCATATGACACACCATGAGTAGCGGAATAGAATGTAAAAATTTTTTATAAAATTTTTGTGACAGTACTTCTACTACTAGTATCGGATGATTTTATGAATAAAACAATAAAAAAAACGCAAACCTGTGGATAAATAGTTATTGCAATTTTTAATTTTTAATTTCAAATTTTTAATAATTTAATTTTTAGCATCTTCTCATATATAAAAAATCTTGTCGCATGACAAGATTTTTAGTATTCCGTTCCTAGAAAGTCAGGGGGAGGTTTGACTCCATCATACATCATGTGTGAGTGCGCTCGCCCCTGACCGTCAAGAAAAAGAATCGTACTATTCTCTATACTATCACTATCTTTATCGCGTTAAAAGAGCGCCATGCTTACGCTTTAAAAACCCTGTTTAGCAACATTGTCATGCCAAAGGCAGATCTGCCTCCGGCAGAAAAACAAAACCTTTAGCCGGAAAAACGAAAAATCCCGGCAAGCCGGGACTTTTCGCGATGTAGATGAAATGTGTCAAAAATTGGCACACCCACTTGCTTGCAGTATAGCAAATAATCTTTTGGGTGTCAATGAAAGTGTGGATAATCGTTCCATTCTAAAAAATCTAATTTTCAATTATCAATTCTCAGTTTCCATTGAATTTTCAATGATTTAATTTTCAAACCCCGCTTATTCGCCGTTTCGTGTTTGAAAATTGGGATATTGGTTTACTGATTGCCCGCCCGAAAGGCGAGGTTCGCCTAAGGCGGAAAAATTATCTCTCGACTTTGCTCGGGACCCTGAGTTTGTCGAAGGGGAAATTGAAAATTTTCTAATCAATTCCATATAGTTTTTTAAGTTCCATAATCCCCTCTTCAAATTTTACCTGTGGATCCCATCCCAACAATTCTTTTGCTTTCGTGATGTCAGCCCGTCCGTGTTTTGGTTCAAGCCGCGGTTCAATAAAAACAGTCGGCCCGCCAATCAAAGCGGCAATGTATTCTACTGTTTTATTATTACTTGCCCCTATATTGATAACCTCCCCCCTGCCTACGCGTGTGGATTCGGCAGCCAACATATTCGCACCCACCACATCGCGAACATGAGTAAAATCACGCGATTGTTTCCCATCAGGAACAACAGTGAGGGGTTTTCCGGCTTTGCGCTGTTCCAAAAATGTTACAATCACAAGCGCATATGCGCCTTCGGCTGAAGCGCGAGGACCGTATACGTTAAAGTAACGCAGAGAAACGGTTTCAAGATTATATACATCCGAAAACATTCTACACAATAGTTCCCCCTGAAATTTTTGCAACCCATACGGACTTATAGGATGCGGCGCCATATCTTCATGAAATGGAAGTGTTGCTTGATTGCCATATGCTGACGAAGAAGCGGAATATATTACCCGCTTCACTCCGGCGTCACGCGACGCAAGAAGCACGTTCAGGGTCCCTGTTACATTTACATCATGAGTACGTTGGGGATACGTAATGGAAAATTGCACGCGAGGAAGAGCGGCCGTATGAAAAACATATGTTGCATTCTTAAATAATGGCGCGATATCATCAAAGTTTCGGATATCTTTATTATAAAATTCTGCCTTTGGATGAATGCGTTCTTTTTTCCCTGTTGAAAGATCATCAATAATAACAACGTGATACCCACGATCAACAAGCGCATCAACAAGATGCGATCCGATAAAACCCGCGCCACCTGTAACTATCACTCTTTTCTTAGAATCATGAATCATGAATTATGAATACATTTATCAAAAACAATTTTCATTTCTGTTGCTATGGCATTCCAATCATATTTTTCGTCTACCATTCTTTTTGCGTTTCGTACAATTGAATTGCGCAATTCATCGTGTCCCAACAATTCCGTTACCTTTTCGGCAATGCTCTGAGGATTCCGCACCTTGCAAAAAAGTCCGGTGACCCGGTCTGTTAAAAAATCGGGAATGCCGCCGACACGGGTCGCAATGACAGGAATACCTGCTGCCATCGCTTCCAAAAAAGAACTGCCGAGCCCTTCTGAAAGCGACGGACGAAGATACGCGTCAGAAATTTGTAAATATGTCGGCATCTCCTTGTGATGTACTTCTCCTGCAAAAATAACCCTACTTTCCAAGCGCAATTTTTTTGCAAGGTCTTTTAGTTCTTGCTCAAGAGGGCCTCTCCCAAGGATAAGAAACTGTATATGACTAGGAAGGTACTGCAATGCTTTTATACCATCATCTACCGCATTTTTCAAGACCAGACGCGACGTAGTAATAATATATATATCGCCTGGTTTTTTGCCGAGCTTTTCTTTAAGCGCATCACGTTCTCCGACGGCGCGCTCTTCGGTAAAATGCGATATCGCAACACCGTTTGGGACAATATCAATAGAAGCGCGCGCGCCTCGCGCGCGCGCAAGATTTGCTAAATAATTGCTGATAGCCTGGATACCGTTCGCGTGGCGAACTGCCAATTTCCACATCACATACATGAGCCCGGCGTACCTATAGGTAAGATGCGCCTCTGAGTCGCCTTCCTGCAAGGTTAAAAGAATGGGGGTCTTTTTGTGCATGCCGATTATTTTCAAGAAAAACGGCGCGAGACTCGTAAAAGAAACCATCATGCTCCAAAAAAGAGAAAATGAGTGCTTTTTCATAAGCGCGCGCGCTTGTACCGCGCCCAATATCGGGGAAAGTAACTTATCAAACAATGGAACAAACCCCGTGCCTACCCGATACACTTCAATATTGCCGATGTGCTCTTGTTTTGGATGCGCACGGGAAAATCGCGTTGTTATCATAAAAAAATCGTATTCCGGAATACGATCGGTAATTTCTTTTATCGCAAGTTCAGCGCCGCCGACAAGCGGCATATATGCGGTTGAAAAAACAAGTATTTTTTTCTTATGATTCATACTATCATGTCTACCACTTTGATACATCGCTGTATCAAAGTGTGTTGTTTCTTCGTGTATCTCCCCCGTGCCTAGATGTATAATATCGCTCCTCTGCTTTTTCATCAGACGATCGCCATCGTGTACGTCCCGCATATGAAGGCATCGAAAAAAAACGCGCAATGGTCATCATAATAGCATCTAATTTTCTTGTATTTTTTGAATTTTCAAAATAATGGAGTATTTTTTTAAAACCATTACCCCCTCTATCAATACGATCCCTCATGGCGCTAATCGTCGATTCACTCACCTTTACCGTTTTACTAATAATTCGAAATGAGTACCCCCGCTCTAACATCAAAACGATCGCGAGACGTTTTGCAAACATAGTCCGTTCTGTCTGTGTCAGCAAATCGGCAAAAACAGCATGGATATCATCTTTATCCTTTATTCGTGAAAGCAAAATGGCAAAATGTTCTTGTATTTCATCCACGACCTTCTTTTCTGCTTTGTATTTTGATACATGAGGCATATAGAAACACTCTAATACATCGCTGTATCGAAGTAAAGCGGGTACCGAATGTCTATTCCACGCGTCGATGAAAATCGGCAATATAGTCTTTCAGATTGTAACGCGGGTTCCATCCCAGCGCACGCGCGGTAGACACGTCGAGAGACGAATCAACGCGGTTCCCGGGACGATCCGGTATCATCTTAATATCACTTTCAAACATGCCTGCTACATCAAGAATAGAATATGACTCTTCAGCACCCAGACCATATTCTTCTTTCTCCCCTTTCTCCCCAATAAGAAGCAATCCATCTACAATATCGCGAACATGTGTAAAGTTACGCCGCTGCGTCCCCGGCATCCGAACCGTAAGCGGCGCCCCTTTTCTATATTGATCTTTAAAAATTTCAATAACTGACCCGTATTCGTCTGAACGTTCCCGCGGGCCATATACATTATAAAAATACGCGATAGAATAATTAAGCCCATACCAATTACCGTAATTTTTTACCAAATCCGAATTGATTGCCTTAGTCCAGGCATATGGGCTTTGGTACCGGCCAAGTCCATTATCCGAAAACTTTGTACTTGAACCGGCATACACAAGTTTGGAATTTTGTTTTCTACAGAATTCTATAACAGCAAACGTCCCTGTAATATTATAATCCCATACCCTCTCTACATCTTCAAAACTTTGCTCAACGCGCGGATATTCGCCTAAATGATACACGATATCAATGGACTCCTTGATATGGCGAGAAATATCCTTTGTATGGCCTTCTATATATGTGGCACCCGCACTATGATTTTTTTTCAGTCCCGTAAAATAATTATCCAACGAAACAACCCGGATATCCGGGTCTAAAACGAGTTTTTCTATAAGATAAGAACCTATAAACCCCGCGCCACCTGTTACAATTACTTTTTTCATTCATTTCTAAACAAAAAATAATATATATCTATCTTCTCGCCCCGCACCTATAGGTAGGTGCGGGGTAAACCCCGCGCCACCTGTTACAATTACTTTTTTCATTCATTTCTAAACAAAAAATAATATATATCTATCTTCTCGCCCCGCACCTCCGGTAACTAATACCGATTTTGCGTGAATAGACATACGATTATTTTTTCTTTTGTGCGCTCTTTTTCTTTGGAGATGGTTCCTTTGTTTTTCGTTCTTTCAAAAACGCGGCCACTTCATGGTCATGCCCCGTTGCATTATCAAATGGGATGCCCTGGGAGGCAAGAAGCGTATTATTATAATCTCGGATCGCTTCAAGAATTCGCGTACCGCGATCAAGAAGCACGCGGTTTGTCGCATCCGCGGGCAATTTTTTTTCAAGCGTACGCGCAGTAAAAATAAGCGCATCCAAATCTTTCGGAAGGCAATATCCGCCAAAACCGCGATATGACCCATGCTCCACATCAAGCCACGCATCCCCAATACGGCGGTCATGAGCAACCATTTTGCGCACATTATTATAATCTATCGGCACATTGATCCCCTCTTTCTTAAATACATATTCAAGGGCATTACATACATCAGCAAATATATTTCCGAATGTAACTTTTACCGCGCCAAATGCATTGCCCGCATACTTGCCTAACTCTGCTTCGGTCGCATTAATACGTGTGAAGTGATAGGCCCCGAGTGTTCCCGGCGAAGAAAAAAATGCTTTCGGCAATAAATTAAGAATCTCCGAAGAATGCGTCTTTGCGGATGCCGTATGCGCTACAATCTGGCGGTCAGGATTAATCATATCTTCCCACGCGCGCGATTCGGTAAGAAACTCCGGATTGAATAAAATTTTTACTTTATATTTTTTTGCCAAACGCTCCGCGGTCCCCGGCTCAACGGTTGATTTAATGATAAACACCTTGTCCGGATCGGCGTACTCATGTATAACGCTTTCTACAATTTTTGAGTTACAGCTTCCGTCAGGATTACGAGGTGTCGGGACCGTCACGAACACAACGTCTGAGGAACGCACATTATCCGAATAATTTTTCTTAGGGTCTGTATCGTAACAAAATAAATTTTTCCCGCGTCTAAATCCCTCAAGCTCAAAATACCGCTTGAGCGGCTCTCCGACCATGCCGAGTCCCACTATTCCTATTTTTGGCTTTTGTCGTATTGCCATATGAATACTGTATACAAACTATTACAATGATTCAAGCGCGTCTAAACTTTCTAAAAATTTGCCTATGTCGCTCTCCAATGATTCTCTATCAGGGTGATTGGGATTGGCGCGTAATACCTCTTCTACAATTCTCCGCGCATCTGCGTATCGCCCTTCTTCGGCATAGATATTCGCAAGCATGAATCCCGCCTCGGTCAACCCGTGTTCCAGATTGTATATATCTTCAATAAATTTTTTTCCTTCCTCGGAATTACTCGCAAGCGCGATCGCCAAAACAGCGTTCCTTCTCTCCGGATCAAGGGAAAGAAGGCTGCCGCCAACTTGTATTTGCAACTTTCTCATCTCAAGAAACGCGTCGTCATATCGTCCCGCAATAACATTAATAAGAGGCAGCAAGTAAGAAATCTCCGGTTCAAATTTTCCTTTTGCCATAAGCTTTTTTTCTGCCTCCCGGACCAAATCCAATGCCTCATCATACCGACGTAACTGAACGTAAAAATCAGTAGCGTGCGCATACAATGGAATATAGCCGGGAGCAAACAGGAGCGCTCCTTGATAAATTTCCAAAGAATCTTCTACGAGCGCGACATTGCCTGTCACCGCGCCCAACACACCATACAGGCGCCCCAGCATCAGAGAAAAACGAACATTCGGATATGTCTCATTATATGTTGCAACCTCCTTTTCTAATTCCACTTTTGCGCGTTCTACTATCGCTTGAATCTCCGGGTTTTGTATTAGTTCGGGCTTCCCCGCGATTCCTTCAGACGAAATTCGCCCAAGCTGTTCGCGAACTTCCGATTGTCCTATCGTCCCTTCCGAAAGGGCAAGCGCTCGATCAAAATGTCCAAGCACTTCACCGTTCTTCCCCTCGCTTATCGCACGAAATAAATCAATAAGAGCGGTAGAGGCGCGATGCGGCTTGATGTTGGTCATATACAAAAATACAAACGCAAGAATGCACACAAAAGCAATACCTGTGACATGCCCCGCCGAAATAGTGCGCCCTGCCACGCGCCGCGTTTTTCGTTCCCATGTGTCTTTCGGCACCGTTACGGTAACTGCAAGAAACCCAAGAATAAATACAAGCATGAGATGCGTTGCCAATACATCAAATACAAAAAGCATCTGGAACAAATATGTTACAACCATGCCGAACAAAATGAGCGCGTCACGGGAACGAAGTATTTCCTTTCGCACTGCTTTCCATAGCGAAAAAAAGATCGTAGCAACCAAAAAAACATACGCGCCAAATCCTACAATACCCGTTGACACAAGCCATTCAAACGGCATGCTGTGCGTGCGATCAAACCACGGCTCATTCCCAAACATGCGCGGATCGTAATTCTTTGCGAATGGAACAATAAAATTATTCAATCCCCACCCCAAGAGAGGCCGTTCCAAAAATGATGTTATTGCCATATTCCAGATAAAGAAACGGGAAGAGGCGGTTGTATCAGTAATTGAAATATTTGAAAATCGGGAAAGCACATCATTATTTTTGATAAACGAAATGTCCTGCAGAAAATGAAGCCCAAGCGGCAACAAAACAACCGCAAGCAATATTGCCGCGATAATTATTTTTTTCTTTTTCTCTCGCGTTAAAAAGAGCGAGAGAAAAAGCATCGCGCCA
The DNA here is from genome assembly GCA_030690215.1 of bacterium. Lineage (GTDB taxonomy): Bacteria > Patescibacteriota > Minisyncoccia > 1-14-0-10-42-19 > 1-14-0-10-42-19 > 1-14-0-10-46-36. Next base: position 24,494 of record JAUYHD010000034.1, on the reverse strand, counting down.
AGCCCTCCGACAATGCCTAAAAACGCGCCTCGCGATCCCGTGAGAAAAAAGGCAATCAATTCAAAAAGAATGAGACACGCAAAAAGAATACGGAGATGCTTGTTTTTTGTATAGAAAAAAAGAAACGCCAGCAAAAAAACATGAAATGTTAAATACGCCGCGACATACAATGGATTCCCGAGTGTCGCAATAATACGGGAACTATCAGCAAACGTATTGATAACACCGAAGTATTCCAATAATCCGTAGGATGCCATAATAACGCTCACCACAATTGAGACACCAAACAGCGCAAACCAATCTTTGCGCCTGTGGAATGTCCCCGCAAGCGCCAAGAAAAGCAGGAATAAATGAATGTATGAAATCATCCCCTCCATGCGCTCAAAATTAGACCAAAAACTATAGGAGGGATCCACGCTGAAAATGGTCGCGAGAAAAGCGGCGCCAATTAGTGCCGAAAACGCAATGAATACCAAGCTTTTCTTCGGCCAATACTGACGGAAGTTGATAATCAAAAGACCAATCCAGGCCGCCGCAACAATCTCAACAATCCCGCGAAAAAGAAAGTTTTTTGTTGTTATAAACGGAAAAAAGGCGTCTTTTGAAACAACCAGCAGCACAAACGGCAAGGCATATATGCCTATGCGTATGACCCAGAAGAGTATTTTTTCTAGCCTGCGCGAATTCATATATATAAATCCTAGAATATCACTGTCCCCCTATTTTTTCAATATATCCCTGTTCTGTGTAAAAGCCGGCCTTGTATAAAAACTTCACGTAAAAATAGTGCATATTGCCCAAAAAAAGCAGGAGAAAAAGCATGACGAAAAAAACCCGCGACACCTTGATGATACGCGCATACACGGATACAGAAACAATAGTACGCACATACCGATACATCACGTCCCCCAAAAGAATAAGCAGAAGCGGAACGATTATAATCGCCGGAAGCAGAAAACGCGTCTGATGAGAATTAAAAAACATAAGCCACATGTATATATGAACAAAGAAAAATAACGCGTATATCGATTGCCCCGGCGTTTTTCGCTTGATAAGAAAAAAAAGCGCCACACAAAGATAGAGCGCGGCAAAATATGCGGCAACAATCAGCTTGGTGGAGGAGTCGGTCGCAGACACCGCCCCGAATTTCAAAAACGGAAACAGAATCATATTCACTACATTCTTTGCGACAATAAATACGCCTACGTCTTCTGCCGTTCCGGAAAGTGAAAAAACAGGATAGAAAGGATTCCCAAAAAAAATAAAATTTTTAATATACCAATACCCCGACACCAAAAATGAGACTGCTCCATACATGCCCAGCGCCAGAACTTTTTTCTTAAACGATATGTGCTGGCGCACCAAAAGAGCAAGCAGGAGCGCTCCTATGGGCGGGGCAAAAAACAATGCCGTATATTTCATACCTATTGCAATGCCGAACAAAAACGCCGAAAGAACAACTACGGGCGCTACAAAGCCGCGCCCGTCGTCCAAACGGTCAATAATAAGAAGAACGGAGGCAAGGCCGAACAAAATCACAAATATATCAATATACCCGCCGTGCATTACTTCGCGTTGGAGATCAAAAATAGCAAGTATAAAAAATAAGGCCGCATACCCCAAAAACGAATGATGCGTCCTTTTTCTTACAAATCCGTAGATCAACGCCAAGAGCATAATAAGCGCGCCGTACTGGAGTGCCTGAAAAATAAACGGACCAACCGTATCCCCGAATAATATACTCGGCATTGCGTAGAGTAACTCAACAAACACCAAAACGCCGTACACGGAGTGCGTCGTTCCTTTGTAATCAATCCGCCCCGTATTGATGAAATCCTGAATAATGGGCTGGTGGTATTGGAGCGTATCATTTCCGGTAATGGGGACCGGCACAATCAACGCGTTACTGCCGAGCCACAACACCAATATCAATATAAAATAAAAATCTTTTCCAAACAGTTCTCGGATGCGGCGGAATAAAAAACGCGGCGACCGTATCGTCTGCGCAAGCATACGCAGATGGGACCAAAGCACCGAATAGGACAAACACAAAAACGCAAACACAAGTATACGGAGCACCCACCCCGAAAAAATACCGAAAAACGCGCACAATAACCCAACAAGGCCAAGTATGCCGAACCCCGCAAGTATGGTGTATATGGGTCGGGAAAACAGAGTAACGTCTGCCATGCCGGGAATCCGGCGCATAAAAAATCTCCCAACAAGAAACGCAAGATACAGAAAAGCAAACGCTTCTATAAAAATAAAGACATCATGCATCATACAGTGTGCGCTGACGCGCGCGCCTTCCCTAAGCGAACGCCGGCAATACAAAAAAATAATAGAATGAATAGAGCGCCTGCCACCAAAAGACTACCTCCGCTATATGTCATACGCAAAAGAAATCCGAACATGAAAAATTGCCCCGCCACCACCAGTGCTGCCCCCTTTCCCAATCGCCCAAAAAAAGAAAACGGCATACGCATAAAAGAAAAAAGCGTCAAACATGCAATCAATGGTGCCAATATACCCGTACGCTCAAATAGCTCAACCCAGGAAAAAACAACAGAAGCGTAAAACACAGGCAAAGATGCTTCTTCAAAAAATGCTTCGGGCAACGCTACCCCGCTTAATATAAACTCTTCCGGAATGCGCCTGAATATATACAACCCCGCCCCCGCAACAAGCGTAAAAAGAAATATGGACATACCGGCATACAAATCTTGTTTGCGACTCAATGAAACATACCGCCCGCCTTCCCGCCTCCGCAACGCAATCATTGCAATAACGCAGTAGACACCATGTTTCCAATTTAATTTTTTGCCTGCACGGCGAGTGCGCGCCGCGTAATGAATAGGAATTTCTTTTATCACGCCCGCACGCGCTAATGCATACGTCATATCTATGGCATCAAACACAAAGTCATTGCGATGCGATTTCAATAACGCGGGGATACACCTGCGCGGAAATAATTTATAGCACGTGGTGATATCTGAAAAAGAACGGCGGAAAAATAGGTTAAACAACTTTGCAACCAAAAGCCCTCCATAAAAATAAACGGCATTAAATGGAATGTTATTTTTTTGGAGCGTACGGGAACCAAACACTATATCCGCCTCTCCTGCAAGCACCGGCTTTAAAAGCGCATGGTAATCCCCCGGCTCATACTCCATGTCCGCATCTTGAATAATCACATACTCCCCCGTTACGGCCAAAAACCCTGACCGCAATGCAGCACCTTTGCCTTTATTTGCATCGTGAAATATTTTCTTATACTCATTCCCCTCCTCATCCGTAGCCGGAATAGCAGAAATTATGTCCCGCGTTCCGTCTGTAGAACAATCATCAACAAGAATAATTTCCTTTTTTATATTACCGATATTGCTCCCCCGGACAAGACGAATGACCGCTAGAAGCGTTGCTTTTTCGTTATATGCGGGGATAATAATAGAAAGCTTTTCCATATGATACAAACAAACAATATATGTAAAAAAATAGCATTACCGGGGCAAAAAGAAAACCCCATGCACGCATGGGGTAACTACGATCTGGATATACTATTTTAATTTTTAAAAAGTGCCAAAACTACTTTGCCAGAAGTCTGGTGGCAACAGCGATTGGAATCCCGCCATCAGGTCCCGCGTGGTTCATTACTTCGGTAAGAATTTTTTTGGCTTTGGCTTTTTTACCCAGCTCTCTATGAGCTAGCGCGACAAAAATCTTTACCGTTAGCCCCGCGTTATCGGCTGATGAGCTTTGGATATCAACAGCGTTTTGCCCTACTACTTCAGAAAATTTATCTGCATAGTATAACTCCACTGCATGAGCGGCCTTCGCCCATTGAGCAGGAGAGTGATCTCTCCAATTTCGGAAATGATCCTCGCCTGGACCATCATCCTCGCTTAGACCCACAATTGTAAGACCAAACCCGAGAAAGGCCATAGAAGCCGCCCACGCAATATGAATAGAGGCATTCTGCTTCATCCAAACGGGGTACGGCTTTACTACATTCGCAATACGGTCACGAGAAGCAATCATCGCTCGAATTGATTGTTTAATCCCATCTACATCACCAGCAACAAACGCAGCGGTTGTTTCTTCAACCCGTGCTACAAAAAGAGATATGAGTTGCTTTTCAGTATTCCCTGCTAATTTATACCATGCGGATGCATGGCGCTGATCTTTCGCGGCTTCCCAATATTGCCGAAGCCCTCGCCTGATAATCCCCATGTTATAAAAACTCGTACCGAGAAGAGTATATTTGTCATTTCCGTTCGGCAAGTACTCGCTTGCCTGTTTCACCAGCTCATTCAAATCACTTGCAAGCGCCGGCATATCGGCTCCTTTCGTTCGGCGTAAACCATTAATGCGCTCTGCCCAGCAAGCAAACTTCATCCATATTGATACTTTAGGATGCAACATCGCGTTCTCAAAAATATGAGCATATTTTTTGGGATCTCGCACCGACGGGTCTTTTGCAACAAGAAAAGAGCTGAATAAATTTGTCTGAGAAAAATCAAATCCATCCGGCAACTGGATAATCTCTCCTGCAAGCTCCAAAGAAGAAGACTGCAGATTAAACTCATACATATCTGCCATTTCTGGACCTCCTAAAAATTATTTTATTGTAAATCTACTTTCTATGACCGTACCACAATAACACAAAAATAGCAAACGTGAGTCCCTGATTTATCCAAACACAAAATATTAAACACTCGGTGTTTAATATCGGTGTTTAATATTTGGCGGGCTCCCTGCGAAGTGCCTATGAGGTGTTGCGCTTCGGCCTAGAATGTAAGCTATTTTCTCTTCTTCCCAAAATACTTTTTTACCAAATCGGCAATAAACTCCTCGGTTATCTGCATTGCCTCATACGTCGCTCCTCCCAAATGAGGAACAAGAATCAGCTTTGTTTCACTTTGCTGAAATCCATTTCCCAAAGAAGATTGAATGCGCCCTCTAAGCCATGAACCTAATCCACTTCTTAAATGACTACCGTCTTCGCGCTCATTTGCCACAACGTCTAACGCTACTCCCCCAAGTTTATTTGACTTCAATACATTTAAAAACGCTTCTTCGTCAATGAGCTCCCCACGTGCCGTATTGATAAAATATGCCCCAGATCTCATCTTTTCAAATTCCTTTTCGCCAAATATTATCTGCGGATGTTCGGGATCAAATGACGCATGAAGCGAAATAATATCCGCGCGCTTACATAATTCATCTAATGAAACTTTTTTTATTTTCCCAAATGACACCCGGGAAATGTAAGGATCATATGCCACTACATTCATCCCGAATACCTTCGCGTAGCGCGCAACAATTTTCCCAAGACGACCGAAGCCCACAATACCAAGCGTTTTTCCAAAAAGTTGATTACCCTTAAATATATCCCTATTCCATCGTTGGCCCACGCTCCCACTACCCGAAACATGGATATGCGCCCATGGGATATTGCGCATCAAAGTAAATATAAGCGCCATAGTGAGTTCGGCCGTAGAGGGTATATCTTTCAAAAAACTTGTATGCCCGCGCAATGAAATTACTTTTACATGTTTCTCTCGCGCGTACGCGGTATCAATATGGTTTAATCCCGTCGTATTTGTTGCGATTATTTTTAAATTCGACATCGTATCCATCCATGACTTGTTGATTGTATGCGCAAGACGCACCACCAAAATATTTGTTTTTTGCATTATCTCTCTCTTTTTCTTTTTGTCCTTTTCAATATCCTGCAAAAAATAAACGGAACCGAAAGAACGATACACCGCAATCGCCTTCAACGAATAATCTTTTTTTTCTGTAATAAGCGTAATCATAAATACAATTTCAAATTTTTAATTTCCAATTTCTAATTTTTCCGCCTAAGGCGGATCCGCCTCTGGCGGATAATCAATTTCTAATGATTTATTTTTTTAAACATTATAAAATTAAAACATTCATTAAAAATTAATAATTAAAAATTGAAAATTAAAGCCTATGTTTTACAAAAATATATGAATAACTAATCACTCATTACTTAATAACCTCTTTATTGCTTGTTCAGCGTGCGCCCAATCTTCGGGCTCATTAATATCAACGACGTACTTTTTATCAACAATATACGGCGCAACTTTTTCTCCATAAAAATTTGGGTTCTCTCCATCAAACAGCAGCTCCGTTTTAAAAAGATAGATTGAACCAATACTCCAAAAGCTCGGGGCTAAATCTTGCCTGCGCGCAACCCGCTTTCGCACCGGCTCTCCCCCATATAACGTAAGAAATCCATCCTGATTTTTCACCATCGCCTTATGGATGCTGTATTGTTCAGGAACAAAAGCAACGCTTAACACCGAATCAGCATTTGTTTTTTCTATGAGCACGGCGGCTTCTTGGATATGAAGGGACTGACGTAAGGGAGAGGTCGGCTGTAAAATCATTACATAATCAGACGCATACCCCTCATTATCCTTAAGCCAGGTCACCGCATGCTGGATAACAGGCATATGCTGGGTCACATCCTCTGCGAGCTCTCTGGGACGCATAAAAGGGACTTCGCATCCGTATTGTTTTGCGATGTCCGCAATTTCTGTATCGTCGGTAGAAAGAATGAGTCTATCAAACACGCCCGATTTTTGCGCCGCATCAATCGTATAAAAAATAAGGGGCTTGCCCAAAAGTAACTTTATGTTTTTTCTCGGTATGCTTTTTGACCCACCACGCGCTGTGATAATGCCTAGTATTTTTTTAGTCATAAAACGTTTTTTGTATATACAGCTGCGTTGTTGCAAGCACAGTTGCTATTTTTTTTGCGGTATCTTCCCCATGATACAGGGCGGATGCAGGATATCGCCCCATTTTTACCTGACTCGTTATCGCATTTTTAATTTGGTCTTTATTGTGCGGCACCTCAATTACATTTTCCGCATGAAGCCTCCTCTGTTGGCGCGTGCCTGTCATAACCACCGGAATGCCTAAATACGAACATTCTTTTATTCCTGCCGAGGAGTTGCCGATAAGCGCTTTCGTATTTTTTAAAAGGGAAAGGAATAGTTTCGGAGGAAGATAGCGCATAAAGCGGATGCCGTGGTCATTTGTATTGTCGCGAAACTTCCTAAGCTCTTGAGAAATCTCTTCGGCCCCCGCATCAAAATTCGGCCAAAACCAAAGTGCGGGCATCCCTATTTCATGCACCGCCTCCAGCAATATTTTTGTCTTCTCACCCAATGTTCCTACTTCAGTACTTACCGGATGGTACATAACCATTAAAAAATCTGTCCCCAAAGGAATATGGGCGCCGCTTCCGGTCATATCAAAATCAGTTTCTCCGAGTAGAGAATCGTTCATTGTCTTATGCACAAGTTCCACGTCGGGGCTCCCGAAATTAAATACATAGTCGGGATTTTCGCCCATTCGCAACACGCGGTTTTTGGCATCATCGTTTGTCACAAAATGAATATGCGCGAGCTTGGTTATCGCGTGCCTCACCGACTCATCAAGCGTTCCTGAAAGGTCTCCTCCTTCAATATGGGCAACGGGAATATTCATGTATGCCGCCGCAGTTACCGCCGCAAGCACCTCAAATCGATCCCCGCGGACCAACACAAGGTCCGGTTTTATCACCCCAAAAATTGTTGAAAACTCTATCGTGCCCAAACCAGCGGTTTTTGCTTTCGTGATTCCGTCATTTCCCTCAAGATTAAAATATGCATCATGGATATTTTTAAACCCCGAATGCTCAAGCTCTTCTTTTATATTCATGAATTTTGAAAGGTATTTAGGAAGAAGGGCGGCACCTCCCACCACAATATGCAATTCAATATCATCGCGCTTTTGGAGCTCTTCAAGTATCAAAAAATTGCGGCTGTAGTGGATAAAGCTTGTGATGACAAAACAAATTTTTCTCTTATGGTGCGTCATTCGCATTAATTTTCTAAAACATCTTCTGTTATGGGGTCGTATTTCTTTAATGGGGCATTCGTCTTCTTCCCCAAAACATCATTCAATCTATTTGACGCCAATCCTTTCGCATACATTTTTGGACGCATTGCGAATATCATTTCTTTTGTGATTGCCGTTCCCGCCGGTATGTCAGTACCCGCCATCAGCGATTTATTGAAATACGGCCGGAACTGATTATCCGCCCCTTCAAGTTCTTTCTCTTTATCGCCATAATATTTTTTCTCATCAACGCTCTTGTACTCTTCGGAACGAATAGCGCCCACCATTTCTTTCATTTCACTGGGAGTCATAGAAACCTTATGGTCAGCGCCCCATAATTCGCGGTTCCAGGAAAAATGTTTTTCAACAACCTTCGCGCCAAGCTTTACCGCAGATAAGGCAATGTCATAGCCAATAGAATGATCTGAAAAACCAATAACTACATTTGGATATTTTTCTTGCAGGTATTCAATTGTTCCTAAATTAAAAAATTCCGGAGGGGCGGGATATTTGCTAATGCAATACATGACAACGAGCGGCGATCCTTTATCGGTTATATATTTGATTACTTCATCCAACTCTTTCAAACTCACCATTCCGGTTGCGATCATAATCGGCTTGCCCGTTTCAATCATAAAATCAAGCGTTACATAATCCTGCACGTCGCCCGAACCAACTTTCCAAAGCGGCACGCCAACTTTTTCAAGCGTGTTCGCCGCCTTTCTGCTCATAGGAGTAGAAAAGAAAATAACGCCTTTTTGGTCGCAATATGCCTTAAGCGGTTTCCAAAATTCCTCAAGCGGAGTGGCTTTGGTGTTTCGAGTTACCCAGCTATACCGGTCACTTCCCTTAAAATGCGGCGAAGTAATATCTAGATCCAATTGTTCATCTTCAACTTCGTGGGTCTGAAATTTTACCGCGTCCACCCCGGCTTCTACTGCCGCGTCCACCAATTTTTTTGCATTAGAGAGGTATTCTTCTATGGGACGATCTTCTTCTGTCTGAATAAAATTCTTTCCTATTTCGGCAGTGACAAAAACACCCTTTTGGATTTTGCCCCATATTTGATTTTGATGTAATAAAGCCATAACATCTAACTTTGTTATTAATAATAAACAAAAGATTCCTTAGTATAAAACACTTTTCTTATTTAGGGAAGACTTGACCCTATTAGAGAGTTGTTTTATAAAACAACTCTCACGGGGCAAGCAAAATAAAAAAAGCAGTGCAAAATTTTGCACTGCCTATATTTTTCAAAATTGAAAATCCCCATTAATATACATCCATTCACCGTCTTTGTGTGCTGACCAAAAGGCATACGTACATGCCGCCGCCACATTAAGACCATGTTCAATAGTATGTAATGGCTTCTTTTCTCCTTTGAGAGCGCTGAGAATATCTTCATGCATTCCTCTATATAAGCCGCCGATATTATATTCAGCCCAAAGATTCTTCGGGGCGCTGGTTGCATTAGGGTCCGTTAACAAGGGTTCTCGTTCGAAAGAAACGGTTTGGCCTGTCACTGTCAACCTATCGTCTCCCGGCATCGGCCCATATACTAGCGAACCATTCTCAAATTGAAATGTGTGTGTCACGGTACGATGAGCAAATGGACTATCTTCTCCTTTTACCGCAAGACACACCGTCCACTGCAACCGCCTCCCATTCTTAAACTCAAGCGTGCCTTCCATAGTGTCAAAACCTTCATGCGTATCCAGATTTTCATGATATGTAAGAACTTGTCCTGTCGCACGAACACGCACAATCGGAGATTTTGCAAAAAGCAATGCTGTCATAAAATTATGACTTAATCCTCCTGCGCATGGGTTATATGCGTGTTCCGTCCGCCACTTGCCGCCGCCCATTATTCTATCGCACTTCCACATCGTATACAGGGTGGAACCAACCATAAAATTTCCCATTCTCCCCTGCATAGCAAGCGCTTTTTGTATGGGATACGCAAAGCTGTATTTTTCGCTAAATAAAATCTTTCCGGGAAATCTATCCGCAAGCTTTCTAAATTGGGAGAGATCTTCATATGAAGTCGCGACCGGCTTTTCTACAAAAACATATCTTCCTTCTTCCAAAACATACTTCGCTGGCTCAAGGTGTTCATTATCAGGCGTTGCAACGATAACCATATCTATGCCGTCTTTCATAATCATATCTTGATACCGAGAATAAAAATGGGTTGATTCTCCTACTATTTCTTCTACAGCTCCGTACCTTTTTTCATCAATGTCGCTTACCGCGACTATCGTAACGTCTTCAATCTGCCGTAATGCTTTCGCGTTTGACTGCCCTCCGTCTCCAAAACCGATAATGCCTACTCGTGCTCGTGTCATTATAAAAGTGCCTCCGTCAAAAAGATTTCCCCTTACCCTATCACAAAGAAAGAAAAAAACAAGCATTTCAGCCCAAAAAAAATAAAAGGCTCTCTTTTGGAAAGCCCCTGCGCTTTTATCTGAAGCGTATGTTGCAAACTATTTTTTTAACTCTCTGATGAAAAAATACCCATGTTTTTTCATCAAGCAAAAGGAAGGCGCAAAAATAAAGAAAAACACTCAACGCATGCGAAAGCTTAGGGGTTTCCCCAAACAATAAAACGCCGAACAGCGTTGCAAGAATTAAAAAACTCCCGTGAACCGTAAGTTTTTTAATTGCAATTACTGCTCCGTATCGATACCCATACAGGTTAAAAATCCACACAATGACCACCATAAGGCCTGAAATAACCGCGAGTGACGAAAGCAACATAATAAGAGACAACGAGTCAGAAAAAAGAAACCTTGGCGGAATCAATAAAAAACTGGTAAGCGCGCACACAAGCGTAATCATGCCGCCCCAAAAATTCTGCACCCACGGATTTACATTCTGGATAATCTTTGTAATGCCCTGATTTATTGCCAAAGTAAACGTCATCACCAATGAAAGCAAAACCCAAAGCGGAAGTTCTACAATTTCAGAAAGCGACGGAAAATCAAGAATAGCGTACCCTGCGATAACGCCAACCCCGATGGCAAACCACTGCCTCGTATTCAGACGATGCCCGAAAAAGAAACGATCAATAAGCGCGCCTGGAATTATTGATAATGTAACAAAAAATGTATTAACGCTGACAGATCCTCCGAGCTGGAACACAGTAAACCCGAGTGCCATGGTTACAAACGCAAGAAATCCGAATGATAACGACCCAAGAATATACTTCCGGTTCGGAAAAAAAGAAAAACGGTCTTTCTGCCACGCAAGACACGCGAGAATGATTTGTACCAGACCTACAATGCTTACTACAAAAAGCGTATGACCAAGGGTATTTCCCAGAGTGCCTATAACTTTTTGTATAATTTTCCCTATTGTCCGACCGATTGCTTCACCGAATGCATACGGTATCCAATTATTAAAATGACTGTTCCTCATATCAGCACCGAGTATATCGTTTTCCTTAAAAAACGCAAATACAATAATTTTTTGTATGAATGAAAAAAGAGCAGACATGGTGTTCTGCTCTTTGCTATTACAAGGATATATTTTTTAGATTTTCCTTTGTTTACGCTTTCCCCCATATAATAATAATTACCATGCCGATAACGGCAATAATCGTACCGGGGATACGGAATCTAAGATTTTTTTTATCATCTTGAAATTTCGGATGGTTTAATATCATACCCATCACAAGACCAAGCGCCAATACTCCGAAAAGGATAGCCCCCGCTCTTTTCACGGCAATAACATACGGCACAATTGGGATCCATGTAAATGCAAGGTTATGCGGCCCCGCGGCAAGTGCGGTAAAGCACCCAAAAAAGAACAGCGACTTCCAAAACCCGCGCGGAGAAAATGGAAGAGTTTTTTCCCACTTCATAGCAGAATAAGCCAATATCAACAGTGCCATAATTATACTCAACAAGCCATGGTCAACCAGAAGATAAAATGGAACATTGTTCTGTATGTTCTTCAGCGCCACAAGGTCAAATGTTGCCGTAAAAGCTAAAATGATAGAAGCAAAAAACATCAAGCGAGAGCCGCGGTCATGCCAAAACGCTCGCACGGGGCTTAATATGCTCTGTTGTCTTGTTTGCATATTTAACACATACAACCCCGCGACCAACACCAAAACACCAAGGCCCCCTACAAGTGTGGGGCTGCTTCCCCCCAATTCCGAGAAGAATAGCGCCAAAAAAGGCGTTACCCCCAAGAGAAAAGCGGGCGTGAGTGCCATATACGGCATGGTGGATGCAAGTCCGGATGCTTTATGCGCTTCCACCATAAGAATCATTGCGCCGGTGAAAAGAGGAACATGGAGAGCAATTGCAACCCAAAATCCGTTCTCCACTATGGGCATCCCCGTAAAAAATAGCCATATAAGATAAAATGGCAATGCAAATAACAGCCCCACCGAAAGAAGAGTAAAATCGTGTAATTTGCTCGCAATTTTAATAACGCTTCGTGAAGCGGCATCTGCCATGCCCGAAACTAACGGAAGCGTCCATATCAATACGATAGTGAATAATTCCATGGTTATTATTATTCTCCTTTGTTTTTAAATTACAATTAATGTATCTACTGTCTTGTAATACAAAAATATACGTATGTCAATTTTTTATGCGTTACTCCTAAAAATAAAAAAGCGGATATTAAACCATACACGCAAAAACTACCCAAGAATAATCGTTATAAAAATGCCGGAAAGCATCACTACGGTTGCTATCATTTTATTTCGAATATTCCGCTCTTTAAAAAACATGCCGCTGAACAAAACGGTCCATAATGACCAGAGGCGTTTTACGCTTGAAGCATACGCGGCAAAGCTGTAACTTAGCGCTTGGTTGGGAAGAAAAAACGCAATACTTGAAACCGCAAAAAACAACGCCATTTTTTTGGGCTTTCGGAAAAGAAGAAAAAATGTATGACGCGCGTGAGACCCGGAGAACATGCTTACACCGATACTTAAAACACCAATGAGCAACACCGCAAGCGCGGTATAAAAAAGTCCTGAAGAAGTAAGAATCGCTTTTCTATCAAGGGGGAAAGAGAATGCAAATAATACAGCACCGCATATCCCAAAAAGTACGCCTTTGCGCTTTATAGTATCAAAAAGATTAGCGCCCTCCCTCCTTCCTGATTGAAATAATATCCAAAGACCGATAATAGTCGTGAGAACACCTACAATCCCCCACAGCGAAGGTTTCTCGCCAAGTATTATAAAGCCCGTAAAAAGTACGAGTGGCGGAGTCAAAAGATACAAGGGAGAAATCAACGATGCTTCTTCAAGCCGAAATGCTCTAAACCAAAGCCATTGAGCTACAAAATTAATTGCCACAGTGCCCATAAACGCCGGCCAAAAACCTGCTTTAAGCTCGGGGAAGGGAATAAAGAAAAATGGAATAAAAAGTATAATACCACTCCCCATCATCGCAACACCCAAAAATGCGCGCTCATGATAGAGTCCGTCTTTGAGCATATCCCGACGCATCAAATCATACGCGCTCAAAAAGAGGGTACCGGGGACCATGAACAAAAGAAAAAGAATGGTGTTGGTCACGATTGATATTATTTTTTTATAGCAAACAGCTTACGAAACCACGCAGTTCTCCGAGAATAAAATAATAGATAATAGAAAACAATATTCCACCGAGAAAGCTGGCGCCTAAGAAGAGGAACGATTTCCGGATGAGGTACCAAAGGCAAAACGTTGTTGCCTTCATTTTTTTTCCCAACAATCCGGATATGATGCCAAGACAAACCGGATTTTTTCTGCTTCATTAATTCTTCGTCTGTTTTATATTCATCAGCGTCTTCGTATAAAACCGTAAACCCCGCCGATTCAACCATGCGCCGCACTGTCTCGGGCGTGAACATATAGGCGTGGTCAATCTGTATCCCCGATGCAAGCGACCCGCCTCGTCTGCATTGGTCCCGAAAATTCTTTACGGAAAGAATAAGACGCCCCCCAGGGATAAGCGTTTCATGCGCCCATATCATAAACCCTTTCGGGTCCAACAGGTGGTTTAAGGTCTGCATGCAAAGAATATTTGAAACATTCGTTTCTTTATCGCGCGGGAAATCTTCAAATAAACAATTATATGTTTTGATGCCGCGCTTGTTTGCGAAAGACGCCGCCTCCACTGACGGCTCAATACCAACCATATCAATCGCGGGAAATATTTTTTTTAATCCGAATAAAATTCCTCCTGTATGCGACCCCACATCAACAGTCGCGCCTTCTGACAACATATATTCTTGTAACGATCTGCCTACCGCTTCGCCAAAACGAACCGCGCTGTCAAATCCTCGTTCATATGTTGCGACATTGCTCCCCTTCCCCTTTATCTGCGCGCGATGCTCTCTGTAAAAATATTTGTAATACTCATCATACCCCTCTTTTGTCATCCGTGGATTGAGATAGATAAGCCCGCAGTGCTTGCAAAGACACGTATCCGCGGGCAAACCGTCTGATGAATGCCCGGCAAGAATATGATAATTTTCTTTGCCGCATAAATTACATGCGACTTTTTCTTTTTTAATTGTATGATAATCAAACATTGCGGGTATGCAAAAAAGATAAAATATATTCTCCTATTCGCCTCCCCGATTCTCCATCCGTATGGAAGCACTGCTGACGGACAAGCGTATCGCGTCCACCCGCATCCAAAGAAGGATTCCCTATATAGCGCCTAATCCACCCGATAAGCTCTTTCTCATTTTCTACACATCGAATCCCTCCTGTGCATAACGCCTTTTTATAATGCGCCATGTGATAAAATTGGGTCGGAGATTTGTGAAGAGGCATGTGTTTTAATTCAAAATTTATATTAATAACGGGCTTGTCAAATATTGCCGCATCAACGCTCATACTGGACGCGTAACACACCAGCACCGACATGTGGGCAAGCGTGTGCGCAAGATGGTTAACATCTTCCGCGCTCATATCCCAATCTACGCCCCGTTTTGAAGAAAAACGAATACCGGGGTAATCGTATAAGAGCCATGGTCGCTTTTCTAATTCTTTTTTATCAATAAAATCATTCGGCTGGAATCGCACAAGCAAATCTACGGCATTACCAAACACTCCTTTCTTGTTATAGCGACACAACACATCAAGCATATCCCAATCAGAACCGCTAAACGCGCTTCCCATGGGCGCGTATACGATGAGCTTTTTTTGCGGTTCACTGCCGATTGCCTTAAAAAAATCATCTCGCGTCCCATCCGTCCTTTTAAAATATAAATCATATTGCGGAATACCTCCAATAAAAATATGCGAGGGGTCAACTGCGTTATGCGTTGCAAGTTCTTCTTTCACAATATCATTAAACACAACAAAACGATCCGGCAGGAGGCGCAATACGCATCGCGCAGTCACTTTATCCCATGAATTAATAAAGCCGATTGTCCTTATATTCCGTTTTTTTGCTTCGCGCAATAAATGAATCTCTTGTTCATCAAATAAATGCGCCATAAAAACAATATCCGGCCTATATGTTTCAAAATAATGCGAATACGTAGCGTCATGCACAAACCGATAATCCAAAAAGCGCGCGAACCGCAACAGTGGTTTTCTCGCGATAATCCAATTCCATGTCTTGCTTGCAAAAAACAATATGCGGTTTCCCTCCTTTTCAAACGCCATCTTCTTTCGCAGATGCGTCGTATCCGTCCGAAGCAATTGAAATTTCAGAGACGCAAAAAACCTATCCAGTGCCGTTGTTAGAGGACGCGGGACTATCTCATATATCATGCGGGGGTGCGAAAATTCACGCTGATACAATTGCGCTTTTTCTTTATTGCCAACAAATAACACCACACGAACTCGCGAATCCTCTAAAAGACGCTTTACTATTCCTGTACGCAAAATATTTTTGGCTTCTACTCCTTGGAAAATTGTTATAAAAATAGTTTTCATAAAAAAATACTAACGCCACAAACAAATACGAACACTACGAATAATACGCGCATTAATAACTGATCCCATTTATATTATGTTCGTGGTGTTTGTATAAAATTCGCATTGTTCGTATTATGTTATTTTTTCTATTCTAATCATACTGTTTGTTTGAATATAATACGCTGCTGGGAGCAGCGCTAAATCCATTCTCCAGCATTTGTAAAAGCACAGACGCAATCCGCGTATGCGCTTTGCCGTCGTGCTTACTGCAATGCGCCCGCACAAGCGCTCTGCGTTCCTCTCTATGAAGTGACGGATCCGCAACATACCGATTCACCCATACTACAAGCTCTTCGGGAGAAGATACGTTTTTGCACGCGTTGTTCATAACCAGATGTTTGTAATGATGATATTCGGGAAAATGGCGCACGCTCCGAAAATATGGGGCATCCGTTCCCCCATCAAATTCGGGATATATAATCGGCCGGTCAAACGCAGCGATATCAATGCACAAGGAAGAACCGGCATTTACCAGCACATCTGAATAGAAAAGAGAATCGGCAAGATGAATCATATCCTCTCTGCCTAATTCATTATCTTTCCGCTTCTCACTCTGAAACGCAGTACCCGGCTTATCAAAATATATGTTTACCCTATCCGATAGTCGTAATTGGTCGCGACGAAAATCGTCCCCCGGGGGAAACCGCACTAAAATCTGGGGACTCCCATGAATATCTCCTACATATATTTTATCATGAAGCAATTGCAGCATCTGCCAATCGGTTTCAATAAACTTATTGCCCATCGGCGCGAACATAATAATGTTACGCCCGGGATCAAATCCTAATTTTTCAAAAAATTTTTTTCTTCCTGTCGGCTGGTATCCAATGTAGTAGTCAAATTGCGGCATACCGACAACGGTAATATCTTTAAAGCGTATGTTGTGAAATTCCACCAGTTCTTTTTTTGTGAAATCATTGTTTACCAAAAAAGAATCAGCCGCAACCGGTACAAGCGACTTATTAGAAAGATTATCCCAAGAACGAACCATGCCTACGGTTTTTATACCGTGCGCCTTTGCTTCTTTGAGCATCCGAACGTCATTCCAATCAAGAACGTCCGTAGAAAACACAAGGTCCGGTTGATACGCCTGGAAAAAAGCGCCAAAAATATCCTGATCGTAGAGTGATGAAAACAATCGTCGAAACAATATGGGCGTATGCTTTAGGCGCGCTATGGTTGAAAGTAATGCGAGCGAAAATATGTAGTGTATTCTTTTTTTATCGCGCCAATATTTCGCTTTTTTTTTAAATTGAATGGTTGACGTAGGAAGAAGGGCGGCACCGATAGTTCGCGCCACTCGTTCTCTCCGTGAAAGAGAAACACCGGGAACGCCCACCACGGAAACATGCTCGCCCGCGAATTCATTTTTAAAAAAATCTTTCTTATGCTGTGGACAAAAAATAACAATATTCACTCTCCCTTGAAGTTCTTCCAACAAACCTGAACGCAAAATATTACGCGAAATGAGCGTATGAAAACTTGAGATTGCAATGGTTTTTTTCTTCGCCTTTTCCATAGACACGTATCCAGTATTCTCCCCTAAAATCGTGCTTTCGTCAACCCCGTTAGATGAGCAAGACTTACGATGCTCTATCTAACGGGGCAAACCCACCCCCACCCCACGTAAAATACTAAACACTCGGTGTTTAGTATTTTACTAAATATAGTGTTCTTCTCCCAAATACTTATTCTGTTTCTTTGCGCCACTTGTTTCAACAAAATCTCTGTATTTTTTAACATGTGGAAATTGCTCTGTGATAATCCCCATTTGCAATAAACTACCCCGGCGGTTTTTCTGCGTATAATCTTGATAACTTGACCAGGGGTATGCTTCTGGTTTTCTGCTCCATTTTTGTAATTCTTTTGGGTTGCTATGGATATATGCGGAAAGATAGAGAAGCTGTCGATCGTGGCTGATATGTATCGCCTTATACGGACCCTGAAATAGATGGCCAGATTTTTTATATTTTGCATTAAAATATTTTGTATATCCATTAAGCACACGCTGCATATATCTTGCGGTACCACCCTCTTTTCGTTCTTGAATAGTGAGATGAAAATGGTTCGGCATAAGCGCAAAATTCACAAGATCAATATACCGATTTTCGAATATCTCCTTTTTCATATTTCTAGAAATATTAAACACCGAGTGTTTCATAAAATGAAGAATATGGTACGAAACATTAAGAACAATGACGGACGACTGAAAATAAAGGATAAGAAAAAGAAATCGAGCCCGATCGTGGTCGTCCAAAAATATCGGTTGTTTGTTATTTCCTCTATTCAAAATATGATAGTGCTCTTCTGGGGCTATAATTATATTTCTCATACTCAGATTCTACCAATTACTAAACACTCGGTGTTTAATAGTTTGATAATGGTAATTATTTTTCAATAAATCTGCGGAACCACATATCAAGATTAATCGCCTGCCACAAGAAAAAGGAGTTTGGAGCGTCTCCCGCGAAAAATGCGTCTGTCTGTTTTTGCAACGCATCGTGGTCAAAATATGGCCTATTCTGAAATGCGTGGGAAGTAATAATGCTATACACAAATTCTTTAAAATAAGCACGAAACCACTTTGTCTGGAATGCCCCAAATCCCACTTTGGGGTTGCGCTTCATGGAATCAGGAATGTACGGCTGAACCGCCTTCCGCAACAAAACCTTATGATACTTTGTTTTTATTTTTAATAACGGAGGCGCAAAAAAGCAAAATTCCACAATGCGTCTATCAAGAAACGGAACACGCAACTCTTTAGAAAATGCCATACTCGCGTGATCGTTAAACCGAAGCACGCGCGGAAGTTTCGTGGATGTAAGATCGCGATATTGCGCATTTAAAAGCGAGGAAGAAAACGGTTCGGCGTATTTGCCTCTTTTTTCTCCTTCATATTCGCGCCTAAGCGCCTGTGATACGATATTCGTTCCGCTCTCTTTGCTTAAATCCTGACTCCGCCCTTCACGCGTAAAAAGAAGCGACGACAACGAAGAAAGCGCCTGCCACCACCCGGCTCCATCCTGCCTCATCATTTTGAAATAGGGCCACACAACGTAAAAATCACGCCGCCTCATTGCATCGCGATAATACGCGGGCAAATAATAACTGTACCCGGCAAGTATTTCGTCCACCCCCTGTCCCTCAAGAATAACTTTTACGCCTCCCTGATGTTGCGTTTCCCTATACATATGATAATTCGCGATTGTCGGCATGCCTCCGTATGGCTGGTCTTGTGTGGCGAGCACTTCATCTGCAAGAGGCGCTATATCTGTGTGGCGTAAAAAATCGGTATGCCAGCGATTTTTTTCATCTTCTAAAAGTCGGCCCTCAAGAAGAGCGCATTCATTCAAGCCCTCGTCTGCAACACATGACGTAAATAAATGAAGCGGATGAGTATATATATGTTGTGAAAAATACAAGAGCGCGTTTGAATCAATGCCGCTTGAAAGATTGAGTCCCACCGGCACATCGCTTCGAAACTGCAGGCGAAGCGCATCCTGCAATAAAAACTGCAATCGCTCTACCGCCTCCCCCTTTTTATAGGATTGAGAAATACTCTCATCTCTATTTTTGAGATCCCAATACGATTGTATGACAATTCGTCCGCCCGCATATCGAAGAAAGTGCCCCGCAGGCAAAGACATGATATGTTCAAAAAATGTTTCCTGCGTATGGTCATACATACTCAACGCAAGATAATCATATATCATCCGATTATTCGGTTTTGCTTCTACGCCAAGCGCGAGCAATCCTTTAATTTCTGAAGCAAACGCAAACGCGCCATCTTTCGTCGTATAAAAAAACGGTTTAATACCAAGATGATCGCGCGCGCAAAATAATTCTTGCGTGCGGGTATCGTATATAGCAAACGCAAATTGGCCGTTGAATTTTTGGAGACATGCCTCTCCCCATGTGATGAACGCGGCAAGGAGCACTTCGGTATCGCTCTGCGAATGAAAAGAGTATGAGGAAAGTTCTTTTTTCAATTCAAGATAATTAAATATCTCTCCATTAAAAACAATGACATATCGTCCATCGGAAGACACCATGGGTTGGCGACCCGCTTGAGACAAATCAAGAATAGAAAGACGGCGATGCCCTAACGCACAAGGACACGATTCATCGTAATAGACGCCCTTATCATCCGGGCCCCTATGCGCCATAGCATCACGGGCTTTTTCAAAGATTGCTTTATTTATTGGTTTTCCTATGTAGCCGATTATTGCACACATGGTGACGAGTTATGAGTAATAAGTAATAAGTTATGAGTTAGGAGTTATGGAAGAAATAATGGAATGCAGAACTTCAACATTCCTTTTGTAGCTCAAACCATCCTGATAGGGAATAAAATCGCGGACTAAATTTTTGCGCCCTTCTCTATGGAGTGACGGATCTTCAAAATAGCGATTTAGCGCGTATGCCAATTCGTCGTCAGTCTTTGCAAGAATAGCGGCCTTGTGTTCCAGCACGGGGGCGTAATGACGTTGTTTATACATCAAGCCATATATATCATCAAACGTAATATTAACGACAGGGGTATCAACAATAGACGCTTCTATCGTAATAGTGGAGACATGATTCATATTGCAATCAGCGTAAAGCAATGTGCGCTTTAAATTTATAAGATCTTTCTCTGACATTTCTACGTATGTCTTCCCTGTGCTCCCAATATATTCTTGCCCTGCTTTTTCTATATAAAAATAAGGGATGCTACGAAATTCATTATATGTCTCAATGGTATCAAGAGGATGCACGCGCAGAAAGATATTCGGGCATCCCCGGATAGCCCCCGTGTTGCGAAGGGCAACGATACGCCGAACCAAATCTTTTTGAAATGGATAATTTTTTGTCACGCTCGTAAAAAGAAGCGTCTTTTTTTTAGGGTCAAGGCCCTTTTCTAAAAGAAACTGCTCTCGGGTCATATGCTTTTCTGTATCGCGAAAATAACGGTCAAAACGAATCGGACCCGATATGAATGCGGAAGATTTTTTGTAGCCGTGCAAAGAAAGCGCGTCTTTATACTCAAGATCATTCCAGCAAATAATATAATCGGTCTTGCGCACATGCGAAAAATTGGACGTCAAATTATCCCAGCTAAAATTTATCGCGACACTCGGAATCTTAAATTTTTTTGCCTGTATGACCGCTTGCGCCTCAAAGGGATTGAGCCCGGGCGCCGGAACCAAAAAAAGCGCCGGAGAGAGCTCTCCTACCGCTTTTCCAAGTTCAGGAAGTTTGCGCGTAAAAAAGTTTTCAAAAAAAGTAAACAGGGCATTCCGTATAAGACCACGCGGGAACACGCGCGCTATGATACGCAGTGTCCGCCTATGCTGAACATCAAATCGTTCGCGGTTAAAAAGAGTTTCCGCCCATGTTTCATTAACGCGATTTAACGTTAAACGGAATTCTTTGGCGTATGCCCAAAGACGCTTGTTATATAGAGGAAGAGAACGATATTCTACCGTCGGAAAAGCGGGATATGTATCTATTCGCATCGCTTCGGGCAAAAACACGACCACACGAAATTGCGAGGCAAGATAGGCGATATAATCGGTGCGCAGCAAATCAGACGCATATACGGGATTCCCAATAAAAAGAAAAACGGTCTTCATGCTATATACGCGGTTCATCTTCTAAGAATATGAGGCGGGGAGACTTTTTTGGCGCTCGAATATATTCTCCTATCATGCCGCCGTGAAGATTTTCATAATAGCGCGCAAGCGCCTCTTCGTTAAAATCACGCGACCGATAATAATGACTCTCTTGCACTTCCCACTGAGGCGTGCGCGGAAGCGTTTTACCCGCGCGCACCATGCCCATAACATGAACGAGTGTGCGCGCACTCTCTCGGATCACCTTGCACCCAATGGTATGAACCGTATCATTCTCTTCAAATTGAGGGACCACATGCGCCAGAATATCCCCCGTATCAATACCTGAATCAATATGAAGAATTGTTGCCCCGACATATTCAAGTTCTTTATTTACAAAAGGCCAAAAATTGGTACCTGATCCCCGATAGTACGGAGAAAGACCCAAATGAAGATTTATGAATTTTCCTTGCGGAATAAGCGATAACAGAGGATCCTTGATAATCCATGAACCAAAGACATACGCCATGGTCGGTTTGAATTTTTTTACGACTTCGTAGACATACGGCATGTTCACTTCTTTGTGCAGTATAGGAAGCGTGGATGCGCTGAATACATCGTGCCCCGCAAAAAACGCGCGCTCTGTTTCGTAGCGAAGCTGAAAATGCTTTTGGACGGAAGTCTTGTCGCCCTCAAAAGAAAGCGTGTCATGCGGCTTGCATTCTGACACAATAAGCGCGCGGTCTGCCCGTTCTGCGAGCATATTTGCGACATACATATGCCGAATGGCATTACTTGTAAATATAACGACATTCATAGCGGTTGTATTATTTTTTATCGGCATAAAATTGTATCCACCCTTCCCCGTACAGAATGCGGGAAGATACTTTTTCATAATCATACCGTTCGAACTTTACCCTTTTCAGATTATGGAATTGCGCCTGTGTGAGCCACCGTCTTATTTCGTGTTCGGTATATCGGAAACAATACGGAACATAGAGATTATCAAGATAATTGTACCGTTTGTTTGCAGGGACCCCGACAAACTTCCATATCTTCTCCATAATCGAAAATGGCACAATCTTACATATCGAAAAGCGCCATATATCTACCTGCAAAAACCATGCCAAGCCGCCCGCGCCGTATACAGAAAAAAACAATTTTCCGTTTGGCTTAAGAACTCGCGCCAATTCTTGGAATCCTTTGTACGGATCAGGAGTGTGATGAATAACGCCGCTGCATACGACATAATCAAAGTAATTGTCAGGATACGGTATAGCAAGCACGGATGCGACCGTTGCCTCTGCTTGAGAAAGATTTCGTTCACGTACCCTCTTGTTTGCCGCAGATACCGCTTCCTCGCTAATGTCTATGCCTTTTACCTCGCGCGCTCCTAACCGCGACAACGCAACCACAAACCGCCCCCCGCCGCAGCCGGCATCAAGACACACCTTGTCTTTAAACCAGTCCAAATCAATCCCCCATTTCTTATGTCGCTCAAAAAATAATTCAACAGAATCTTCAAACAACGCGCTGTCATAGTTCGTAAAAAGCGTACCATATAAAGTTCCTGTTTCTTTTTGTTCTTTTATTTCACGCATATGTACATACTATATAAAAAAAATAATGAAATGCCACGCATCGCTTTCTCTCTTTCATATTCAGCTATGTCCATCAAACCACGACGCAGGCTGCACCGAAGAGAAAAGCGGGGCATCCCCGAACGTATTATTTTTCCCTCCGGGAAGATCAATGCAATCAAACCGAGGAAGCAACAATGGATTTTTAAAAGAATCCGCTCCCGCTTTCTCCATTGTAAAGCCATACACAAATCCCGCATCACGCGCAAAACGCGAAAGATTCCCGCCGCATGCCTCACGGCTCCCATACGGGTAGCTTATTGCAAACGGGGTATACGGAATACGCGAAAAATATGAAAAGGATTTATGAAGAGAGGAACGAAGCGCTTCATCCGAAAGAGACGCGTGCGGCACATGCTCATAGCCATGACTTCCTAAAAAATGGCGATGCGCGAGATCGGCCAATTGTGCCTCATTCATATAGAGTTCCGTGTATACTTTCTTTTCATCAAAATGTTCCTGAAATATACGGTCAATTATTTGCTGATGTGCGGCAGACGCACACTTAAAATTGAGTACATATTTCAGACGCGCGACATCGGGTGGTTCATAATCATAATGGAACATCGCGCGTTCCTCTTCTTCTTTTGTAAGCGGGGCAATGCCCCCGATTGCTTCTGCATATGAAACTATACGAGCAAGAAGTACTCCAGGCGGAATAACACTTCGTAATAAGTGGATTTTATGGACAGGAGAAACTTTTTTTTCTGAAAGCACGCCCGTAATAACGAAAAAAAGAGCCGGAATGCCAAGTTCATCAAGAATGGGAAGCGCTAACTCATATTGTTCGCGCAAGCCGTCGTCAAACGTAACAAATAATGAGTGAGAAGGAATTGATGTTCCTTGTTCAATCGCCTCTTTGAGTTGTAGCGGGTGTATAAACGCGCCGAAGCGCGAAAGAATAATAAGTTGTTTTTTAAATTGATCAGGAGTAACGCCGCAAATACTCGGATACGGAAGATCGAAGGAATGACGGATATAATGATAATTTGCAGTAATCAACATACGCTCATTGGCAATAAAAATCTGCGGACGAAAATAAAAAACGCGCGATGATGCTTGTTATCATACACCGCGCGTTCTTATGTGTAAATATTATTCGGCTTCTATTGCGAAAGTGCTTCTAATTGCTGAAGTAACAGATTTAATTGCGCTTGCGCCGCATCGATTTGCGCTTGCACTGTCGCTGTATCAGTAGCGGAACTTGACGAGGGCACTTCTACCGATGGCGGGATAGAAACGTCGGGCATTATACCCCCAAACACTTCTTGTAGCTTTACACGCGTTTTTGGTCCCACAAATCCAAACCCTGGATCACCCTCAAGAGCTACGCCGTATTTTTTCTGGAATTTCTGCACTGCTTTTTCCGTAAGAGAACCGAAGAAGTTCGTTTCG
>JAUYHD010000033.1 GCA_030690215.1 bacterium | reverse complement strand
GATTTACGATACTATCTTAGATTATGGAATATGTACTACAATGACCTTGAACATTGCGGATTGAATGGGAAAACTCCAAATGAATTTCTCGCGAATTATCAACTAATCAATCCGCCAAATGTGCCTGCCTAAAACATAGTTTGTGTGCTTGCCCGCCTTGAAACGCAAGGCCGGTTTTAACCCCGCATCAGAAAGCCCGAGCGCCCGCTCCGACTCGCGTCGAGCGAGACGAGCCCGCTCCGCCAAAGCTTGAGCGAGGCGAGTAACGCTTGCGGAAGCGTCTCACAAAAAAACACCTTTTTTGAAGGAGTTTTGGCAAAAAACCACTTTTCTGCGGTCCCAGAAAATGAAGCCCCCACGATCTTACTCGCCTCGAGTAAAGCGAGTCGGAATGGTTGACCGTGGTATCTTTTATTTCTTCGTTTGCCCTCCGTAGCTTCTAGCGAAAGAGGGGCGGAATCCGCCGAAGGCGGATAATTGTTCACACGTTTCTCACAGCTTATTCACCCAGCACCATTCTTTGTAATAAGTTACATGGTCTGGGGAGGTTGGAAATTCTTAAAGATGTAGCGGAGCAACTGATATCTCTTAGAAAAGTGGTGCTGGGCTCATTCCTCATCCTCAAGCATAATGATATTGAGCTTTCGCGGGCGTCTCCCGGATATGCTTTTTACAAATTTTTCAAGATCTGCCACTCGGTATAGTCGATAGCTGTTTACGGGGTGGCGATACGCTGCAAGTTTGCCTTTTTTATCCCAATTACGAAGCGTAAGGGTGCTTACTCCTATAAAATCAGCTGCTTGCTTGATTGTGAGATAATGGCGGGTCATGTCGTATTGTATTAGTATACACAACATATTGTTCACAAGGAAGAAGGGGTATTGGTTGTTTTCTTGGGGTGTCTTTGATAGTATTGAATACATATCATATTAGTAATCAATTTTTACTATGGAAGATACACATATATCGTTTGAAGAAAAATCATATCGCGCGTCTTCCGGAGATGCGCCCGAAGGAATGAGTGATTCCTTAAGCGGGTTTCGCGGCCGGTTTTTGCGGTCGTTTTCGTGGGATCAAATTGCCCGTATTTTTATATATATTGCCGTGGGGCTTCTTCCAATGTGGGCGTTGCCGTTTACCGTTTTTCCGATTGTGCTTAATAAAGCTTTCTTGTTTTCTGTTTTTGTACTGCTTGCGTTCATTTCATGGCTTATCGGGCGCATCCAACAAGGAGAATTATCAATACCGAAACATATTTTTGCGGCCGCACTCATCGGATATGTAGTAGTAAATCTTATTTCCGGATTATTTTCAGTAAGCAGGCATGTTTCATTTATCGGACTTGGCAATGAGCCTGATACGGTTGTCGCATCGGTCCTTTTTGTGCTGGGGGCATTTATCATGTCGTTTTTGTTTCGTGGAAAGAACGATTCCCGTACGCTCTTTTTAGTTCTTGGCGCGTCTTCTTTGGCTCTTTTTGTGTTACAGCTTGTTCACATGTTTGGCGGATTTAATTTTTGGGGGAGCGCCTTTACCGTTCCGAGCGCGAATCCTATCGGTTCGTGGAATGCATTCGGTCTTTATTGGAGTTTTCTCGGGTTTTTGTTTCTTTTTCTTGCGAAAAATGACGAGGGCAAGTACGTTTCTCTTTTTTACTATGCCGTTTCTTGTGCGGCACTCGTCATGATGATTGCGGTTAACTTCAAAATGGCATGGATTTTATACGCCGTCTTCACCGTAATTTTGTTTGCCTATTTGTATTCATTCAAACGTTCTAAGCCCACGCTTCATTGGGAGCCGCTGGCATTTCTTTTGGTGGCGCTTTTTTTCCTTGTGACGCCGGTATTGGGCCAGTCGGTGAGCGCCATTTTCGGCGGGGATATTGTTGAGGTTCGCCCATCGTGGGATGCAAGCTGGAGTGTCACACAACTGACGCTTCGTGAGGGGAATCTATTTTTTGGATCGGGCCCAAACACGTTTCTGTATGATTGGCTCTTGTACAAGCCACTTGAAGTAAACCAAACCGTATTTTGGGCTACGCGTTTTACTACCGGTGTAAGTTTTTTATCTACGCTTTTTGCGACACTGGGACTTGCCGGAGCGCTTTCTTTGCTTCTTCTTATTGGTTCGGTTCTTTTTTATGGAATTCGGGCGATTGTCCGCTTTGCGTTTGAGGGAGGGCATACATTTTCCGTTGTTACGTTTTTGGGGGTGTTGTATCTTTTGCTGGGGCTCATATTGTATACTCCCGGGTATTTTTTCGTGCTGTTCTTTTTCTTGTTTCTCGGACTTTTTATCGCGCAGATGAGCAGTGCGGGCATTCTTTCTGATTACCGTATTCCCCTTTTCCAAAATGCGGGGGTCGGGTTTGTTGCCGCTCTCCTGTTATTGTGTTTGTCGGTAGCAAGTATCGCCGGCGTTTATTTATTGGGCCAAAAATATGTCGCAGCAATTTATTATGGCAACGGGATCGCGCATATCAATGAAGAAAACGACACAGAAGCCGCGCGCAATGACTTTGTTCGCGCGATTAATCTTGATCAGCGTGACCGGTATCTCCGCTCTCTTGTTGACGTTGATTTGATCCGCATGAATGCTCTTTTGACGCGCACCGATATTTCAATAGACGAAGCGAGGAGCCAGTTCCAGACAATTCTTGCGGGCGCGGTACAAACAGGACAGCTTGCTTCCCAAATAAATCCCGGAGAAACATTAAATTGGATTACGTTGGGCAGGGTGTATGAGTCAGTCATTCCTTTTAATATTGAGGGTGCGGCCGGATTTGCCAGCGACATGTATGAACGCGCGCACGAGCGAAGCCCACAAAGCCCGGAAGCGCTTTTTGTGCGCGCGCGCGCGAATGTCCAGGTAGGAGAATTCGATGACGCCGAAAGTTTGTTAGAGCAGGCAATAGGTATCAAGACGGATTATGCGCCGGCGCGGTTTTTACTTGCCCAAATTAAAGCGCAAACAGGGGATATTAATTCCGCGATTGAAGAGACGCGAAACACGCAATTTTTGCTTCCGAACGATATCGGCGTTTTGTTCCAGCTCGGCCTTTTATATTATCAAAGCGACCAATTTGAAAATGCGCGTCAGGTATTTGAACGCGCAATTGAGCTCAATCCCAATTACTCAAACGCGCGTTATTTCTTAGGGATTATTTATGATCGACAGGGCGACAAAGATGCCGCCATGATCCAGTTTGAACGGGTTGAAGAGTTAAACCCCAGCGTTCAGGAAGTAAAGCAGATTCTTTCCAATTTGCGTGGCGGCAAGCAAGCTCTTGAAGGCATTCCTCCTCCGGAAGATCGCGAAACATCTCCGCTAGAAGAATAACGGCGAATAAAAAGTATTTCTGTGGTTATAGCCAAGCTATCTCATTTTTTTGAGCGTGAATTTACAGGCGTCCACCAGGCCGCCTTTCTTTTGGCGATAACAACAGTGTTTGCAAAAGCGTTGGCGTTGGTTCGCGATCGGATGCTTGCTTCTACGTTCGGTGCCGGAGAGGCGCTTGATATGTACTATGCGTCATTCCGCATTCCTGATTTTGTATATACTCTTTCTCTTTTTATTGCGGCGTCTACCGCTCTTATCCCGCTGTTGCTGGAACGAGAATCAAAAGGCAGGGAGGAAGCAAGCCGATTTATTGGTTCTGTGTTGTCTTGGTTTTTGGTTGGTATCGGCGTACTTGGAGTGGCTCTCTTTTTTTTCATGCCCTATCTTACGGATATGGTAACGCCGGGTTTTAATGCTTCTCAGCGTGAAACGACGGTTCTTTTAGGAAGAATTCTTTTATTGCAAGCGCTTTTTTTGGGGCTCTCTAATATTGCAGCGAGTATTATACAGGCATTCCGCTTGTTTTTTATTTATGCCCTAAGCCCGATTCTCTATAATGTCGGTATTATCATAGGTCTTCTTTTTTTGTATCCGGTGTGGGGACTTTCCGGGATTGCGTTTGGGGTTGTTATCGGGGCGTTTCTTCATGTTGCGGTGCAGATCCCATCAATTATCCGGCTTCATTTTCTTCCATTTTTTTCTTTAAGGATTGAGCCAGGCTTGCGGCGGGCATTTTTATTGTCTTTCCCGCGTTCAGTTGGGTTGTCGATAAATCAGCTTGTTTTTATCGCGATGACCGCATTTGCTTCCGTATTCGGATTGGGGAGTATCGCTGTTTTCCAGCTCGCGTATAATTTGGAGACAGTGCCGCTTTCTGTTATCGGACTTTCGTATAGTGTTGCCGCGTTTCCATTTTTGGCGGGGGTGTTTGCGCGCGATGAACGAAAAAAATTTCTTGAACATGTTTCTTTGGCGATACGCCATATTATTTTTTGGTCGCTCCCGTTCACCATTCTTTTTATTGTACTCCGAGCGCATATTGTGCGTGTTATTCTGGGTGCCGGCAATTTCGGCTGGGTGGACACGCGCCTGACAGCGGCAGCACTCGCGCTTTTTTCTGTTTCTCTTGTTGCGCAAGCGCTCATTCTTTTGTATGTGCGCGCGTTTTACGCGGGTGGAAAGACAATAACGCCCGTAGCAATTAATATATGCGCGGCACTATTTATTGTTGCCGGCGTATTTTTCTTTTCGTGGCTCTATGATGCATCAAGCAGTTTTTCGTATGTGTTTGCGGATATTCTTCGTGTTTCAGATCTTGTACATAATAAAATGCTCATTCTTCCGTTTATGTTTTCTTTGGGGAGTATACTCAATCTTGTATTGCTTGCGATATTTTTTTCCCGTGATTTTGGGTCTGCCGGCGGGAAACGATTTTGGAATTCCTTCGCGCACATCAGCATAAGTTCTGCTATCATGGGCGTTGTTACATTTTATGCGCTTCGGTTATTTGACGGTATGTTTAATTTAGAAACATTCGCGGGGGTTTTTCTTCATGGGAGTCTCGCGGGCATCTTGGGCGTTGCGGGTGGGGTGCTGTTCCTTATTTTCGCGAAGAATCGTGAGTACGAAGAGCTGAAAAAGGCGCTTGTACGCCGTTTTTGGAAAACGCCTTTTGTGTCTCAAGAGCCGTCTTCGGGAAGCGGATTGTAGGGTGGGGGTGGGCGAAAGAGGATTTGTTTCATAGATGGATTTTTTAAAGAATGCAAAAGGAGAAGTTTCGTTCTCGGGCATTGTCCGTCTTAGAAAAGCATCAAATCAAGCCGAATAAAAAAAACATGAATGAAATACGAAATTTTTGCATCATATCTCATATTGACCATGGCAAATCAACACTTGCTGATCGGCTTCTTGAGATTACGGGTACTGTAGAAAAGCGGAAAATGCGCGAGCAGTTTTTGGATGCAATGGATATTGAACGCGAGCGGGGCATTACTATAAAAATGACTCCCGTCACTATGAGCTATACGTTACATGCTGCGAGTTATACGCTGAATTTGATTGATACCCCCGGGCATATAGACTTTTCGTATGAAGTGTCGCGTTCGCTTGCGGCTGTTGAGGGCGCGATCCTTCTGGTAGATGCGTCGCAAGGGATTCAGGCCCAAACACTTTCCAATGTTGAACTTGCGCGTTCCTTGAATAAAACAATTATTCCTGCCGTAAATAAAATTGATTTGCCGCATGCGCGGATTCGCGAAACAAAAGAAGAAATTACAGCACTTTTAGGAACTCGGCCTGAAGACATTTTGGAGATCTCGGGGAAAACAGGGCAAGGCGTTTCCGCGCTTTTGGAGGCGATTATTGAGCGGATCCCCGAACCGCGTTACAGCACTTCGGAGAACAAACAATCGGGCGCAGGACCGCTTCAAGCGCTTATTTTTGATTTTGAGTATTCTCCCCACCAGGGAGTAATCGCCTATATTCGCGTTGCGAGCGGAGAAATAAAAAAGGGCATAAAATTATTGCTTGCCGGCGCGGGCCATGTATTTGAAGCCGGAGATGTCGGGGTTTTTTTACCCGAACGGCGCGTTAAAGATTCTTTGCAGGCAGGAGAAATAGGATATGTGGTAACTAATATAAAAAAACCCGAAACGGTAACGGTTGGAGATACGGTAACAACCGCTCACGCGCCTGCCTCGTTGCTTGAGGGATATAAAAAACCGGTGTCTATGGTATGGGCAAATGTGTATCCCATAGCGCAGGATGATTTTGATGATTTGAAAAAAGCGCTTGACCGCCTCCATTTGGAAGACAGCTCGTTTTCATACGAAGAGGAATCGGGAGCGCTCGGGAGAGGATTTGGATGCGGATTTTTGGGTCTTTTGCATATAGAAATTATTATTGAACGTATCCGAAGGGAGTTTGGTATTGATGTTGTTATTACATCGCCTACGGTTATGTATGAAGTTACGCTGAAAGACGGAAGAATAGAGATTTTCCATTCCCCAAGTGAATTTCCGGAAGACCATGAGATATCGCATGTCCGTGAGCCATGGGCGTCTCTTTCTATTCTTACGCCCTCCGATTATCTCGGCTCTATTTTATCGTTGCTTGAAGAATACGAAGTTACCATCGGAGATACGATGAATGTCGGGGCGCGTCTTGAAATTAAGGGAGAGATGCCGTTACGCGAATTGATGCGCGATTTTTACAATCGCCTAAAAAGCGTTTCGTCCGGGTATGCTTCCCTTGATTATGCGCTTTCCGATATGCGCGATGCGAATGTGGTGCGCATTGATGTACTCGTACATGGAGAGATAGAACAGCCGTTTTCGCGGATCGTATCCGAAAAGCGCGTAGAGCGGGAGGCGCGCGCTCTCGTTGAAAAATTAAAAAAGATTCTTCCGCGCCAACTTTTTGCATACAAGATACAGGCGCAAGCGCGCGGTCGTATTATTGCTTCCGAAAGCATAACCGCCCTAAAAAAGGATGTTACGGGTTATTTATACGGGGGAGACAGAACCCGTAAAATGAAATTATGGCAAAAACAGAAGAAAGGAAAAAAGCGCCTGCGGGAATCAGGGTCAGTAGCACTTCCTCATGATGTTTTTATCAAAGCTATTCAAGGATAGCTTTGATCCTGAGCGACTTGCCCTAAGCTTGCTTGCTGTGAGCTTGTCGAACCAGTCGAAGGGAGTCGAAGGATATAAGCAACCCAGGGATAATCAAAAAGTCGTAGACGCGAGGGGCAAAAGCAAAAACCCCACCATGCCTATAATCGCGAGAACGCTTATGATAATCCAGATTATTTGGAATCGTTTTTTTTGGCGTTTTGTTTGAGCCATATTTTGTAATAAAATTTCCAATTTTTAATTTTTAAACGGTTTAGAAATTAGATCAATTAAAAATTAATTGAAAATTTAAAACTAAGAATTAAAAATTAAAAGATGCCCCATACTCTATTGTTCCGCAAAACGGATAGATAAAACACTTGATTTTGCCAAACGGGGCGCATTTCCTATACTCTTGTTATAATAGAAGTATGGGGCAATTTTTTCAAACACGAAAAGAATCTAGGGGGGCGCGGATTGTGTATTCGTGGCCTATCATTGTGTTGCTTTTTTTGGTGGTAGGGTATGCGGGGCAATACGCATTTTATGCGTATCAAAACTACCGCGAGGTAGAGCGCGAGTATAGAATATTAGAAAGCAAAGAAAACGAAATTTCGTCCCGCATAGCGGATATTGAGGGCAATATGGCGCTTCTGGAAAGCGATGCAGGCAGAGAGCGGGTTATTCGTGAACGCTTTGATGTCCAAAAAGAGGGGGAGAGCGTTGTCATATTTATAAAAGATGGCAATGAAAAAGAACCGCCTCCGCCATCCGCCTTCCAATCATTTGCCTCTTTTCTCAAAAACCTTTTTGGGCTTTAATAGATGCATTGCGAGATTAGTTTAGTGGTAAAATGATTGCTTCCCAAGCCCCCACACCAATTTTAGCATTAAATCGTGCGGCCATAGTTTAGTGGTAGAATGATTGCTTCCCAAGCAATAGATGCGAGTTCGATTCTCGCTGGCCGCAATTTTAAGCACAATGCAAAAATTGGTGTGGGGGCAAGCAAGAGACGCAAGTTTGATCCTCGCTACTCGCACCTATGCTGGACTAAATAGAGGGAATGGAAGACAATATAGAGTTAAGAGCAAAAGAGCTAAAGAGGGTCGTTTGTTAATACGCAGAGTAAGCCGGAGTAACTCAGTGGTAGAGTAGCTGTTTCGTAAATAGCAAGTCGCGAGTTCGAATCTCGCCTCCGGCTCCAAGATTAAACACCGAGTGTTCAATATACCATGTGGATGAGAGCCTACGCCCTGCCCCAAATAGGGGCATTTTTTGATGTGATGTGAATGATTTTTTTTGCAATGTCCCAGAGCAACCCTTGAGAAAAGATGATTTTTCTGCTTTACTGGTAGGGAATTCTTTACCAAGGGAGGTGCGCTCTATGCGGTCATATGCAAAGCGGTGCGCAACAATATTTTTTCTTTTTTTCGGGTGCATAGCATTCGCAGGTCTTCTCTTTTTTATATGCATAATACATGCCGGTTTTGCTGTTTCGGAATGTGATGATGACGGACTGTGTCCCGTTCCTGTCCCTTCGGAAGATGTGATCCAACAAAGAACAGCACTTTCGTACATAGAAGACGCAAAGCACACGCTGGATGCTATAAGCGCATCGCGGTCTATCATTTATATTGCGGTGCTCCACGAGGGCGAGCTCAAAATAATACAGGCGAAAGAATCAAGAGGAGTGTTCCGTGTGCTAGAACAGTACTCAGATATTCCAAACTGTGTTATTGAAGAGCTTACTGAAAATGGCATCAACACCCACTATAGTGTTCGGTATGGGGGCAATCGGCTTCCGGTTGTTGCTGTAAAATGGGGCGGTGTTACCTATGTCCCGTTAAGTGACTTTATTATGCGGGGTGAGTTTATTATCGGTGGCGAAGAGTATGTCAATGCTGTCATTGATGCAGCGTGGGGCGCTCTCCAGGAGGCGGAAGTTCCGTCAATTGCTTTTCCTGGTGAAGTTGTTGGAAGTATGCAAAGCGAGCGGCAAAAACAAATCGCAAAAGCAATTATGCTCAATGAGCATATGACGCCGAGTGTGTTTCGGCATACCGATGCGAAAATGCTAGCAGAACAAGCATTTGCGCTTTTCGGCGCAAATCATCAGCATGCGTTTCGAAATAGCGTAAGCAGTGCGGGCGCGTCCGGCATCATGCAGTTTATGCGCAGTACGTATGTGATCATAGTGCCGGCGTATTATCAGGCGGGACTTATTCCGGACTTTGAGGAAGGCACAAGCGATCATATCAACAGTGTAAAAGCAGCGTTTTGTCTGTTTGATTACAAGCTGTCTCTGTTGCCAAAAAAGGTACGTGATGCGTTCAAGGAGAATCCCCGTTCTGTGGAAGATTACATTGCTATTTCGTATAATGGAGGTGAAGGACGGGCATTACGAGTTATTGAGGCGCTCGGAGAGCGTTGGAATAAGGACTTCCCTGTGCGTACCGGAAAAGCTGCTCATGCTCTGCATTCACGGGGAGACGAAACGATATGGTTTGTGCTTAAACAGCGGAACATTTTGCATTACCTTGATACCAAATAACGAGAGGTCTCGACATATCGGGACCTTTTTTTATTATAAAAAATGCTGTATAGTAAACCATATCATGATTGAATCATTGCAAGAAAAAATAACCGCATTACACGATAATATCCGCCGTATGGCGGACCGTTTTTGACCTTGCCGGGTCAAAGAAAAAACTCAAAGAACTTGAAGAAAAAACGCTCGTATCCGGTTTTTGGGATGACGCGCATACCGCGCGCGCCATCACAACAGACATAAGCGAATTAAAAGAACATATTCATTTTTGGGAAGTGCTCGTAGGCGATGCGACGGCGCTCTTAGAATTATTAGGGGAATCAAAAGATTCCGCAGAGCTTGAAGCGCGGTTTGGAGAGATCTCGCGCGCTTTTGAAGAAGAGCGGAAAAAACTATTTTTTTCTGGTCCGTATGACAAGGGGAATGCGGTGCTTTCGGTGTACGCGGGCGCGGGTGGAGATGATGCGGAGGATTGGGCTTCTCTTTTGCTTGAAATGTTTCGCAGGTATGCGGAGAAGAAACTATGGAAAACGCATATGCTTCATGCGCACGCGGGTGAAGGAAAAGGAATAAAAAACGCCACCATGGAAATAGAGGGGAAGTTCGCCTATGGGCATCTCAAGGGGGAGGCGGGGGTCCATCGTTTGGTGCGCGTTTCTCCATTTTCAGCAAAAAAATTGCGTCACACATCTTTTGTTATGGTGGAAATTCTCCCCGAGCTTGTCGGGTCTGCAGAGATAGAATTGCGTCCCGAGGATGTAGAAGTAACTTTTGCGCGCTCAAGCGGCCCCGGCGGGCAGAATGTAAATAAGCGCGAGACGGCGGTTCGGGCAAAGCATCTGCCTACCGGTATCCAGGTGCATGTTGAAACCGGCCGGTCGCAGGCGGCAAACAAAGATCGGGCGATAGAGCTGTTGCGCGCAAAATTATTTCAGCGTATGCAGGAAAAAGAAAAAAAGACTCTCGAAGACTTGAGCGCGGTACAGTCTGCCGAAGCCGAATGGGGTCATCAGATTCGTTCATATGTATTTCACCCCTACAAAATGGTAAAAGACCATCGCACGGGTGTTGAGACGAGTGATGTGGAGGGCGTTTTGGGCGGTGATATTTCTGAATTTATCCAAGCGGAAATAGAAGGAAGGGAGGCGCAGGAGGGAAGGGGGTAATGGTGGAGTTTTTATTTTTTTCGTGTAAAATAAGAAGAGTGTATGTCTCATGCGGCACTATCACATAATTCGTTCCCGCAGGTCATTCTAAGGACTCTGCAGATATAATAATATGATTGTTTTTGATCATGTTTCCAAGGTATATTCGCCGACGTCAACTGCCGTTGAAGACGTGACGTTTCGCATAGAATCAAAAGAGTTTATTTCTATTGTGGGGCATTCGGGAGCCGGCAAATCTACTCTTTTAAAGCTGTTGCTTGCCGAAGATACGCCTTCTGAAGGAAAGGTTTTTTTTGAGGATGTTGATGTCCACGCTATCCCGAAGGCAGACTTGGCTGTATTGCGTCGGAAAATCGGGACAGTGTTTCAAGATTTTAAGTTACTGCCCTCAAAAACAGCATTTGAAAATGTTGCGTTCGCGATGGAGGCGGCTGGTGCGACTGATGAAGATATAGAAACCGATGTACCGCAGGTGCTTGAGCTTGTCGGCCTTATTGATAAAGCGCATCATTTTCCGCATGAGCTTTCCGGAGGAGAAAAACAGCGGGTATCAATCGCGCGTGCGATTGTAAATCGTCCCGATGTGATTATCGCTGACGAACCGACAGGAAATTTGGATCCGGTAAATACATATGAGATTATAGAATTATTAAAAAAGATAAATTCATTTGATACGACGGTAATCGTTGCGACGCACAATAAAGATATTGTAAATGGGCTTGAACGCCGTGTTATTACGCTTGAAGGCGGAAAGATAACGCGAGACGCCAAAAAAGGAAAATACATTTTATAACATTCCGCGCGTATTATTTATTTATGGTTTGATGTTCATGAGGTGCTATGGTTTTATAATATATGATGATATATTTCAAAAGAATTTTTAAAATAGGCATTATTAATTTTTGGCGTAACCGCTGGATAACGCTTGCGACTGTCATGGTGATGGTGCTTATGCTTTTTGTAACCGGCTCGTTGGTGTTTTCTTCCGTCCTTTTGAGTTCTTCAATTGATAGAATAGAAAAAAAGGTAGACATTAGCGTGTATTTTACGACTCATGCCGCCGAAAAGGATATTGTGGCGCTACAAGATGAGCTGAATAAGTTCCCTCAAGTGGAAAGCGTGGAATATATCTCACGCGAGCAGGCGCTTGAAAATTTTAAATTACGGCATACCAACAACGCGCTCATTACCCAGTCGCTTGAAGAATTAGGAGAAAATCCATTGGGAGCAAGTTTGAATGTGCAAGCGCAAAATCCGGAACAATATGAGAGTATCGCGAAGTTCTTAGGCGCATCGTCGTATTCGGGGGTTATTGACAAGATAAATTATTTTCAGAACAAGCTGGTTATTGAGCGCCTTTCAAATATACTTGTAAGCGCGCGCGCGATCGGATGGGGGGCAGCGCTTGTGCTTGCGGGCATCGTTGTTCTTGTTGCGTTCAATACGATTCGCATGGCAATTTTTACTTCGCGTGAAGAAATCCACATCATGCGTCTGGTGGGAGCTGAAAACAATTATATCCGAGGGCCTTTTGTTATTGTGGGCGTTCTTTACGGCATAGTATCGGCAGTTATTACCATGGTATTTTTCTATCCGCTTACGCTTTGGCTTGGCCCGAAAGCCGAAGGATTTTTTGGCGGACCGAACTTGTTCCACTACTTTATCGGGAATTTTTTCCAAATTTTTCTTTTATTGCTCGCCGTGGGGGTTGCGCTCGGCGCTATCTCAAGCATTATCGCGGTTCGAAAGCATCTCACTATCTGATTCCTCATGATTAAAAAAGAAAAAGGGGAATATGTCGTGCTGTCCGAGAGAACGGGGCGCGTATTTGGGCGATATCGTACCAAAAAAGAAGCCAAAAACCGCCTTTATAAATGAGTCCCAACTAAAAGCAGAGTGGGAGGGGGTGGATGGGGCGAAATTGGAGAAAGAGGTAGGAGATGTCGTTCCGAAGAAGAAAGCCCCTGTAATAACGGGAAAAGAGGTAAAAACACCTATTACCGATGGCGACCGTGAGTTGATAACGCCCAAACAAGTACAAATCCCTCAAGCATTAGAAAAAATAATAAAAACTCCATTATCGCCAATGATAACACAAACACGCAGAGAGTCAACACTTTTGAAAGAACGCATCCGGACAATCGCAAAAGGAGCAAGAGAAGGTGCAAGAGGGCAAAAAGAACTTGATGAAGCGATTACGAAATTACAAAAAGAGGAAGCATTAGGAAAGCAGGCAAGAAAAAATGAACTCGCGCGCCTTCGCCAAAGAATAATTGATCGCCAACAATTTATTGAACGAGGGAAAAGGCAAGGGACTATTGCGACAAAAGAAAATATACAAAAAATTCAAAACGAATTACGAGGAATCATTGAAACGAATTTGCCGAAAGAAGAACGAGGATCGTTTCTTGCCGCGTTGGAACGCATAAATACTCCGGAGAAGTTTCAGAAAGAACTCCCAGACATTTTAAGAAGAATAGGCGATATACTTGAGCGCGTTGAATTACGCGATATAAAAAGACAAATCGCAAAAGAATTGAAAGAAAAAACAACGCGCAGGAATGCTTCGGGTGTGATAATCGGAAAAGTTACCGCACAAGCACAAAAAGAATTGGATAAGATTAAATCTGTTTTGGCAATGAAGAAAGAAGCTGCGCTTGATGAGTTTGATACAATAACTTCTCAAATAGGAGAAACATTGAATCTTACGGATGAATTGGCGGAACGAATTTCGCTTCTTCAATATGCGGGGGGCGAAATGACTTCGGATCAAGCGGCACAGCTTTTAGAGAATATCAAAAGCATAAAAGAAACCGGAAAAACATTACGGATACTGCAGGTAGAAAATCAAACTGCGGAAGTGGAACGAATACAGGATGCTTTTGTGGATGCTATAACAGGAGGTAAGGGACTTGCTCCGGGAACGGGAATCGCGCCTATGGAATTGCCGAATGCGGAGATGGGGTTTATCGCATCTCTGAAAAGATTGGGGACGACAGCAGAGGACTCTGCGTTGATGACTACATTTTTGATGGATAAGCTCGCGCGAGCAGATACCGCTTCTCAATATATGGAAAGTTCATTAAACAAATGGTGGCGGCAAGTTTTTGAAGCGAGGAACATTCAGGATAAAGCGGTTGATGCGGCAAATGCCGATATTAAAAAAGGCATAGTTGATAATTTCGGAGTTGAGGCGGATTCAAAAGCATACAGGGACTTGCTTACGAAAATTCTTGAAGAAAAAAAAGCAATAGGAACGTTCAAAAATGCGGAGGGGGAATCGTTTGAGATAAAGATGACGGGATCGCAGGCAATGTATCATTGGGGACAACAGCAAAATCCTGCGGTATTGCCGACATATAAAGAGACAATGCAGTGGACGGATGAAATGATTTCCGCGCTGGATAAATCCTTATCAAGTAAAGAAAAGGATTTTGTCCGATTTTTAAGCGAGGGCGAGGACAGTTTCTTTGGAAGATTTAGGATGGGCGAGATTGATGATATTGCACTTGATCCGATATATGAAAGGCAATTCGGAACTTCGCTCGGAACAGTAAAAGATATGTATATTCCGCTTCAAAGAGATGTTGATTTACCGTCCCATGTTCAACTGCTTCAAGATACCGCACGACAAGTATCAACAAAGCCATCGGCGATAAAAGCGAGGGTGAAAAATAAAACTCCGATAAATCTTAATGCTGGTATCTTTGAAACAACGCAAAGCCATATTATACAAATGGCTCACTATAAAGCATTTTCGGACTTTGTAAATCAGGGAAGGCGTGTTTTTGAGGACACCATTGTCAAAAATACCAGATACGAATTTGTAGTTAAATGCATTGTAGAAAAGCTTCATCAAACCCTTTGGGGTGAAAGGGTAGATCGGATTTTCAAAGTATCCGGCACCAGTAATACTGCTATAAATAAAAGCCTCCTTTGCAGGCATTTTGACAGCCGGTCCCATTTTGGTTTCAACAATCTCAAAATCGAAATTGGCTTTGAATATATTGAAAAAATCTTTAGTGTATATTTCCATAAATTAAACGTGTTGTAACTTAAATAAACTTGCCTGAACTTCTTTCTTTTTCTGATCACGCTTCTCCTCTTTAGGGATATCCTGAAAAAGATTCGTGATGTTCTCAATGCTCAATCGTTCATGCTCGGTGACTTGAGACCCATCAAAAATCTTGCTTATAACGACGCCCACAAACAGATCATACGCTTTATTCAAATTAAAGAGTTTCCCATTATTCTTGCCAAGGCATTTGACAATCTCATCCGCAATCTCGTCGGGGTAAATCGCTTTTTTATTCGTCGCCGGTGCTTTCTTTTGAGAATTTACAAAGGTCACGTAGAAGTCGGACTTAGGCGAGAATTTAGCCCAGTTTTTGTTGTAGGGACTGCCAAAGGTGTCATAGGAGGATATGTCTACCAACTCCATCCCGTGATCTCTTATTAATTCCGCAAGACTGATCCAAATTTTCAAATCTTTATTGTGGAAAGCAAGCGTGAAGTAAGCACCTTTTTTGAGAACCCTTTTCGCTTCACCAATAAAAGCGGTGAGCTGGTCGTAGTATTCGTTCACTCCCTTTTTTTGCACGGGATTTATAATGACTTCGTTTTCAATCTCAAACTCTTTTTCGAGCCAGCAATTCCAGATATAAGAGAGTTCGGAGTATTGGATGGTGTCGCCGTATGGAGGGTCGGTAATTAGGTAGTCCACGCTGGACGGTTTTATCTCAGTCATTTTCAGTGATGACTTATTATAGATTTTTGATACCGGCTTAGAGACCTTATTGCGTAAAGCTTTCTCTGAGATAACCACCTTTGCCATTTTTACATTATCGACTCGATCAACAAATCTCCACCATACATTCTCCTCAATAAAATCATCCGGAATCCAAAAGTTATTTACACCGAGAGGACGAACATTCTCCGCTTTTAATTTGCTCACATGTAATAAGGTGTTCGTAAAAGCAAGCATGAATAAATCCCTATTTTTTAGAGGCAGTTTGTTGATAGCGGTATGAAGCGTTGCCAAAGCAAAGAGGTTCCTCTTTGTGAACATATCTGACACTCGCTTAACGCCTTTATAAGAAAAACGATCCTTATAGAATTTCTCCGGAAAGTCCATATCCGGATACTTTAAACTTTTAGGAAACTTTACGGTCGGCTCTAGCTCTTCTTGGGAGAGACTAACTTTTTGCTTATTACGAAAACTGCTGTCGGCGATGACGGCGTTATAATCCTTACTGTTTTTCTTTCCAAGAATGGTGTACAGAATATATTTGTCTTTTGTCGTGTAGAGAGGCATTATTTTCCCCCGGACAGCCTGCTCAATTACCAAGAATTCGTTCTCGAAAGAGACCGGATCATAGCTGACGTCGATAGAGTTTTTTGCCAAGAACACAGCGAAGGGATTCAGATCGTAGCCGATGAAGTTTCTATCGGCCAAGACTGACTGCAATCCTATAATCCCACTACCACAAAACGGGTCTAAAACGACGTGGTTCTTTTTGGAGTATTTCTCTATGTATTGATCAACAACAAACCAAGGTTTTCTCGACCAATACTTGTGAAGTCTTGCGACGCGTGAATACTGCCGATCATGCTTGATATCGTTTACATCAACAAGATTTTTTACAATTTGTGAAATAGTTAAAGACATATTATTTCTTTTGAAAAACCAAGCAGTAATGGTGCAGAATATTGCTTGCCCACGCTGAAGGGTATCCGTACGGGGCTAGGCCGACTTTATCCTGTATCCAAAGCTTCTCATCCTTGAGCATGTACTTCTTTGAGAGAAGCTGTGCTAAGTCCCATGCCAATGGATACATTTTACCTTCCTTCTTGATATTCTTCACGATCACCACAAGGTAGCCTCCGTCTTTAAGCAGATCGAAAATATCGAAGTATATATTCGCCAATTTCTCTAGAAAGAGATCGTAGTCATCGATGTTACCTAAGTCTTCTTCGGCTTCCGAATAATTAACATCAAAGCCGTCCTTAGTCCTGTCTTTTTTGAAATCTTTAGTACTTCTGTTCAATAC
Organism: bacterium; assembly: GCA_030690215.1. Classification (GTDB taxonomy): domain Bacteria; phylum Patescibacteriota; class Minisyncoccia; order 1-14-0-10-42-19; family 1-14-0-10-42-19; genus 1-14-0-10-46-36. The sequence goes on along the minus strand of JAUYHD010000033.1, from coordinate 20,403 downwards.
ATTCCAATACGGAGGCGATGATATCGAAAAGGCAATTTTGGGTAGATTTAATTTTTTAATTTTGGCCGCATTTTCATTAAAGATAGTCTTTTTGAATTCCGGAGTCCTCTTGAGAGATAGATCGTAATATTTTTTGTTGAGCTCAATACCATACCCAACTCTACCGGTTCGCTTGCAAGCAACCATCGTGCTTCCAATTCCACAGAACGGGTCCAACACGGCCTCTCCCTTTTTGGTAAAAAAGTTTATAAACCCCTCAATCATCGTCGGTGAAAATGTCGCCGGATGATCCTGAGTGTTAGGAGATATTTCTCGCTCTTCTTTCAAATCTTTGTGCAAAGCATTAAAAATAAACCAGCTACAACTAAATTTCACCCACTCTTTTCCTGTCATGTCATTAAGCGGATTAGACAGATCGTAAGCACCATCTTCCGCATTAATCAAAATCGCATTTGCTTTTTCAACATCACCACTTGGATTATACAAAGCAACCTCTGACCACCGCTCGATGAAGTGATCGGGTATTAATTCCTTTTTGGCCTTAAGGATATGAGCAAGCTTCTTTTTTGCCTGCTTATTTTTTCCCTCGTCCAAAACAGGTACGACCTGCTTTTTATCTTTGTAATAGAAATAATTTCTCATATTTTATTTCAACAATTCGTCAGTAGACACCCCAATCGCTTTCGCCAATTTTGTGATTGTCGCAAGCGTTGGATTCGTCTTGCCGTTTTCGATATTGCTAATCATCGCTTTATCTATCCCCGAAGCTTTAACAATATCACCCTGCGAAATGCCTTTCTCCGTTCTAATCCTTTTCAAGTTTTTCCCTAACTTTTGTGCTTCGTCTTTCATTATTGATAGTATAGCGTGCCGTTGTGTTTTATGCTATCCATTGTGATACAATACAACCATGCACCAATACTTTCTTTACGCCCGAAAAAGTACCGATGTCGAGGACAAACAAGTTCTCTCCATCGAAGGCCAACTAGGCGAGCTTCGTTCGCTTGCGAAAAGCGAGGGCTTGGAAGTTGCGGCCGAATTTATAGAGAAGCGGACGGCAAAAATGCCCGGTCGCCCTGTCTTTAATGAAATGATAAATCGCATACAACAGGGCGAGGCACAGGGCATTATTTGTTGGAAACTAGATCGCTTGGCTCGCAATCCCGTGGACGGCGGACAGATCAGTTGGCTACTCCAACAGGGGACAATTCAGCGTATCCAAACCCACGACCGAAGTCATCTCTCAAACGATAACGTACTTATGATGTCAGTTGAGTTCGGTATGGCCAACCAATTCATACGCGACCTAAGCTCCAATACGAGCCGAGGGCTACGCCACAAGGCACGGCTTGGACAATTCCCCGGTACTGCTCCCGTCGGCTATCTCAACGACGTGCGAGCTAAAACTATCGTCGTTGATAGGAAGAAGTCCAAGACTATCAGAGCCGCCTTTGAGCTATACGCACAGGGAAACTCTCGCCTCGAAGACATTTCTCAATATCTATTTGAAAACGGCGTTAGGAGTATTTACGGCAATCGGCTACACAAAGACCGAGCGAAGTTTATTCTTACCAATCCTTTTTACTACGGACACTTCCGCTACGCCAAAGAGATGTACGAGGGCAAACACACGCCGCTCGTAGACAAGCAACTTTTCGACAAAGTGCAGGGCGTCATTATCCGACGCGGACACCCGCACAAGAACGGAAGAGACCCGAAAGCCCTTTGCGGCCTTTTGCGTTGTGGAGAGTGCGGTATGGGCATAACTGCCGAGAAGCAGAAAGGTCATACCTACTATCGCTGTACCAAGAAGAAAGGCGGTTGCTCGCAACCTTACGTCCGCGAGGAAGTCCTTGCCGCCGACCTTTCCGAAATCCTCACGCATTACACAATGCCGGAGGATTGGGCACAAGATTTATCGAGACGCATAGATGAGGACGAGAAAAACATCTCCCGCACCAGGGATACTTTCGTCCGTGGTTTGCAAGAGAAAATTGCCGACATCAAACGCAGGATAGACGTCGTTACCGACCTCTACATTGAGCAGGACATAGACCGAGAAACGTACCTCGCCAAGAAGCGAGGGCTGATGTCCGAAAAGAAGTCGGCCGAGGAGGTTATCGCCAAGTCGCAAAGAGGGGGAACGCGGTGGCTCGAACCTATGCGAGAGTGGATAAAAGACGCTTCTTTACTAGACGAAATAGCAAAAACAGACGACCTCCCCTCCAAAAAAATCTCCCTCCAAAAAATCTTCGGCTCGAACCTGACTTTGCGAAATAAAAAAGTTGAAGAATCCCCCGTAAAACAATGGGCGACGCTCTGCGTCGCACGCCAAAATTTTTCTAAAACTGACTTAAGTTTTCTACTGGCTGCGGGACTTGGATTCGAACCAAGGTGACGACTTCCAGAGAGTCGCATCCTACCACTAGATGATCCCGCAAGTATAATTACAATACCCTAAAAATTTCCCTTTTTCAATTTTGATTGACCCCGTTAAAAGTCCTGCACAGAAAAATTTGTGTTCAAATTTTTCTTTTACGCATAAGGGACAATTTTCACAATACATAGACAAAACTTTCTTTGTTCTTTGTGGCTATATATGTCAGACTTCTAACGGGGTTGACTTTCCTGCTCCCATATGCTTTTTTAGAAGATAGATTTTGAGAACCATATTTTAAAAAAATAGGAGGGCTGTATGGCAGAGCATCCGATACCCCCGCTTAAAGGAGTGGAGACCGAAATAATGAACGCGTTTGGAGATGCCAAAGACGGCGTCATAGACAAGGATATATTGCTTGCGCGCGTGCGACGCGAAGGATACGCGCTGCCAATTATTCTTGAGCATATTCATGACTTGCGCCACCGCGGTTACATAAGGACATTGCCCAACAACATGTTGGAAAAGCATAAAAAACCGCTTCCTGCTACTCAATGCACCTGTTCTCAAGAAGAAGACGCGACCGGAGGAGACTCTGACGGTTAATAAAAAATGTGAAGCGCTCCCCGAGCTTACACTCGGGGTATCAGCCCTTTCGAACTTTCGTTGCGCGAAATCCCGCACCGAAAGCTTGTTTTATACCATTCATCCCTTGAGCTTACGCTCGGGGCTTTCTGGTGCGGGGCAAAAACGAGGTATCCGCCTCGTTTTTTTATTATGTGTGTGCTATATTTTCCATATGAGAAAAGCTTTTATATTCATACTTATTATAGCTGGTGCTGTTTTCGTAGGATATTATTTCGGCTACGATATTGGTTTTGAGCGCGCAACAAAGCTTTTTGAAGAAAAAAAGGATACGCGCATAGAAACATTTGAAAATTGCGTTGATGCCGGCTTTGTCGTTATGGAAAGTTATCCGCGTCAATGCAGAGACGACAAAGGGAACACGTTTAGCGAGCATATTGGCAATGAACTCGAAAAGGTAGATATTATTCGTCTAGATTCCCCGCGACCAAATCAAGTTATCACAAGTCCTCTTACCATTACCGGAGAAGCGCGTGGTACATGGTATTTTGAAGCATCGTTTCCTATTATTCTTGTGGATTGGGACGGCAGGATAATTGCCCAGCACTACGCGCAAGCGCAGGATGAATGGATGACCGAAAATTTTGTTCCGTTTGTGGGGGCGTTGGAATTTGAAAAACCATATGATGACACCGGTAATGTTCCTGATTTTATGAAGCGCGGATCGCTTATTTTACAGAAAGACAATCCGTCAGGCCTTCCGCAATTTGACGATGCGCTTGAAATCCCTATTTTGTTTGAATAAGCGATTTTTATGAAAGAAAAGAATAATTATTAATTTTTAACATACTATGCACACAAAAATTTTCATTTTTATTTTCGCATTTTTGTTTTTATTTGTTGCCGGCAGTGTGTACGCTCAGACAATTGAAGAAGTTGATCCGAGCGTATTTGGGGCTCCTTTTACGGATGAAGGGCGTTCTTCCGATGACGGAGTCACGCAGAAGGGCGTGAATAAAGATGCGGACGGAGAAGACATGCATATCTTTGAGGTTGAAGACGGGAGCAGCATGATGTTGGATACCGATAGGGCCGGCTCAATGGAAAACGAAACGGAAGATTCTTATATATTCCAAAACAATGAATCGGATTTTGATTTTATAAAGAAAGGCGGATCTTCGGTTTCCGCAAAAGCGGTTGAAGTGCGCGGATGGGATCCCGAAAAGAAAGAGGAATTTTTGGGTACGGTAAAGACGCACGCGGAACTTCAATCAGGCCAGGATCTGGAAAACTTTGCGAAGGGGATTTTGGTGGAGGATGAAAACATGGAAGATGTAGCGATAGGCGAAGAGGGTGTGCAGATCACATATCGCATACCCGCAAAATTATTTGGTATTTTTGAAAAAAACATTAAAGCAGATATTTCGGTGGGTAATGCGGGTGCTCGCGATCCAGAGGGACGCGTGAAAATAAAATTCCCGTGGTATAGCTTTTTCTACCGTATTCCTGATGCGGTGAGTGGGAGTGTTCTTACGACCGACATTGATTCGGGCCTTTCGTCTCTTGAGGGGGAACGATTCCAACATGCTGTCCAGGCGCAAGCGCGTTTGTTCCAAACGATAAGCAACGTACTAAAAACAAAACACGATGTTGCGATGAACGCCATTAGAAATTTGAAATAATTTTTATAGAAAGAAGGAGTTCGTCTTGAACACAACAGCCCCGCGGGGGCTGTTTTGCGGTGCCTTGATATTTGTATGGATGCATGATACACTTGTGTCTAAATCTTTGAAAGGAGGTGTTTGCTTTATGCAGAAGAATATTATTTTTTCTGTTGTTATATTGTTCTTGATTTTTGTAGCGGGGAGCGCGTTTTCTACAACGACATGCCAATTCACAACGTCGGGTGATATTGTGTCGCTTACGGGTGACTGTATGACTGACGAAACTATTTTTGTTCCCGACGGCATGACGCTTGATTGCGGGGGCAACGAGATTATTGGCGTTGATCCTATGGTCGGGGCATTTACGGGAGCTGTTATACAAAACGGCGGAACAACTGCGCATGTAAGGCAATGCATTGTCAGCGCAGTGGATCTGCAAAATGCCTGCAAGGGTGGGGATGACAGGTTGCGCGGTATCATGTTTGAAGGTGCGTCTGGTTCTATAACGCAGAACGTAGTGGGTGGGATTAATAAGGGGGCATCGGGATGTCAGGAAGGAAATGCAATTGAAGTACGTAATGCTCCGTTTGACGGCACGCATCCGAATACGCAGAGCGTTGAGGTAGCGCATAATCAGGTCACGAATTGGCAAAAAACCGGCATCGTCTGTAACGGTGATGTGGATTGTGATATCCATCACAACGCGGTAGGCGCTTCTGCAACCCAGCTCAATCTTGCGGCAAACGGCATACAGATGGGATTTGGCGCTACAGGCATCATTGAACACAATTATGTCGAGGGCAACCAATGGCTTGGCGCGTCTGATTTTGGCGCAACTGCCATATTGTTGTTCTCTGTTGATAGCGTCATTGTAAGTCAGAACAATATCCGCGGGAATGCTGATGTGGGGATTTATGGTTTTACGACAAATTCTTTGGTTGATAACAACAAGGTATTTGACGATGACTCTGTCTACTCTGAATTCGGCGAACTGCATGGGGATTACGGGATCATTGATCTTGGGAGCGGGAATGTTTTTTCGAATAATAAGGTAAAAGGGTACGCAGATCCGTACTTTGGCGTTGAGGGCGGCAAAAATAAATCGATACCCGGCCCCCAAAAAGAAAACGTCTTCTTTTAAGACCAAGAACAGCAACACGATATAATGTATAAGCAAAAAACGGCTCTTTTGAAAGGGCCGTTTTCTCTATTTGGCAATCATTTTTTATGTTTCGGTATATATTGAGCGATTTTTATTTTTACAGTATACTGGTGGGATACTGCTATTATTATTCGTCTCCTTTATATAAATATATGACTGAAGAACAATCTTCAATGGGCGGGTACACTCCCCCGCACAACACAAGCGAATTATCTAAAAAAGAAAAACGCGAATTCCGCAGACAGGAACGTAAAGACGAACAAAGGCGCGCGCAAAAAAAAGGCGGCTACAAACGAATGTTCATGTGGGCGGGTGTTGCCGCCGTAATTGTGCTTGTGGTGTACGGCATTGTTATTGGTGTTATGAAAAATGGAAGCAATTCGGCGACACCCTCTTCGGTTGACGCGGTTTCCCAGACCGATTGGGTGAAGGGAGAGCGCACCGCGCGCGTCACTATTATTGAGTATGCTGATTTTCAGTGTCCCGCATGCAAAGCGTATTATCCGGTTGTAAAATCATTAAGCAAAGAATTTTCCGGCTCTGATGTTGCGTTTGTGCTCCGTCACTTTCCATTGCGTAGCATCCACGCAAACGCGGAGTCTTCATCTCGCGCGGCGGAGGCCGCGGGCCTTCAGGGCAAGTTCTGGGGAATGCACGACCTTCTTTTTGAGCGACAGGGCGATTGGGAAAAGCTAAGAGACCCGAAAGACACATTTAAGGCATACGCCCAAGAGATCGGGATTGATGTAGCTCGATTTGAATCCGATATGGATAGCGACGCGGTGAAAGACGCCGTAAATGCCGGTTTTGCGAGCGGTATTTCGGCGGGGGTAAACTCAACGCCAAGTTTTTTTATTAACGGGAATTATATTTCTAATCCGGCAAACATAGATGAATTCAGAACACACATCACCAATGCCCTTAACGCTTCCTCCTAGATGGCTGCTTATCCTATTCATGTCGGTGGCGTTTATAGGATTTATAGACGCCGTCTACCTTACTGCTGTTCATTTTTTAGGTCAAACGCCAGGATGTTCGCTTCTTGAGGGATGTGAAGAAGTAACTACGAGTGCATACGCCACTGTCGGCTTTATTCCTATTTCGCTTTTTGGCGCGGCGTATTATCTGTTGGTGTTTTTGTTTACTCTTCTTGCCGCGGATGGCGGCAAGCGAGGCGCTCTTGTTGCCGCAGTCATGCTTACATGGGTTGCCTTTGCCGTAACGCTTGTGCTCATATTTCTTCAACTGTTTGTTATTAAGGCGCTTTGTCTCTATTGTCTGATCTCGGCGCTAACCTCAACCATTCTTTTTGTAATGGGCATCTTTTTGCTACACTATAAGAAAGGCCAGTCAGTTCTATAATTATTTTTTAATACTATGTTTGAGAAAATAACTATTTTTCTTTTGCGCATTTCGCTCGGGGGTCTTTTCTTTTATTCGGGCATCACAAAAATAATGAATCCCGATTGGAGCGCTGCGGGGTATATGGCGGGTGCGAAAACGTTTGCGTCTTTTTTCCAGTTGCTTTCCTCTCCCGCCTACATCGGGTGGGTCAATCTGCTCAATGAATGGGGTCTTACTATTCTTGGGGCAGCGCTCATTTTGGGACTTTTTGTCCGCTGGGCGGCAATCGGCGGGGTCATCATAATGATGTTATATTATTTTGTGATTCTTCAGTTCCCGCATGCAGGCGATCATTCCTATATTGTTGATGAGCATATTATCTATTCGCTTGTGCTTTTGTATTTTATTGCTACAAAAAAAAGTACAGCGTGGGGCATAGATGGTCTTCGGGGCAGATAATTTTTTTAATGCGTTTTTCTTTTTTTAAAAAAACCATCCCACTTTTTCTGGCCGGCATACTGTGTGCCGGTCTTTTGTCTTTTTCATCGGCAGGAGCCCAGGCCATAGATATCCTCTCACGTATCGATTTGTTGCAAAAACAGATTGCGTCTCTTCAGGCAAAAATTGCGGGGCTCAAAAATCTTTCAGGGGAAGGGGGCCTACCAAACGAGGTAGTGCCGACTATCGGATCGTTTCAGAGGTATCTTGAACGTGGGGCGACAAGCGATGAAGTAAAATATTTGCAGGAATTTTTAGCAACACTTCCCGGTGTGTATCCGGAAAAAATAATAACAGGATATTTTGGCCTGCTTACCGAAAACGCGGTAAGGCGCTTTCAAGCGAAATACGGTATAGATCAGCTTGGAGTGGTGGGGCCGCGTACGCGTTCAAAATTAAATGAATTGGTACAGGCAGAAAGAGAAAAGAATATCTCTGGCGCCCCAAGCCCGCAGGCAGGGGTCCCCAGGATAGATACGCCGCAATCTTCTGATGTCGCGCAGATGCCGACCAAAACCCCCACAACCACCGCTTCAGGAAATCCGCTCCCGGCGTCGCCATCTTCATTTACGCTGGAGCAAAAACCCGAGTATGATGAATCGGCGCTCGCGCAAAAAGTTCATGATCGCGTAAATCAAGAACGCATTCGCGCGGGCCTCTATCCGCTTACCTGGGATTGGGAGATAGCGCATGTTGCGTTTTTGCACAGTTCGGATCAGGCGCGCGACAATGAGGAGCTGACTGACCCCGATATACTCTGCAATTATCCCCTTATACGTCATGAAGGTTTTTTGTTCGGGTATTCGTTGCAAGAGCGGTTTCAAAATAAAAATCTTTCCTTTCGCAGAGGAGGCGAAAATATAGGAATTTTATCTTCAGTAAAAGATGTGGTATATCAATTTCCGCAAGACAGTCCGCCTGCTCCTTGCCCCGATATCGCGCCGTTTCCTGTGGGCGATGGCACAAAAGAAGAGCGGATCGCCCTTTATACAAGCGCTATGGAAGAATCGCTTGCGGCGGCAAGAAATGCCGATCGCGATATTATGTGGGTGAACCGTTCATGGTATACGCCGGATGAATTAGTGGAGCGTATCGTAAAAGGCTGGATGGATTCTCCGGGGCATCGCGCGAATATTTTAACGCCCCATTTTGACAGCGGCGGTATCGGGGTCGTTGCGGTAAATGATTATTTTATTATTACGCATAATTTTGTGGATAGATAACCGTTTGGTATACTATACAGGAGTATTATAAGTAAATATGTATCATACTATGGCGTTATCACATTTTTTTAAAAAGAAAAACGAAACAGAGGACAAGGCGTTCACGTGCCGTAAATGCGGGAAAGAGAAAAAAGAATCCGAGGGTAAGTTTGTGCTTGAAGGAACGACATTCTGCTGTAAAGAATGTTGTGGCGACCCCGCAAAAGGAGAGCATAAAGAAACAAAAGACGGGGTGTGCGAGTTTTGTTAATTGTTGATGGAATTAACAATTAGTTTTGAGCAAAATGGAGAGGTTAAAAAGGTCTTTATGCTATAAGGTATACGTTTTAAGCTTTACGAATCTATGTGGAAAAATTGGATACTAGGCGTTTTGGGGTTGTGGGTCATTTTGATGCCATTTTTAGGGATGCCCGCGACTCTTATGCGCACTATTTTTATTGTTACGGGTATTGCCATAGCGGTGCTGGGCTTTTGGTCGGCGACATCTCATCGCGGCCATGATGAGGGTTTTTTACCTCCTTCAGAGCCACGATTTCCTCAGCAGCAATAACACCCATATCTCTCCTTGTTTTAAAGCCCTTATACTAAGGGCTTTAAATATAGTATGATGAAAAGGCAATGGATATGGTAAAAAAATATTCAAAAGCGGGTATTATTGTAATCGCAAGCGGCATCTTTATTGCCGTGATTTTATTTTCTGCGCCAAGCAAGTCTGGTAGCCCGGTATATATAAAGCAACAGCAAACAGAAGATGTTCTTAGTGAATCGGCTGCCGCAGCCGATGCGATAGCGGAGAATAACGAATTTAAAAAAGCAGTACTGCCGCCGATATATTTGCCTACCCCCGAACCGCTCAAGGCAATATATATGACAAGCTGGGTTGCCGGCACCCCGAGCTTGCGCAAAGATCTCGTGCGCTTTATTGAGGAATCAGAAGCAAATGCCATTGTGATTGACGTAAAAGATTACACGGGGCGCGTAGCATTTGATACGGACAACGAAGTCATTATACAATCCGGCGCGATTGAAGAGCGCATCCCCGACATTCAAGCGCTTATCCGCGAGTTGAATGACAAGGGCATCTATACCATTGCGCGTATTAGCGTGTTCCAGGATCCGTACTTTGTAAAAATACGTCCGGATCTCGCGGTAAAAACATTGAATGGGGGGGTATGGAAAGACCGCAAGGGGATTACGTGGATTGATGTGAGCGCGAAAGAGTATTGGGATTATATCGTGCATCTTTCTCGGGCGACGCACGCAGTCGGTTTTGATGAATTGAACTTTGATTATATTCGTTTTCCGTCTGACGGGAACATGAAAGACATTTCATATGACTATTATGACGAAGCGAAAATTTCAAAAGCGGAAGCGCTTGAGCAATTTTTTGCGTATCTTGCGCGTGAAATAAAACCGTTAGGCATCCCCTTGTCTGCGGATCTTTTCGGAATGACTGCCTCAAACTATGACGATTTGGGTATCGGGCAAGTCCTTGAACGCGCCATTCCTTATTTTGATTTTGTCTCGCCAATGGTATATCCATCGCACTATCCGCCTTCATTCATTGGCCTTGCAAACCCCGCATCGCATCCGTATGAAGTAATATATTATTCCATGTCGCGCGCAGTTGAGCGGATGGTTGCGGCAAGCACCACACCGTCAAAATTACGTCCATGGATTCAGGATTTTGATTTGGGCGCGACATACGATGCAGACATGATACGAAAACAAAAGCAGGCGGTATATGATGCCGGGCTATCCAGTTGGATGGCATGGGACCCCTCAAATAAGTACACAAAAGAAGCATATCGATAGATATTTGCATACGGGGGGTTTTGCGCTATAGTAACCTCTATATACTATTAATTATCTAGAAACATGACAGAAGAAACAAAAAAAGAAGGATTCTCTCTTTCAACGCCGGTTGCGATTATTATTGCGGGGCTATTTATCGCGGGTGCGGTAGTGTATGCAAATCAAAACCCGCAAGCGCCCTCCGTAAGTGGAGAAGAACAGTCATTGAGTGCGCGCGAAACGCAAAAACTTCTCACGGTCCGCGATAATGATTATATATTAGGCAACCCGGACGCACCCGTAACATTTTTTGAATTCGGAGATTTTGAATGTCCTTTTTGCGCAAAATTTCATCAAGAAGCGCGTAAGGATCTCATGGAAAAATATGTAAGCACCGGGCAAGTTCGCGTTATCTGGAGGCATTTTCCATTGATATCCATTCATCCGTTAGCAGAACCTATGTCTGAAGCAGCCGAATGCGCGGGTGAACAGGGAAAATTTTGGGAATATCATGACGGCATATACGAGTCTCCCGTTCTTACCGCCCAACTTCTTTTAACACTCGCGCAAAATCTTGGATTGAATATGGAACAATTCACATCGTGCCTTGAGTCAGGAAAGTACGCCCAAAAAGTTGCAGACGATTTTGATCTCGGGCAGAGAGTAAATGTGTCAGGAACCCCAACATTCTTTATTAATGGAGAGCAGATCGTAGGCGCAGTACCGTTTGCAAGTATTGAGCCTTTCATTCTTAAGGCACTCAAATAGATTCTTTTTGACATGAGAAGACAAAAAACAGGGTATTCTGCCCTGTTTTTTTCTTTCCCGATTTTTTGTGGTAATCTGTAAGAATGAAAGATGAGTTTGTGCTCTACCGCAAATACAGGCCCCAGCATTTTGATGATGTGTTCGGGCAAGAACATATTATTCATGTGCTCGAAAACGCCCTTTCGCAACATCGCATTGCTCACGCGTATCTTTTTTCGGGTCCGCGGGGTTCGGGCAAAACAAGTATTGCCCGGATCTTTGCGCGCGCTGTTAATTGTGCCGTTTTGACTCGCCCTGAGAACGATTCGTCAAAACGAGCATCTCGCCGTAGCAATAGCGAAGTCGGAAACAAAAGCGAAAAAACCCCTCCATGCAACGCATGCGACATGTGCAAAGAGTTTATTTTGGGGCAGACGCTTGATCTGATAGAAATTGATGCGGCCTCAAACCGCGGGATAGAAGAGGTCCGTGCGTTGCGGGAAGGCGCCCTAACTCTTCCCTCGCATAGCGCGTATAAAGTGTACATTATTGATGAGATGCACATGATGACCACGCCTGCGTTCAACGCATTCTTAAAAATTTTGGAAGAACCGCCCGCGCATGTCATTTTTATTATGGCAACAACCGAACCCGAAAAAATCCCCGAAACAATTATTTCGCGGACCCAGCATTTGCGCTTTCATGCGTTGCCCGAACCTATTGTTACTAAGGCCCTCGCGCACGTTGCAAAAAAAGAAGGGCTTACTATAGATAACGAAGCAATTTCACTTTTGTCGTTTTTATCCGAGGGCTCGCTTAGAGACGCGCTCAATTTGCTGTTGCAAGCGCAGGGAGTGTCGGGTAAGGCAATAACCGCGAATACGGTGCGCGATATTTTTGGAATCCCCGCGCGTGAGCTTATAGAGGGTCTTATGGATTCAATTTGTTCTAAACAGAGCGAATCTGCCGCCCGCGCTGTTTCTCACATTGGGCAGACGTCAATTTCGCATGATATTTTTTTGCGTCAGCTTATCCGAAACTTTCGTTTTCTTTTGCTCGCAACCCTTGACCCAAAATTCTCCGAAGACATGAAGGGCTTGATTGGGAGTGTTGAATATGACTATATTATGGGGAAGAAGGGCGCGTTAACATCCGAAGAACTGCGCACTATTCTTGCGACATTCTTGTATACCGCGAATGTGCACTATCAAAGTCCGTATCCGTCGCTTCCGCTTGAGCTTGCCGTATCAAAAATAATGTCGGTGATTGGTAGAACTGCTTGATATGCTCGAACCATATTAGTATAATAAATATACATACTACCGTGGTTCGAAAAGAGCAAGAACAACAAAAAGCAACACAATTAAGAAGGAGGGGGTTTTCTTATCGCGAGATTTTAGAACAAGTGCCGGTTGCAAAATCGACACTTTCTTTATGGCTGAGAGTAGTCGGACTTTCAAAGCGTCAAAAACAACGACTTACGGAAAAAAAGTTAGCCGCAGCTTTTCGTGGTGCTGAGCAACGCAGAAGAATGCGCCTTGAAATGACAAAAGCTGCAGAGATAGAGGCACAAAAGCAGTTTAAGAAATTGCGGAACAATAAACTTTTTTTTGCGGGAGTAATGCTCTACTGGGCGGAAGGAGCAAAACAAAAAACGCATAATGTCAGCCAAAAAGTTGCTTTTAGCAATTCAGACCCGCGGATGATAAGATTATTTTTGTTGTGGCTTACAAAAATTATCGGCTTAAAGAGAGACGATTTTTCTTTTGAGTTGTATATTCATAGGACGGGAGATATTAGAAAATCGCGAAGACATTGGTCAAAAGCAGTCGGTTGCTCCGAGGAAGAATTTAGAGTATATTTTAAGAATAATAGAGTTAAAAAATCGTATCGTAGGAACACTAACGCCGCCTATTTCGGATTGTTGCGTGTCGTGGTAAAAAGAAGTACCACGCTCAATAGAAAGATATCGGTATGGGCACATATGGTCTGTGATTATTGCGGGGTCGTCTAATGGTAGTGACGCCTCCCTTTGGAGGAGGATGTGAAGGTTCGACTCCTTCCCCCGCAGCACTGTAAAAAATAAGTATCTTGGTTCGCTTGCCCCGAGGGAACCGAAGGGGATCCTAGTCCCGTAATACAATGCAACAACAAAATCCAACACCACAACATTTGTTTTCAGGACTCGGCATAGCGCCGGGGTTGTTGGATATTCTGGAGCGCCTTAATTATAAATATCCGACGCCAATCCAGTATCAGACAATACCGTCCGCCATGGAAGGGAAAGATGTCGTAGGAATAGCCGAGACCGGCACCGGAAAAACTCTTGCGTTCGGAATCCCCATACTCCAGAGGCTCGCGCGCGAAAAAGGCAAGGGGCTTATTCTTCTTCCGACACGGGAGCTTGCAGAGCAGGTAGATGAGGAACTTCATAAAATTGGAAAACCCTTAGGACTAAAAACCGCGGTCTTGATCGGAGGCCTTTCAATTAAACCTCAAATTAGGGATCTCGCCAAAAATCCCCACATCATAATCGCAACTCCCGGCCGTCTCATTGACCACATGGAACAAAAGACCGTAACACTTGATTCTATAACAATTCTTGTTCTTGACGAGGCGGACAGGATGCTGGATATGGGCTTTCAGCCGCAGATCAGAAAAATTTTACAGAACCTTCCTGATAAGCGCCAGACAATGCTTTTTTCGGCGACAATGCCGCACGAGATAATGACGATAGCCACAAAGTATATGAAGCTTCCCGTGAGGATTGAAGCCGCCCCTTCCGGTACGTTGCCTGAAAAAGTATTACAGGAAATTTTTATTGTCAGGCGCGAAAAAAAATTGCAACTGCTCGAAATGCTGCTTCAAAAGTACTCCGGCTCTACCCTGATCTTTACGCGGACCAAATACGGAGCAAAAAAAGTTGCGGGAGTACTGCGGATGAATAGGTATAGCGCTGTCGAGATACACGGTAACCGTTCGCAAGGACAGCGCCGGGACGCGCTTTCGGGATTTAAATCGGGAAAGTACCGCGTGCTTGTTGCGACCGACATAGCTTCCCGCGGGATTGATGTCCGCGGGATTGAACTTGTAATAAATTTTGATTTTCCGTCGCAATCGGATGACTATGTCCACCGCATCGGACGCACCGGCAGAGCCGGGGCGGAGGGGCGTGCAATAACTTTTGCTCTGCCCGAGGAGCACCAGGAAATCCGCGCCGTTGAACAGCTTATCCGAAAAACAATTCTCATTTCCATTCCTCCGGGCGGATCTCCCATGGATGTTGTTCCTCCTTCCGTAGGTCCTAACGCGCCCCGGCCGAAAAGAAATTTCCGTCCGCATCGATCGTCCGGGTATCAGCATAAGAGGCGTTTTTAATAGAATTTTTTTACTTCAACGCCTCCCGCATGCCGGGGCACTCTCTGCCGTCAAATTTAAAGACGGCAACTCTGCGGATCCCGAGCTTGCGGTTGATGAATAGTACTTTTAGTGCTATTCTTGTTTTGAATTAACATTTGAATTAACAAAAGAAAGGAGGTAGAGCTATGGCTTTGATAGTTCAAAAGATGGATGGCACAGAAGTTGAGACAAGATTCATCGGCGCTTTGCCTATCGAGGGGGTGCAGATTGGCGAACACGAAATGTCATTGGATCATTTCGGTTCAATGGCGGGTCATTTTCTTAGCGGTGGTTTCTTTGGGTGGCCCAATAACGAGACACCCGAAGCAATAAACGAGACCTTATCCCAATTGTTTGAAATATACGAACAGGTGGACGGGAAGTGGATTCGTAAAGAAAAGTATCGGGTAGATATCTGATAACTTCAAGGGCTTACCAGTCCCTCTCCTTAGTGCTTTGCACGGGAGGGGGCTTTTTATTTTGCCTTAGTCATAATGCAGGGCGCTTTGCGAAACGGTCGAGGTATAAGTGCGAGTATTCATTTCTCTAATTCGCGCGAATAGGCGAATAGTTTGGGAAAGACGAATTGCTATAGATGTTGTTTCTCGCGCATTGTAGTGCGGGCAGGGCATGCTATCATCCTTGTACCATATAATTATTATTAACAAACAAAATAATTCTATGAAAAAATTTATTGTGTTATATCACGCTCCGAAAGGAGCTGTAGAAAAAATGGCCGAAGTAAACCCTAATTCCGAAGAAGCAAAAAAGGGTATGGAGGAATGGATGGAATGGGCAAAAAAAATCGGAACAGGCCTTGTTGATTTAGGGACGCCTCTCGGCAACGGCCAAAAGGTAACGCGCGAAGGGGTATCGCCAAGCACCCGGGGCGTAGTCGGCTATTCTATTTTGCAAGCCGAAAACATGGATCAGGCGGTGGCAATGCTCAAAGATCATCCCCACTTGAAATGGATGGATTCCTGCGAGGTAGAAGTACACGAATCAATGCCATTGCCAGGAATGTGAAGCGCTTCCCAATCTTACGCTCGAGGCGTCAACTCTTTCGAGATTTTGTTGCGCGGAATCCCGCACCGAAAGCTCGTTTTATACCATCCATCCCCTCAAATTTACGCTCGGGGCTTTCTGGTGCGGGATAAACCGAGTTTTTATCGAAATAGATACAAACCAAAAATTCCTATGCTGATAGGGATTTTTGGTTTTATGCGGGTAGAAATTCGTTGGGATTTGTAGGGTTGATTTTGGGTTATTGTTTTTGGAGATCCCCCGTGATCTAATGGTTTTATGGTTAGTAATAGACAATCAGGGGATGAGGGAGAAAAAGAAGTTATTAAACTTATCTTATGTCCCAATTGTGATAAAAAGCTTATGCTTTTGCCACCGGACTACCCTTTATTTGATGTGCAATGCACAGGGTGTTCATTTCGGGCGCAAGTAAAAACAAATAAATCAAAACCAAAAAAAGAAATATTTGGAGCCGGATGGCAAATAATGGAAAAGGTCTTAAAATCCGGATTTATTACACCCCCGCTTATTACGAATTTCAAATGGAAAGATAAGACGGGTACGCACCAAGAGATAAGATTTTATCCATTTGTGACAAAAAAGAATCTTAAAAAATATAAGCTTCCGGCTCACGCAAGGCGGGCGAACTATTGGATGTTTAACTATGTCGGGTTGGATATATTACCTCATTTTGTTATTTATAAAAAATAAATTTATGAATAATAAACACGAAAAACAAGAGTGGAGAGAAACGGCTTTGAAGGGACGGATGGCGGAATCGCTGGTTTACGATTTGTTAAAAGAATCTGGAAACGAAATATTTAGAATTGGGTATGAGGCAATACTGCCAGGCCTTGCTCGCATCGAAGAGTCGTTTAAACGTAATAGTGCAGTGGGCGAAAAAATAAGATCAATCCCAGATTTTTTTGTGATCGATAAATCAGGGAACCCGTATTTAGTCGAAGTTAAGTTTAGGTGGAATCCGGCCGGTCACAAAAATGACATAAAAAGATTAGAACGGATTAAAGATTCTTGGAAAGAATGTTTTATATTTTATGTGAATTGCTCCGAAAAATCTTATTTTAGATTTTCTAAGAATCCTTTTAACAAGATGGAGCCGGTACAAAATTTAAAATCTTTTGGCATCACACTAGAGCTTCTCGAGAAGTTTGATGTATTGGTAGAAAAGTATTTAGCCCCGACTCTTAATAAAAAATAATCCCCCCTAAACTATTCCACCATTCGCGCGAATGGTAGAATAGTTTTATAAACCGTCCATACGTCGTCTGTTCAGTTTATTTTTGATATGATACTTGTTATGAGCGGTCAAAATCGGGATGACATAAAAATAGGTGCAGAGGTTGAAATTATTCTCAAAGAAGATCAAAGCACAGGCGCGCTTACCCGCGGAATTGTTGCCGAAATTTTAACGAATTCCAATTTTCATCCGCACGGTATTAAGGTGCGTCTTGAAAACGGCCAAGTCGGCCGGGTCCAAAACATTATTGGGTAGTATCTCTCCACCCCAGTTTTTATTTTTCTTACCTTCTCTAATTCGCGCGCTTTGCCCGTCCGAAGTTCTGCTGTAAGCGGGACGAAGGAGGGAATAGGCGAATGGTTCTAAGGTGCGTGGCTTCCTCTTAATTTTTCTCGTAATTTTGCTACAATACCCTTGTCCCCTAAGGTGGACTTGTCTCGTCGTAGCTTTACTGTGTCCGTCCGAAGTCTTTGACGAAGGAGGATGCGAAGGCGGATGCCATATGCAAACAGAGATTACCATAAAAAGAAGCCCTGTAGTTCTTATGTGGAAATTTGCCATGATCGAGGCAGGGGCGCTTTTTTTGTATTTTATTGCAACGCTTTTCGGGAGCGCAAAGTCCGCATTTTATACCCAGCTTTCTCTTACGAGCATTCTTCCATACGAAACCGCAAAGATTATTGTTCTTTTCGGCGTGCAATTTGCGCTAACCGCCTACGTTTTTATTTTGTGGTATCACGAAGAATATAAGATACGCAAAGATTCCGTGCTTCATGTGGGCGGTATCTTCCAAACAACGAAAAAATCAATCCCGCTTAGCGCGGCCGGAACAGTCACCGTGCGTTCAGGTCTAATCGGAAGGATATTCCATTACGGAAATGTTGAAGTGCGTTCAGGAGATTCTTTTCTTAGGCTCAAGACCGTATCACGCCCCGAGTATATTGTGAAAGCTATTTACGAAGGTCCGATGGCGGCCTCGTTTGCGGACGGCCATGATATCCATAAATTGCTTGCATCCGAAGAGAACGACCGCCTGGAATTTAAGTCATCCCTCCGCTACGACTACAAAGCGGGGAATGTCAACCGTGAGTTGGAAAAAGCGGCGCTCAAAACAGTTGCCGCTTTCTTAAACTCAAAGGGCGGATATTTGGTTGTCGGCGTGGATGACGCGCGTGTATCCCTCGGGTTAGAGCGTGATTTTGAATCGCTCCAAAGAAAAGACAAAGACGGTTTTGAAAATCATTTTACCCAGGCATTCAATGCGGCAATCGGGCCCGAATTTCGTGACTTGGTAAAGCTCAAATTCGCCGAAATGGGCGAGCATGACCTTTGTCTGGTAGAAGTTCTCCCGAGCTATCGACCGGTATATTTCCGGTCAAATAACAGCGAAAATTTTTATATACGCACGGGGAATATAACATCCACTCTTACCTTGAGCGAAATGGAATCATACATCCGCTCCCGCTGGCCCAAGTTTTTATAATACGCCGCTTTTTATTTTCATTTTTCCCACATCGTTACTCCCTCGCACCTCTTTACCTTCTCTAATTTCCTCCGAAGGAGGACAGGCGCGCCTGTCTGCCTCCGGCAGAAATAGGCGAATAGTTTTTATTATTTGAGAAACGAGATATTTTGCGTGGTCTTATTTCAGCGCGTTCCACATACCGGGGTCTTCGCCGCCATCAAATTTAAAGACGGCAACTCCGCGCACCCCAAGTTTACGCGCGAGTGCTACTTTGTCGGCGATTGCTTGTGCGTCGCTCCACGAAAGATAGTTAAAAGGCATTCCGACGGTTGTCTGTCCGTCCGCGTTTTGGGCAATAGAAGAAGATGAGACTGATTGTTGCGTTTGGGTTGATTCACTACCGGTTGGGGCAATTGCCGCAAGAATTTTTGGATCATATGTAAATCCCATTTCGCCCGCATTATTGCGGATCGGGGTAATGCCTAACTGTTTTGCGATATCAAGCGCGTAGCCGGGATTAAACGGCCAGAGTACTTTGTATTGGTAACTGTCGCCTGGGGTTGGTGTAATAGTATATTCGTAGCCGTATGTAGGAATGCCTATCACCAATTTATTTTTTGAAATAGTTTGTGAGGCGAGTGTCACCAGATTTTCTACCCACTTTAGGTCGGCAACCGGCGCGTAGGGCGCGCCACGAACAGCGTTTAATTCTATGTCTATTGTGCCTTGGTCGTAGGCCATTATTTCTACACGGTCGCAGTACTTATTCATTTCCACATAATCATTTGCGTAGTCGGTAGCATCGGGAGGAATAATAGCGCCGGGGCTGTAGCGATTTTCGAGCGGCATGCGCGCCTCAACCGTGCAATAGACCCACTTGTTGCCCATGCGCTGATAAAGTCCTTTGAGAAACGTTGAAAAATATGTTATTGTCTGGTGCTGTTTTGCTTCAAAGTCTATATCAATGCCGTCAAAGCCGTTTTGTTTTACTAGGTTTGCTATTTCGTCCTCAAGAGCTATCCGTTTTTTTGTATCGCTTAATATTGTATGTATTGAGGCACCATTGCCCCACATCACCGTGGGTATTACTCTGACTTTATTTTCTTTTGCTGTTTTGATGAAACTCGCCCATGGTTCTTCCGTGAGGCGCGCAGTATCGGCAAGCGTGCCGTCGCTTTTTACCGTGTAGCCGAAGGGCATGACGCTTGTAAGCTGTGAAAGATGAGGGAGGACATCTTGAGTGCCGGTTGCGGATCTCCAGTAAGGAATCCATCCTGAAAATTCAAATGAACCAACGGCGCGCGGAGTTGCGGTAGTCGGGTTGAGATTTGCAGGATTGTCGGAAGCGGCGCTTGCGGATGTGAGTGCGGCTCGTGTTTTGGGACCTACAAGGCCATAGCCAGTAGTTGCAGACGAGCCCGAGCAGATAATCTTTCGGTCGCATTGGAATTTTTTTACCCCAGCATCGGTGAGCGGTCCAAAGTAGCCCGTTGCTTTGCCTTTCGCAAGATACCCCAGCGAAATAAGTTGTTTTTGCGCGGATACAACATCGTCTCCCGAAATCCCGAACGAGAGCGACCGCACCGCCGCGATAGTGCTTGTAGGCGTAAGCAAGAGCAGTAACAAAAATAAGGGGAAAGCGCGTATAATAATTCGTCTCATACATATATAGTAGCAAATTTGAAATAAACATTCAGAGGCACTCCAACGCTGAATTTAAGCATATGTTTTAGGCAGGCACATTTGGCGGATTGATTAGTTGATAATTCGCGAGAAATTCATTTGGAGTTTTCCCATTCAATCCGCAATGTTCAAGGTCATTGTAGTACATATTCCATAATCTAAGATAGTATCGTAAATCCTC
>JAUYHD010000030.1 GCA_030690215.1 bacterium | reverse complement strand
CATCTACCAGCAATCCTCGACAGTATAGACAATGGGCTGTTGTTTCTTTAATCATACATAGTATCCGTAATACGTAGATGCGGCTTTCGATTTTGCCTAACGGGGTCAACCCCGCGTAAAGTTATTTCAACAAGTAAGTGCAACACTCCTCTATTGGTTGCCGTAGGCCACGAATATATTTCCTGACGGAAATAGATTGCGTCCACGGAACTAGAATTAAATTTATTTGTGAAGTTCCGGCGAAACGCTATGTAAACGCGTTTCGCCCCCTTTTCGCGGCGCTCGCCTTTCCCTCGACTTCGCTCGGGACAGCTCGCGCATCGCTGCGGCATCCAATTCCCCCCACAAGCAAAGCAGTTTGCTTGTGGGGTGCAAGTGCCGCGGGAGGGAATTGGACCCCCGACGCAAGGCTCTTCAGGCCTTCGCTCTACCACTGAGCTACCGCGGCAAATATGTTTGTATTATACTTCCCCGCTCTCATTGGCACAAAAAATGTGGTCACTGAGTCCCGCTATTTATCCATATATTTAGAATACATGGATAGCGGGATCCTCCGACAGAGTCTCGATACTCTCGACTCGTCGAGAGTCATCGGACCGACTTCTTTATTATGTAATAATAGAGTGTCGGGACTACCGCGGCGCATATAAGTATATTGAAAAATATAGCAAATTTTTTTTCTTTGGGCAACGTTTAGTATGATGAGAACAAAAAATTCCGCATGTACGCGGAATGTTTATACCATATACACATCGGCGGAATCAGCCGTTTTTGATTTTTAATTTTTGCACCTTCATTGTGTCTAATTTCGGAAGCCGTATGGTCAACAGTCCGTGTTTCATTGTTGCTTCTGCCTCTTCCGAGTCTACTTCTTGCGGGAGGAGAATAGAGCGCGAAAACCCGCCCCAATATAATTCCTGGTAGTAGTAATTGTCTTGCTGTACGGTTGCTGATTTTGTCCGTTTTCCTTTTAAGGTGACCATGTCTTGCGTTATAGAAACATCAAGATCTTCCGGTTTTACTCCCGCAACCATTGCTTCAATAATGATTTCGTCCGGGGTTTGGTGCATATCAATGGTCAATTGCGCTTCTTCTTCGTGGAGAGGCGTTTCTTCTTGGATTGGGGTATGATGCCTTCCGAGAGATGACATAATCGGCTTTTCGTTTTCTGTGGTGACGTCGTCAAATTCATCTGCAGGAATGCTCCCCGTAAGTCGTTCAAAAAAAGATCGTGTTTTGGACATAAAAATATAAAGAGAGGTTACGACGAATGCATGCGAGGCAGTTTATAGGGGGGGCGTATGCGTTTTACTTTTTCGAGAAGCACCATAAGAATAATTGCCGCTACCCATACGCCGATAAAAACCTGTAATGCGCCGCCACTCTCTTGTTTTAGTATAAAGAAATTAAAAAGCGCGTGCAATAACGTTGCTGTGAAAAGCCCGCCAAACACATTTCGCTTTCTTGATTCCTTATGGAAGAACGAATATGCAATGCTTACCCCGACAATCCCGGATGCCGTGACATGAAGCAATGTTGCTCCCAAAAAGCGCAATTGTCCCGTAATAAGGCCGAGCATGGGGGCTTCTTGGAACGCGTTAAAAAGAAAAATTGTATTCTCAAATGCCGCGAACCCAAGAGCGGCAGTCACCAAATAAATTGGCGCATCAATGGGTTCGTTAAACCCGAGTCTGTGGAGGGCAATAAAACTTGCCGCTTTGTACTTTGTGAATTCTTCTATGCCCGCCCAGACAAAAAGGAGGATAAACGGGTAGCTGTTTTCGGCAAGAAGCCCAAGATAGCCCGCTGTTTCTGCCGCAACAATTTCTCCCATGAGTGCCACCGGTACTCCAAGTACGCCTCCAAAAAAAGTTGCGATGAGAATTTTGCGGGGATTCGGATGCGGGTCCTCTTTCAGCCAGAACCAAAGCCAAATGATGACGGGAATGATGCTCCCTAAAAATGCGTAGAGCGCAGACGTTGAAATAATAAGAAGAGATTCATTCATGCAAAGAGCGGCTTTCTTATTCGGGCCACTCTTCTATTATAAGCATTTTTTTGTCTTTATGGGGGAGCATCGCCCAAATATGCTCTGTTATATGGGGAATAAAGGGGTGGAGGAGCTTGAGAGATTCCGAAAGAACATAGAGAAGCACTTTTTTGCTTTCTTCTTTATCGGTTGTCTTTATGTGCTCTAGGTATGTATCGCAATAGGTGTGCCAAAAAAAGTCGTATAACTCATGCAGTGCGTGCCCGAATTCGTATGTATCAATGTGCATGTTGACCGTCTTTTTTGTATGTTCGAATCTTTCAAGGACATTTTTATCGCTACTTGTGATATTTTGAGAATTGGATTTTGGAAATTGATTGTCTGCTTGAGGCAGATCCGCCTCTGGCGGAGAAATTAAAAATTGCTCATTGGAAATTCCGATTTGTTGTAATACAAATCGGCTTGCATTCCATATTTTGTTTAGGAATTTTTTTCCTGCGCGTACGTGTTCTTCGGACCAATGAACATCTTGGTTGCCCATAGTCTGCCAGATAAGGCCAAAGCGCGTTGCATCCGAGCCGTATTTTTCTATGAGCGTCATGGGGTCAATGCCGGTGCCGAGAGATTTGCTCATTCGTTTGCCGTCTTTGGTAAGAACGGTTGCGTGTATGATGATATCGGTAAACGGTTTATCTCCCATAAATTCCATCCCTGAAAAAATCATGCGCGCAACCCAGAGATTGACGATATCGCGCGCTGTTGAGAGGACTTGGGTGGGGTAGTATGTTGCAAGATTAGAGCCCGGCTTGGGTTTACCTTGAGCGAAGTCGAAAGGCCACCCAAGTGTTGCAAACGGCCATAATGCGGAAGAAAACCACGTATCTAAGACGTCGGCAGATTGTTCCATTTTACAGTGCCCGCAGAAAGGACATTGCTCCGGCTTTTTTAAGGAAACCATAAATTGTTCGTCTGCCGATGAATTTTCAATTTTTCCGCCAAAAGCGGATCCGCCTTCGGCGGACAATTTTAAATTTTCATTTTTAGACATTGGTTTGGAAATTGGAAATTGAGAATTAGAAATTCTTCCCGTTTGGTCTTGCATGCAATACCAAACAGGAAGCTGGTGTCCCCACCAAATTTGGCGCGAGATAGTCCAATCTTTTATATTTTTGAGCCAGTCAAAATAAACTTTTTCCCAGCGTTTTGGGTGAAATACAATGCGTCCGCTTTCTACTTCTTCTATTGCGCGCTGGGCAAGATCTTTCATTTTTAAAAACCATTGCATGCTTGGCATCGGTTCAATGGGCGTCGCGCATCGGTGGCATCGCGCGACATTATGAGTGTAATCTTCTTCTTTTTCAAAAGCATGTTCTTGCTTGAGCGCTTCTATAACTTTTTTCCGGCATTCGTTTACTTTTAATCCGTTGCATATCGCGCCCGCTTCCGTAGTCATTTTCCCATCAGGTCCGATTACTTTTAGTATCGGAAGGTTGTGCCGTTCTCCTATCTCGGCATCCAAAAGATCGTGCGCGGGCGTTACTTTGACAGCTCCCGTTCCGAATTCTTTTTCTACTTTTTCATCGGCGATAATAGGAATGTCACGATGGTGAATTGGGAGAATAAGCGTTTTGCCGACCATGTCTTTGTAGCGGGTATCTTTCGGATTGACTGCGACCGCGGTGTCCCCGAGCATTGTTTCGGGGCGGGTGGTGGCGACAGTAATATAATCTTTTGAATTCTTGATCGGATACTTAATATAGTAGAGCTTTGATTTTACTTCTTCGTATTCAAGTTCCAAATCGGAAAGAGAGGTAGCGCATCTTGTGCACCAATTGATTACTTTTTCGGCTTTATAAAGCAGTCCCTTTTTGTGGTAGTGAAGGAACGCTTCTTTGACCGCTTCTTGATAATCGTCATCCATAGTAAAGCGGGTTCGCGACCAATCAAGAGAGGACCCAAGCTTTTTTAATTGTTCAAGAATCGTGTTTCCATATTGTTCTTTCCATTCCCAAATTTTTTCAATGAATTTTTCTTTTCCGAGAGTATGCCTGCTTGTTCCGTCTTTTTTCAGCTGTTTTTCAACAACATTTTGCGTTGCAATTCCCGCATGATCTGTTCCGGGGAGCCAAAGCGTTTTGTATCCCTCCATGCGCCTTTTCCGAATAAGAATATCCTGAATCGTTGCATTGAGGGCATGGCCCATATGAAGGGAGCCCGTAATATTCGGGGGAGGAATGACAATGGTAAATGGCTTTGTGTGGCGAGGCGGAAGATTGTCCGGATTAAAAAAGCCGGATTCTGTCCATATCCGGTAAATGTTTGATTCTATATCGTGGGGGTTGTATTGCTTTTCTAATTCTTTGGGCATGAAATTATTCTTAGAATAACACGGAATACGAGCTTTGAGGAGTTTTTATTGACAAATAGAATTTAAGACGCTATTCTGTTTTTGGTATTTTTAAAAAAATAATAAAAAAAGAGGTGCTAAATTAATGATGTTATATACTGATAATATGAGGAAGGGTGCAATTTTTGATCTTGATGGAACATTGGTCGGTACTATAGGACTGCATGAAAAGGCATGGATAGAATTGTTCCAAAAATATGATATTACACTCACAGACGGGGAGCTTAAAAAACAAAGCGGCAAAAAGAACATTCTTTTTATTAACCTAGTTCTTAAGGGGAGAAATAGGAAAGACTTAAACCCCAGAAAGCTGTCTCATGAAAAAGATGAAATAGTAATAGAGGGTCTAAGAAAGGAGCCGTCGCGATATTTCAAAGGTATAAAACAATTTTTAAAATTGTTGGGAGAGAATGGCATTAAGCTTGCCCTTGCTACATCTGCGACCCAGAAAACAGCAGTTCTTTTGGCGGGGGATTTGATTGGCATTTTTGATGTGAAAATATTTGCAGAAAATATACACAAAGGAAAGCCTAATCCTGAAATATTTTTGAAAGCAGCCGAAATGTTAGGCATGAAAAGCAGCGATTGCATAGTATTTGAAGATGCCGAAAGTGGTATCGAAGCCGCTAAAATGGGAGGATTTTTATGTATAGCTAAAGATAACAATCTTGGGCAAGATTTATCAAAAGCTGATTTTGTTATTAAAGAATATAATCCTCTTGAGTTAATGAAATTTTTCCGATAAGAAGGGCTCGTTATGATAAGCGCATATGCGCGTTAGCTTTGAGCGAAGAAATATTTTTCTTCGCTTTTTTTTGATTAAAAAATGCGGCGATGGCAATCATTAATGCATTGTCGCCCGTAAGAGACAAGGGGGATATGAGAAGCGGAATGTTGTTTTGTTTTGATGCCTTAGTTAAATCAACCCGCAATTTTTTATTTGCGGATACTCCTCCGCCGAGAAGAATTGCGCGTGTTTTATATTTTTTTGAGGCAGCGATTGTTTTTGTAATGAGGACTTCAACTGCCGCGTTTTGAAATTCTCGCGCAACTACCGGTTGTATGTCTTTGAGTGTGTATTGTTTTTTTAAGTCTTGCACCGCATAGAGTACCGCCGTCTTTAACCCCGAGAAAGAAAAATCAAAATTGTTTGAACGGATCATTGGGCGCGGCAATGAAATTGATATATTTTTTATGTTCTTTTTTTCGGCCAGTTTTGCGATTTCAGGCCCACCAGGGTAGCGAAGCCCCAAGAGGCGCGCAGTTTTATCAAACGCTTCACCCACTGCATCATCAAGTGTTTCCCCGATGATTTTGTATTTCCCGATTCCTTTTATGCAAACGAGCTCCGTATGCCCACCGCTTACAAGCAGAGCTATCGCCGGAAATTTTTGCATTTGGAATTTATAATTTTTTATTTTTTTGTAATTTGGTTTTTGTAATTTGGCATTTGTCTTTTCTGCTTTGAGGAGAGCAGAAAAGATATGCCCTTCCATGTGGTTTATTGGGATAAGGGGGAGATCCCATAGTGTTGCAAGCGCGCGCGCAAAATTAATACCCACCCAGAGCGCGGGCTCAAGCCCCGGTCCGATAGTAACCGCCACAGCATCAATGTGAGGTTTTTTCAGAGGTAGTATATGTTCTCTAATTCGCGCGAATAGTTCCTGCTCGCGTTTAAGAATAGAATCTAGAATTAAGAATCTAGAATTAAGATTTTTTTGAGGTCGTTTTCTCCTTAATTCTTGCTTCTTGCTTCTTGCTTCTTTGTATAAGCTTGCTTCTTTCAGCGATTTCACAAGAATCGGCACCAGATTTTTTTGGTGCTCGCGGTTTGCGAGGTTCGGCACAACTCCCCCGAACTTTTGGTGGATTTTTATCTGTGAGCTTGTGTTATGCGCGAGTACCGCAATGGTAGAATTTTTGCGGAAGGATCGAGTATCAATTATTGCGATTGATGTTTCGTCGCATGACGTTTCTATGGCAAGAATTTTCATAGCTTTATGTACAAAGTATGTTTATAATGTATAATAATTTGAGTTTTGGCAATATATGGTCCCATCGTCTAGTCTGGTCTAGGACGCTAGGTTTTCATCCTAGTAACCTGGGTTCAAATCCCAGTGGGACCGCAGTATGTATAGATTAGAGCGAGACATAGAGATTCTCTATAAAAAATTTTTCAAAAAGAACGGGATAAATTTTAGGAACGGAAAACTTAATGGGCACGATTTAAAATTCGCCACCTATCCATTTATAGGCTCAAGATATAGAACGAAGAAAGGAGTTCTTTTTATCGGTCTAGATTTGGGGAAAGATGAATCTAGGGGTATTTTAAGATTTTCTGAAAAAAGAAGAGTTGTTGAAGGAATGAATGACAATCTAAAAAAAATGAATGTCCATATCGCCGGTACGTATATTACTGCGATTTATTTTTTAAGAAAAAAAGCATGGGAGGGGATAAGATTAGCAAAAAGCTACAAAGCAGCTATTAAGTTATTTCAAATGAAAAATGACCCCAATATGCTTTCTTGTGTTGCTTTTACCAATTTATTTAAATATGTTACTCTAAAACGATTTTATAGACTGGGCGGGGAGAATAGAAGGCATATTTCTAAAGACAGAGAGGAGGAACTGCTGCTTAATGAAATTAAAATTTTTGAACCAAAGCTTATAGTTTTTCAGAGCCGTACTTTCTATGATAAAAAATATAAATCTTTGTTGGGTCAAGTTTTACTTCAGAATCCTCGGTCATTGATTTTTATAGCCCCACATCCCTCATATCACGGAGACCGAAAGCCGAATTCATATTTGGCTTTGTTTCAAAAATTTAATACATAGCCCAGCTTTTAATTAATAAAAAAAGAACTAAAATTTAAAGAATATTATGGGATTATTTGATCAGGCAAAGCTTGCCGCTAATATGATGAAAAATATGGATCCTTCACAGATGAAGGAGCTTTTGGAGCAAGCGAAAGAAAGCCAAAAATTATTGGAAGAACAGATTAAAAAAATCATTGACGAAGAGGTAAAAAAAACGCAATCTCATCAGCCGCGAAGAAGTTGAAGAAATCATAAAACAAATGCGCCCGTAGCCCTGCCTGCCGGCAGGCAGGTCAGTATTCGAGTTTAGAAGAAAATGGGATTTTAATTTTTTTTAAAATATTGTATATTGCGCCCGTAGCTCAGTGGTAGAGCGTTTCGTTGACATCGAAAAGGCCAGAAGTTCGATCCTTCTCGGGCGCACCAGATATTTAAAAAAAAGGAGGGCATAGAAATGCCGTATATTAAGCAAGCAGACAGAAAAGACTTAGATGTACATATTAATGCGTTGGCGGAAGAAATAGCGCGTTTATCAAAAAACAACGATACCGACTTTGCGGGGTTGTTAAACTACAGTTGTACTCGCCTTGCACTTACGGTTGTCCAACTGCGGTTCGGACAGTTTCGTTATTGGATTATTGCAACGATAACGGGTGTATTCAAAAATGCCGCAGACGAAATGTACCGCCGTATAGGCGTTGCATACGAAGACAAGCAAATAGAAAAAAACGGAGACGTTGATATGTACGCAGAATTTTTGGAAGAGATAAATAAGTAAAAAATAATCCCGTTTCCCGCGGGATTTTTTATTTTAGAAAAATTATGGCACTATGGGGCATGCAAATTATTTATGAAGACGAGGATATTATTGCGGTAAACAAGCCCGCGGGCATTTCGGTGCATCCGGACAAATATCATAAAGAAGACACGCTTATCCAAATGATAGCGGGGCAATTTCCTGAAATAGAAGGAGTGGGAGAAGACCCGGCGCGTCCCGGACTTGTGCATCGTCTGGACAAAGACACATCCGGCGTTCTTGTGGTTGCGCGAAATAAAAAAGCGTTTGAATTTTTAAAAAAACAGTTCCAGGAAAGAAAAATAATAAAAGAATATCTTGCCTTAGTGGTAGGTAGGGTAAAAGAAAAGAAAGGGACTATCAATTTGCCGATTGGCCGTTCAAAAAATGATCCTACCAAGCGAGTTGCCGAAGGGAGTATGCGGGGTGTTGTACGCGATGCGCGCACCGATTATGAGGTTGTTGAATACTTTGGCGATGATTTTACATATATGCGCGCATCCCCAAAAACAGGCCGCACTCATCAAATACGGGTTCATTTTAAAACGATTGGCTATCCGATTGTATGCGATAAATTATATGGAGGAAAGCGGTATGTGTGTCCTCTTGGGCTTTCGCGCCACTTCCTGCACGCGTCTGCTCTGGAATTAACGCTTCCGGAAGGCGGCAAAATTCGTCTGGAGGCCGATATGCCTTCTGATTTGGAGACGGTGCTTAAGGGATTGCGCAGGAGTTAAAATGGTGGTATCTTGATGAAATACTATGAGCAATATCCATGGAATTAAATTTTCTCCCGTGAAGATAGAAGATCGTAAAAAACTGGATATCCGTCCGGGTGATACGATTCGTGTCTGGCAGAGGGTCAAAGAAGGAAACAAAACACGTCTTCAGGCGTTTGAGGGCCTTATTTTGGCCCGAAAGCACGGGTCAGAACCGGGCGGGACATTTACTGTTCGGAAAGTGGTGGGCGGTATTGGCGTTGAACGAATCTTTCCATTATATTCACCGACTATTGAAAAAATTGAACTCGTACGGCGTTCTAAAGTTCGTCGGGCAAAGCTCTATTACATCCGCGAAAAGGCAGCGCGTGCCGCCCGCAAGAAAATGAAGCAGATGAGGGTGGTTGAAGAAACTATTCTGGAAAAA
Organism: bacterium; assembly: GCA_030690215.1. Classification (GTDB taxonomy): domain Bacteria; phylum Patescibacteriota; class Minisyncoccia; order 1-14-0-10-42-19; family 1-14-0-10-42-19; genus 1-14-0-10-46-36. The sequence continues at coordinate 26,328 of JAUYHD010000030.1, read as the reverse complement.
GCGGAAGAAAAGCCGGAAGAAGCAAGCGACGAGAAAAAAGAAACAGCCGAAGCAACTGATACCGTAAAAGCGAGTGCCGCCAAAGAAAAGAAAGAAGAAAAATAAAACGCCTGACAGGTGTTTTATTTTTCAAAAGGAAGGATTGAAAATTCAACATATTTTGTTATAGTGATGATACATTCCATTTTGCGCAGGTGGCGGAACTGGTATACGCGCTAGCTTGAGGGGCTAGTGCCTGCAAAGGCTTGGAGGTTCAAATCCTCTCCTGCGCACCAGTCTAATAAAAATAATTTTATGAGCATAGAAAGACCCGAAAAAGAAGAAAAAGATGAATCCATTCATGGCAAAGGATTTACGATGAAGGGAAAGCCATATTCCTCGTCGGATTTTTATCCTTCTCCTTCGGTAGAAGCAAGACCCGGGGAGTCTACCGAAAAGAAAACAAAAGAAACCGAAATCAGATACCAGGAGGAGTCAGAACGCACCAAAGATTTTACTCCGGCTGATTGGGCCGAAGAACATTTTGCTTATATGCTAGAGGGTAAAAACCCTTACTCCGAAACTTTCAAAATTAAATCTGACGGTCGTTTTGATAAAGTTGAACGTCTTGACGGCTCTCCAGTTTTCATTGGAGAAGCAGATACTCCGGAAGAGCTATATCGCATTGCGGCAGAAATTGAAGAAAAACATCCCGAATATCATTTTAGTTTTGAAACGGATAAAGAAGGAAGGTGGATGAAGTATACGGTTTCAAAAAATGAATCTGCTAAATAAATTTTTATAATAAAAACATCCCGTATCACACGGGATTTTTTGTATTGAGTGATGCTCCAACCTTGTCTCCATAGGCAATGTGCCCCGTAGAGCAATATCGCGTAATACGTCATGCGTTCGCCTTACCAAGCACAAAATCTTTATGTCTTTTGCTTGCTATTTTGATTGTGTTCCGTTCAATGACGTATAAGAATGCATCACGAGATATTGTCTCACGGGGTGTGCTATATTGGATAGTATGAAAAAACAGTGGAGCGTTAAAGATCCGTACCCAAAGGAATACGCAGAAAAAATCCATGGAGACACATTGACGCTCCAGCTTCTTTTTAATCGCGGGGTTCAAACACAAGAAGACGCCGATAGATTTTTTTTGCCTGATTACGGGCGCGATACGCATGATCCCTTTTTACTTCCCGATATGGAGAAGGGGGTAGGCCGGTTTCTAGATGCGATGAAAAAAAACGAGCGAATCCTGATTTTTAGCGACTACGACGCCGACGGCGTATGCGGGTCTATTATTTTTTCGGACTTCTTTCGTTTTGTGGAGTATGAGAATTTCTTTTTATACAATCCCGACAGATATAAAGAGGGGTATGGTCTGACTATGAATGTGATGAAAGCGGTGCTTGAACAAAAACCGTCGCTTGTTGTGACGGTAGATACCGGGATTACAGATGTTGAAGGAGTAAAAACGCTTCAGGAAAAAGGTGTTGATGTGATTGTGACCGACCATCATTTGCCGGGGGATGAATTGCCGCCGGCATACGCGGTAATTGACCACAAGCGTAAAGACAGCAAATATCCATTCCCCTGGCTTTGCGGAACCGGTATGGCGTTTAAATTTGTGCAAGCGCTTTTTAAAAAAGGCGATTGGCCCCTCAAAGAAGGATATGAAAAATGGATGCTTGATGTAGTCGCTATCGCGACGGTTGCCGATATGGTTCCTTTGCGCGATGAAAATAGGATGCTCGTGTATTGGGGTCTTGAAGTGATGAAAAAGAACCGGCGTCCGGGCTTGCAGATACTTTTAAGAAGTCAGCCGTATATCAATCTTCCACGCATCAGCTCAAACGACATCTCGTTTACCGTGGGCCCGCTTATTAATTCGGCTGGACGCATTGACCATGCAAATACCGCAGTTGAATTGCTTCGGGCCGAACACGCCGAAGAGGCGCGCTGGCTCTCGCTTCGTCTCCAGCAGGCAAACATGGAACGAAAGAAAATGACCCAAGACATTGTTGCCGCAATTGATGATATATATAAGAAAGAGAAAGTCCCTCCGGTCATTGTGCTCGGGGATCAGGCATGGTTTCCGGGCGTATTAGGGATTGCCGCAAGCAGGCTTGTTGAGGAATACGCGCGGCCGGTGTATTTGTTTGGAAAGGGCGAGGGTAGTGCGTATAAGGGCTCGTCTCGGAGCGATGGTTCTGTAAATCTTGTAGAACTTATGAAGGCGGCGGGCGAAGAGTTGTTCACGGCATACGGAGGGCACACGATGGCCGCAGGGTTTACATTGGTGGAAGGGAAGGAAAAAGATATCGCGCATGCGCTCAATGACGCGTACAAAAAAATAGAAAAGAAAGAAAATCTTTTTGAAGATATCCAGATAGAAAAAGAAATTTCTATTGATGAGGTGTCGTGGGATACCTATACATTGCTTTCTCGTTTTGAGCCGTTTGGAGCAGATAATCCGAACCCGGCGTTTTTATTTTTGGGGGTGCCTGTCGCGAATATCAGGCGCTTTGGGAACGGAGCCGGCCATTTGGAGATACTGTGCAAACAGTCAAGCGGAAATATAGTGAAGGCGGTTTTGTTCGGCGGAGGCGCAGACGCGTTAGAAAAGGGGATGTGTATTGACATTGTTGCGTCCATTGAATATTCTTCATTTCGGAATACCGAAGAAATCCGTTTGCGCATCATTGATTATCGCGTTAGACGCGATTGATTGTCGCGCGGGGAGTGAGTAGAGTAAAGGAGAGTTATGAAACAAGAAAAAAGAAAAACAATTATATATACGGATGGAGGATCGCGCGGCAACCCCGGACCTTCCGCAATCGGCGTCGTTTTTCAGGATGAAAAAGGAAATACGATAAAAACATATGGAGAACACATTGGGAGGCGGACGAATAATGAGGCAGAGTACGAAGCAGTTATTTTTGCGTTAAAAAAAGCAAAACAGATTTTCGGCAAAGATAAAACAAAAGAAATGCATGTTGAAATTCGTATGGATTCGGAATTGATTGCGCGGCAACTCGGAGGCAGATATAAAATAGAAGAGGAAAGACTATTTCCATTATTTATAAAGGTTCATAATCTTGAATTTGTTTTTGGGAGTGTGTCGTACGTCCATCTTGTGCGGGAGAAAAACAAAGAAGCGGATAGATTGGTAAATAGGGCGTTAGACGCGGGAGAGCAAGATACTCTGCTATGAGAGAAAAAATATTACTGATTTGTATCGCGGGGTTTGGAGCGGGCACCATGTCTCGCTCTTTTTTTGATATCCCATATGTGTATGCGTTTTTTGTTGTAGCACTCGGGTGTTTTTTGTTTTTATTTTGGCGCGTGCGCAACAATGCGCTTTTCTTTTTTGTGGGCCTTTTTTTGGTTGGAACAAGCATCGGCATTATTCGTTTTGATGTAAAAGATAAGGGGGGCGCGGACCCGCGCTGGGAAGTATTTGCGGGGACATCGGTTATGCTTCGCGGAACAATTATTGAAGAACCTGATGAACGCGAGCGTTACACGCGTCTTATTGTAGATGGTAGTGAGTTATTTGATTGGGCAAAAAAGGAATGGAAAGCAATGCCGCCCGAAAAAATTCTTGTAACTGCGAATCATTATCCTTCTTTTTCGTACGGGGATATTGTTGAGGTGCGCGGGGATATTCGCCGCCCAGAAAATTTTGAGGATTCTGGCTTTGATTGGGAGGGATATCTTGCGAAAGACGAAATCTATCTTGAGGTTTCGTATCCCAAAGTTCAATTTATAGAACATGGAGGATTTTTTTTAAAACGCTGGCTTTTTTCTTTGAAGGGCGCATATCTTGAAAACATTCAAATCCTTTTGCCGGAACCGCACGCGTCTTTTTTGGGCGGGCTTACTGTTGGAGCGCGGCGCGCAATACCCGAAGACTTGCTTGATAGATTCCGCGCGGTTGGCGTGATTCATATTGTCGTATTGTCCGGGTATAACGTAACTATTATTGCGCGTGCGCTTGCGGGGGTTTTGGGTTTTTTTCTTCCATGGATGGTGAGTGTTTTTGCCGGTGTATTGGGGATAATTCTTTTCGCAATTTTAACGGGAGGAGCCGCCCCCGTGGTACGCGCGTCCATCATGGCTATTCTTATTTACACGGCACAGGCAACCGGGCGGGTGAACCGCGTTATTATTGCCTTATTGATCGCGGGGGCGGGAATGATTTTTATGAATCCAAAAATTCTCCGTTTTGATGCATCGTTCCAGCTTTCTTTTTTGGCAACGCTTGGGCTTATTTATCTTGCTCCGCGTTTTGAAAAACGTCTTTCATGGATTCCAAAACGATTTGGACTCCGCGAAGCCGCTACCGCGACACTATCCGCACAGCTTGCAGTAACCCCGCTTATTCTTTCGCTTATGGGGACATTTTCCATTGTTGCGCTTCCGGTAAACATGTTTGTGCTGATTGCGGTTCCATATGCGATGTTTTTCGGCGCGCTTGCAGGCATGCTCGGATTTATTTCACATACAATCGCGTTTCCATTCGCATGGATTGCGTATCTTTTGCTTGAATATCAACTTAAAATAGTTGAGCTATTTTCATCGCTTCCGTTTGCGGAATTTTCTATTCCGGAGTTTCCCGTGATTGTGATGATATTTTTATACGTGATGATGGGGTGGCACGTCCGCCGATAGAAGATAGGATAGCCAGTTTACGTGGTATGGGTGTCTCAATTTTTTATGAAATGAGTTTCGCCCCGTTAGATGAGCGCGCACGCTCTATCTAATGGGGTGGGGGGTAATTCGGCATACGAAATAATTGCATTTTTTTATTTTTTGTGGTATTGTTTTTTGCAATATAGATTTTTGAAATAAAGAGACAGGAGGCGGTATATGCCGGAAAAAGAGATGGATATTGAAAATGCTTTAACATTTGATGATATATTGCTGAAGCCCGCGTATTCGGATATTTTGCCACGAGAGGTAGATATCCGAACACAGCTTACTCCTAAGATTACGCTTAATATTCCTTTGATGAGCGCAGCAATGGATACGGTTACTGAATCAAAGATGGCAATAAAGATGGCTAAAGATGGCGGTATCGGCATTATCCATCGCGGGCTCACAATTCGTTCTCAAGCTGAAGAAGTTGAAAAGGTAAAAAAATATGAGAGCGGAATGGTAATCCGTCCCAAGACAATTTCTCCTCTGAAACGAGTAAAAGATGCCCGAAAGATTATGAACGATCAAGGGATTTCTGGTCTTGTGGTTACAGATGAATCCGATGTTGTTATTGGTATTGTTTGTAACAGAGATGTGCGGTTTGTAAAAGATGATAACACGCGCATCCAGGATGTGATGACCAAACATGTTATTACGGTACGAGAAGATACGACGCCTGAAGACGCTAAGAAGCTTTTGGATGAAAAAAAGATAGAAAAACTTCCTGTGGTTGATGAGTCGTGGCGTTTGCGCGGGTTGATTACCGCAAAAGATATAGAAAAGACCGCGCAGTCTCCGTTAGCTTCTAAAGATGCGTTGGGAAGATTACGCTGTGGAGCTGCGGTGGGCGTAGATAAAGATAGGATGAAGCGGATAGAAGAGCTTATTGGCGTTGGCTGTGATGTAATCGTTATTGATACGGCTCATGGGGATTCTCTTCGGGTGGTGAATGCTGTAAAGGAAGCGAAAAAGAATTTTCCCAAGATAGAAATTATCGCAGGCAATATAGCCACAAAAGAAGCCGCAGAGCGTTTGATTGGGGCGGGAGCTGATGGGGTCAAAGTCGGTGTAGGGCCGGGTTCAATTTGCACAACTCGTGTGATAGCGGGTGTTGGGGTTCCTCAAATATCTGCAATCCGTGAAGTCGCATCTGTCGCGCGTCTGCATAATATCCCAGTCATTGCGGATGGAGGTATCAAGTATTCAGGAGATATCGCAAAAGCGCTTGCTATGGGTGCTTCGTCTGTTATGATCGGGAATCTTTTTGCGGGAACCGATGAAGCTCCGGGTGATACAGTGCTCTATCAAGGACGAACATATAAAGTATATCGGGGTATGGGGTCTGTGGGAGCAATGAAAAAAGGCGCTCGCGATAGGTATGCCCAAGACGATATGATTGATTCTAAGCTGGTGCCTGAAGGCGTGGAGGGTCGTGTATCATATCGCGGCAAACTCGAAGATACGGTATATCAGCTTTTATGGGGACTTCGCGCCGGCATGGGGTATACGGGGAAAAAGACAATTCCATTATTGTGGACAGCTAATCTTGTGCGGATAACAAGCGCGGGGTTGAGAGAAAGTCATCCGCATGATGTGCTTATGATAGAAGATCCCCCGAATTATCAGACGCGTTAGTAATAAAAAATAAACCCGTTTCGCATGTTGCGGAACGGGATTTTTATTGACTTTTCCATTTTTTTAGTATATTATTGCGGCATATTCATTAACAAAAGGAGACCACCATGGGAGATATGAAAGAAAGGGTAGTTGTCGTTACGGGTGCGGCTGGGGGAATTGGGAGTTCGATTGCCAAGCGCTTCCATAAGGCTCATGCAATAGTGATAGCGGTAGACCATTTTTCGGCGAAAGAAAAATTAGTCAAAATTACAACGGGGTTAGGTATTTTAGGTTTATTGGGTGATGTAAGTGATATCGATGATGTGGGGAGGATGATTGATCCAATTATGAATTCCTTCGGGCGTATCGATGTTTTGGTGAATGCGGCGGGAATTTTGGTTTCTGACGGCGTACTTGCAAAAACGAAAAAAGAAAATCTTTTAAAGTTAAAATCAGTAATGAATATAAATTACTGGGGGACGTTTCATTGTTGTTATGTGGTTCTTCCTCATATGCGTGCTAGAGAATACGGGAGAATAATTAATATCAGTTCTATAATGGCTGGCTGCGCCGATCCCGGGAACATAGTATATAGCTCTTCAAAAGCAGCGGTTTCCAGCTTTACAAAAACATTGGCGCATGAAGCTCCATTTAATAAAGACGGTGTACCATTTGACATCACGGTGAACGCGGTAGCGCCAGGAATTATTGAAACAGCCATGACGGAGGGGCTTCATGGGAAATATATGGAGCAGTATTATATGCGCGTACCGTCTCAAAGAAAAGGAAAACCCGAAGAGATAGCAGATGCTGTATATTTTCTTGCGAATAATCAATATATGAACGGCGTTATCCTTCCTGTTGATGGCGGATATACTGCAAAATAAATAATAAGAAGACAAAACGGTTTCGCTTCCCGCGAAACCGTTTTATATATATGTTAAAAATAAAATCCTGCATCATACATGCAGGATTGTGCGGATTATAGGCCAAAAGTTAACATGGGCGAAATAATGATAAGGAGAAAACCAAAAATTATTCTTCCATTATTCCATACCCACATATCTCCCCTTTTTTCAACAGATGTGCGCAAAAGATGCGCTCCGATAATTTCGGCTAGCATCAATAAACCAAACAGTGTGAAAATGAATATGCTGATAGTCCCACCCACAAAAGTCCCAAGAGCAAGATTCAAGAATGAGAATGACCCGCTAGAGAATGCTAAGGTAAAATAACCCGTCAAAACAAAAAATAGCAGTACGCTTGCAAGGGATAGGGCAACTATATACCACCAGAATAAAAAATTTGCTGCTCGTTGGAAAATGCGAGGACCTTCTACTTTAGAAAGCCATAAGAAAAACGCATATATGCACGCAAGGCCGATACTTATCATGAACGCCCCCTTACTTTAAAGAACTTTCTATATAGTATATGATGTGAAAAATTATGCAATATATACGAAATTATTTTTCTTTTATTTTTATGTTGTTGCTTTTGGGGGCGGCTTTTTTAATATGGAATAGCATTATTGTATCAGGACAAGATGCAATAATGGAGGTTTCATTTTTGGATGTAGGACAGGGGGACGCTATTTTTATTGAAACGCCGGACGGAACACAGATGCTTATTGACGGCGGACCGAATAAAAAAGTTCTTTCCGAATTGGGAGACATATTGCCGTTTTCCGACAGATCTATTGATGTTGTGATGGCGACACATTCAGACCAAGATCATATCGGTGGGTTAATTGATGTATTAGAACGCTATGATGTCGGCACGATCATTGAATCCGGCTTTGTTGGGGAAACGGGAGTATATGCCGAATGGGTTCGCGCGCGCGATGGCGAGGACGCTGATATTGTGTTTGCAAAACGGGGCATGCGCGTGCAACTTGATACACATGTGTTTTTTGACATATTGTGGCCACAACACGTGGAAGGATTGAAGAATCCAAATGACGCGTCAATTGTGGGCAAGCTTATATATGGCGATACGTGTTTTATAATGACCGGAGACGCGGAACGCAATTCAGAAATGCGGCTTTTGTATGATGATATAGATTGCGAGGTTCTTAAGGTCGGTCATCATGGCTCAAAAACATCTACGAGTGACGCATTTGTGCGTGCGGTTTCTCCTGCGATAGCGATTATATCTGCGGGAAAAGAAAATCGATACGGTCATCCGCATCAGATTATACTTAATGTATTAGAAAAGGCCGGCGCAGAAATTTTTCGTACCGACATTGACAAGACAATTATTTTGCATTCAAATGGAAGCAATGTACTTTTAAAATAAACGTAAGAAAAATTATATACAGGGGTTGAAATGAAGATTTATGCAACACATTCCGGAAAGGCATTCGCGAAAAAAATAGCAAGTCACCTTGGAGAAAAATTACACGCGGTAGATATAGGAAAATATCCTGATGGTCAGATTTGGAACAAGATTATTGATCTGCCGCACAATGAAATTGCGCTGGTGGTCGGGAACACTTTGGGATCTGACGGACTGGTGGAGTTGCTTACGTTGCTTGATACGGTGCAGGACTTTAGCGTACAGAAAACGGTGGTAGTGGTTCCCTATTTTGGCGCAGGAAGGCAAGATCGCGCTAACGAGCCAGGGCAAGATAAGGCCGGTCGTATGCAGATGAAGGTAATAGCGTGTGAACGGCCAAATCGGATTGTCTTGATAGATTTGCATAATAGTTCTTTAAAAGAGTGTACGGCACTTGATCCGCGCATTCGTAATATGGAGCCGTATGCAAAAACAGTTTTTTTGGATGTGATACGGAGTATGGATCTTACCTCAGATTTTGTATTCGCGGCAGCTGATGTCGGGCGGCTGGGTATTGCGCGTTCGTATGCAAAAGAATTTAAAGTTGGCACGGTATATCTTGATAAGCGCCGTGAAGGACCCGGCCAGATAGAAGTTATGAACGTGGTTGGAGATGTGCGCGGCAAAACTGTTATTATGATTGACGATATTGTTGATTCGGGCGGGACTGTTATACAAGGAGCGCGTGCTTTAAAAAAAGAGGGCGCCGGCGATATCCATTTATTTGCAACGCATCTGGTGTTAAGCGGGAGGGGTAAAAAAAGATTTTTACATCTGAGCGAACTATTTACGAGTTTGCACGGGACAGACACGATTGAATTACCGCATCCTTCTATATTTCAGATTCACTCCATTGCGGGTCTTATTGCCGATTGTATACAAAAAGAAATTTTGTAGGAGAAACAAGGAGATGAACAAAAAAACCGCAGGCATACAAGATGTATCCATTCAAGAAGCGCATATACGAAAAATAAAAACGCTCGCAAAAGAAAAAAACGCGGTTATTCTTGCCCATAATTATCAGGTACCGGAAGTCCAGGATGTTGCGGATGTTGTCGGCGATTCATTGGAGCTTTCGCGCAAGGCGGCGGAAACGGACGCAGACATAATTGTTTTCTGCGGTGTGCATTTTATGGCGGAAACCGCAAAAATACTATCCCCCGCAAAAAAGGTGCTTCTCCCTGATATGGGCGCGGGGTGTTCGCTTGCAGATACGATTGACGCAGATCTATTACGCGGATGGAAAAAAGAGCATCCCGGGGCTATCGTGGTTTCTTATGTAAATACAACAGCAGAAGTAAAAGCGGAAAGCGATTATTGCTGTACGTCCGCGAATGCTGTAGCGATAGTACATGCGATTCCTCGCGAAAAGGAAATTCTTTTTTTGCCGGATATGTTTCTTGGGTATTATGTCAGACAGAAAACAGGCCGTATGAATATGCATCTCTGGCCCGGCGAATGCCATGTACATGCCGGGCTTCGCAAGGAATATATTATGAAGCGTATCGGGGAATATCCGGATGCAGAGGTGCTTATTCATCCAGAGTGCGGATGTACGTCACAGGCGCTTGTTATGGTAAGTGAATGCGTACCGCATGTGAGATTTTTGGGAACGGGCGGAATGCTTGCATATGTACAAAAATCTTCCGCGCAAAAATTTATTATCGGGACCGAAACGGGTCTTATATATCGGCTGAAAAAAGAAAATCCAGAAAAAGAATTCATACCGCTTGACGCAGGAGCCGTGTGCGGGTATATGAAAAAAATAACGCTTGAGAAAGTTCTTCGGTCGTTGGAAGAAGAGAAGTATGAAATTACGGTTACTGAGCGCGTTGCCAACAAAGCGAAAAAAGCAATAGATCTGATGATTTCAATCCACTAGATATGCAAAAGACTCGCAGATAATCCTACGAGTCTTTTTTTATGTCTTGCCAAAAAAGCCGGGTTTCATTAGTATGTGAGCATGAGCCACCCAGCAGAAGAAAAAACCGTCGTACTTATCAAGCCGGACGGCGTAAAGCGGGGTCTTATTGGTGAAGTAATCAAGCGGATTGAAATGCGCGGCTTAAAAGTGATCGCGATTAAAATGATTTTAGCTTCGCGTAAGCATGCGCATAGCCACTATCCGAACACGGAACCATGGCTTCGCGGCATAGGAGAAAAAACATTTGAAAATTATCAGAAATACGGCAAGGATCCTAAAAAAGAAGTCGGCACCGATGACCCGATAGAAATAGGGAAACAGGTTGCGCAGTGGAACGTTGATTTTCTTACGTCAGGTCCTATGGTTGCAATGGTAGTGCAGGGCATTCACGCAATTGATATGGTGCGAAAGATTGTGGGTAAAACTATTCCTGCATTTGCAGACATGGGGACAATACGCGGTGATTTTTCGGTAGATTCGCCGACATTGGCAAACATCCAAAAACGCTCTATCCATAATGTAGTGCACGCGTCAGGCGATCCGGAGGAGGCGGCACACGAACTTACTCATTGGTTTACGGATAAAGAAATCCATGCATATAAGCGGGCGGAAGAAGATATAATGTTTTAAGGATTTTGTTTGCGTATGTGTTTTACAAGCGATATATATGCAGCGAGGGGTATATGATGTTATTTAAAAAAAAGAATGATGCGTTCCCGGCCATTCTTCTTGGTTCGCTCATTGGTATTTTTGGCGTACATATCATTGCGTTAGTTGAGTCGTTGTATTACACTTTTTGGTGGCTTGATATCGTACTTCATTTTGCAGGCGGATTTTGGGCGGGGAGTTTTTTGTTTTATCTGTATTATTATTCGTTTCGCGAGAGCTTCCGCGCGTCATTCCCGCTTGCTGTTTTTATTATCGTAAGCGGAGCGGCGTTTGTGGGAATCGGATGGGAAATTTTTGAATTCGCGATGGATGCAATCCATGTTCCGTTTCTTGGTATCGGTCTTTCCGGCAAAGCGCTTCTGGCAGATACTCTTCTTGATTTAATCATGGATGTGGCAGGCGCTTTATTCGCCGCATTATTTTTTCTATGGAGGAAAACACATGCATCATAGCGCATTATCACGAAATTGCGCTCAAGGGGAAAAATCGCGCTTTCTTTGAGAAGGCGCTTCTTTTTAATATAAAGAAGCAGGCGCATGGTTTGTACATATCCGCAGAGCGTGTTTCTGGAAGAATTGTCATATATGTTAAAAAAGAAAAAAGGAAGGAGCTGGCAGAACGGCTGGGCTATGTGTTCGGCGTCCATCATATTGAAATAGGTGTCGTTACGTCTGCTGATGCGGATGCTATAAAAGAGAAGGCGCGCGAAATATTTTCAAAAAAAGAAAAAGCGCCATTCCGCGTAAGCGCTTCGCGCGCGGAAAAAAAATATCCCTTTACTTCGCATGACCTTGAAAAAGAAATCGGAGCTGTTATTCATGAAGAATTCGGCTTTCCGGTGTCGCTGGAGCGCCCGGAGATTATTTTGCGCATAGAAGTTGTTGAGCATAAGGCCTATCTCTTAACGGAACGAGTTGAGGGATTGGGGGGGTTGCCGGTTGGCGTTTCGGGGAAGGTAATTGTTCTTCTTTCAAGCGGGTTTGATTCTCCGATCGCGTCTCTTTTAATGATGAAGCGGGGGTGTATTCCTGTGTTGGTTCATTTTCATAGTTATCCATATACGTCAAAAGATTCATTGGAGAATGTAAGAAAATTGCGCGATGTGATTTCGGAATATAGCCCCACACAGCTTCTATTGCATGAAATTCCATTAAGCGATATCCAGCAATATATTGTTACAAAAGCTCCGTCAGAATTCCGGATCGTGCTTTATAGGAGGTGGATGCTTTGGATTGCCGAGCGTATCGCGGAAAAAGAAAAAGCATTGGTGCTTGTAACCGGTGATTCTGTTGGGCAGGTTGCTTCCCAAACACTCGAAAATATACGAACAGTATCAGAGATTGCCACACTCCCTATTTTGCGTCCGCTTGCGGGATTGGATAAGGAAGAAATTATAGAACGTGCGAAAAAATATAGAACATATGATATATCAAAATTGCCATATGACGATTGCTGTTCGCTTTTTGTAGAAGGTTCTCCGCGGACAAAAACATACATAGAAGAAATAAAAAAAATTGAAGACCCTCTACGGAAAGCATTGGAAGAAAAAGCGCTTAAGGCGCTGGAATAAAAATCGCCATCATGCAAAAAGCATGATGGCGTTGTATTTTTATTATTTTTATACGGTCATTTTCATGAATTCTATAAGTGTCCGTATCTCTTGCCCGCGTAATTCGGGCTTATCGGTCGTTGGGGCGATATCCCAATGTATCATATGTGTTCCGTCGGGAAGCTTTAAGAAAACGAACGCGCCTCCCGTGATAGCGCCACCCGATCCCGCGCTTCCTATGTTGTTGTGATCTGCGCCGCTTTCTTTGTCTTGCATGGCTTCCAACGCTTCTTCATCAAGAGGAAGGAATGTTACGCGTTGACCGGCGCGTTCAACCGCGCGCAAGAAAGTATCTTCCAGAGGTTTATGGTTGCTTATAGCGACTGTTCTTCCCCAATTGCCTATAGCGGTTCGTGCGGCTCCTGTCAGTGTTGAAAGCTCAATGATGTATTTCGGGTTCCACTCAAGAGCCGCAAAACGAACTGCGTCAGAAAGAACAACTCGTCCTTCCGCATCCGTGTGGCGGATGACTGTTGTCGGGCCGTTTTTATATGTTCCTATGACCATCTCCTGGGTGTAGGCATCCGGACCCGGACTGTTTATGGCGAACGGACATACGGCAACTACCCATACCGGAATATTAAGATCAACTATTGTCTTCATCGTGCCGATGACGTTTGCAGCCCCTGCCATATCCATGCGCATATTCTTTTTTGCGTCTGATGGCTTGCTGTCGTCTCCTCCGGTGTCCATGCAGATACCTTTTCCTACAAGCGCTATCGGATTTTTGAATGTCGTACCGGGATGCTTGTATTCTATGACAAGCATGCGCGGCTTATTGCCCGCACCCCTGCCTACCGCCCAAAGAGATGGAAATAGCCCCGGGACTGTTTTTTCCGTAAAATAAAATCTACGGATATAAGAAGATGAAGTATCCCATGATTTCCGCCTGAAATTTTCTGGATCATAGTCATCTACATATACACTCATAGGATGCGCGAACATTTCATCAACATGCTTGCAGGCGCTTTCGGGGTAAAAATCATTTGGCGCCATTTCTATCATAGTGCGTGTTTGTACATATGCTTTTGCGATTACATCCGCCTCTTTTTGGTAGGCATAAGCATCCGACACGGTTATTTTCGCTATTTTTTTGTTTGGGTCTTTTTTTGCTTTGTATGAGTCAAAACGATACAAGCCGGTTGTTGCTCCAAGCACGATAGCGTTTGTAATTTGTTGCGTGTTGAACGGAGTGCTTCCATGTATTTTTTCTATATTATAGAAATATATTTCGTCGGCATTTATTTCGCCAGTCACTTTTTCTGCGGCAATGCGCGCGATATCCCATATATGGTGGAGCCGTAGTTCGTCTCTCTCACCAAGCCCTACGGTATAGGTATCCGGAAGGGTTCGTATTATTTCTTTGCGATTGCCCTCATATTTGTAATGCGCGCCTATCCCATAAGGCAGGCTCTCAAGAGCTTCTATTTTGTTCCCCTTAAATTCCAAGTCTACATATATTTTCAAAGGACGTTCCTCCGTAAAAGCGATTTTTGTGAATACTATAACAAAAAAAGCAAAAAATCAACCCCGTAAGACAATATCATATAATAAGTCATGCATTCGCCGCCTAAAGTACAAAAACAATTGCATTCTAATTTTTTTTCGGAAATATTGTTTCGCATAATGACTTATAAGAATGCATCATATGATATTGCTCTACGGGGTCAAGTGTCCCGGCCCGCGTATGATGATATACTGACAGTATGGCAAAACTTTCTTTTTATGGGGGCGCTCAGCAAATTTCAGGTTCTTGCTATTTGCTTGAAACGGACCAGGCAAAAGTATTGATTGACTGCGGATTATTTCAGTGCCCAAAAGTATGCGAAAAACAAAATTATGTGCCATTCCCGTTTGATCCCTCTTCCATTGACGGTGTTATTGTAACGCACGCGCATACTGACCACACGGGCCGCATCCCAAAATTATTTAAAGAGGGATTCCAGAAAAATGTTCATTCAACGGTGCCAACAAAAGATCTCATACAGATTATGCTCAAGGATAGTTTGAGTTTGATGGAGAGGGAAGCAGAGCATGAAGGCAATACGGTATTATTTGAGGAGGAAGATCTTCAAAAAACATTCCAACATTGGGAGGCGCACGAATATCAGGACGAATTTGTTATCGGAGATTTGCATATCCGCTTGCTTGATGCGGGCCACATTCTGGGTTCCGCGATGGTAGAAATTATGTATAAAGAAAAAGAAGAAGCCCAGAAAAAAATTGTTTTTACGGGAGATCTTGGGAATCCCCCAACGCCGCTTTTGCCCGCACCCGAAAAGGTAAGCGGCGCGAATATTTTAGTTATTGAATCTACATATGGAAATCGTGATCACGAAGCGCATAGTGAACGAAAGGGAAAATTAGAGCGTGCCATTGAAGATACGGTAAAACGGGGCGGCGTACTTATGATTCCGGCGTTCTCTCTTGAGCGTACGCAGGAAATTCTGTACGAAATAAATGATTTAATAGAGCACGGGCGGGTGCCCATGGTGCCGGTGTTTCTGGATTCGCCTTTGGCGATTCGCGCCACAGAAATTTACAAGAAAAGCGATCAGTATTTTAACAAGCGAACGCGCTATATCATTGATTCGGGCGAGCATATATTCAAATTCCCCATGCTCAAATTTACGCTTGCAACGGAAGAGTCAAAAGCGATCAATGATGTTCCTCCGCCAAAGGTTATTATTGCGGGTTCGGGGATGTCTACAGGCGGGCGTATTTTGCATCATGAACGGCGATATTTGCCCGATCCTAATTCCATGCTTTTGCTTGTGGGGTATCAGGCAGCGGGTTCTCGCGGGAGGCAATTGCAGGATGGCGCGCGCAGCGTGGATATATTTGGCGAGGAGGTCCCGGTGCGCGCGCGGGTTGAAAAGATATCCGGATATTCCGCGCACCCCGACCAAAATACGCTTATGGAGTTTGTGCATGATTCTATTGATACGCTTGATACGGTGTTTGCGGTGCACGGCGAAGCGGAGTCCTCGCTCTTTTTTGTGCAGCGTATTCGCGACCACTTGGGGATTCGCGCATACGCGCCCCAGATGGGTGAATCGTTTGACATATAATGGATCTCTTGATTAGAATAAAGAACGTTCGTTAAAAACAGAAAAAAGGAGAAAGGCCATGCGAAAAAAAGAAAAAGGATTTCTTTTTGATTTTGGCGGCGTGTTGGCAGAATTTGATGTTGACGAATTTTATATTGATAACGGAGTGCTTTTCGGCGCAACCAGATATGAAGTCCGTGATTTTTTTGAGAGTGAATACGCATTGGGCGATAAGCCGCCGATGAAATTCTGGCATTCCATAGAAGAGAACGAAGAATGGACTCCCAAAAAAATATACACCGTGCTTTCGCGCCATTTTGGCAAGAGCCCGCATTTTGATGATTTTATTATTGCGTTTAACAAGACATTGCGAGAGCGGCCTCTTCATACTGCGCTATTTTTATCGTTATCACGGAGAATCAGCGAAGATGGTTATATCCAGGGCCTTCTTTCTAACGCAAATTGCATACACGCAGAACATATGAGATCGCGTTTTGGGCATTTGTTCAAGTATTTTCATTCTGATATTGTTCTTTTTTCATGCGAGTGGAAAGGGAGAAAAAGCGAAAACCCCGCTTTTTTTAATGTTGTTCTTGGTCATATATGGAAAGAATGCGGTATTTCGAGGGAGCATATAATGTTTGTAGATAATCTTTCTAAAAATACCGAGGGTTTTCGAATAGCGGGCGGCAATGCTATTGAATTCCAAATTGGAGGCGGGCTTACTCATCTTGAAAAACAGTTTGAGGAGCATGGTTTTCCTGTAACGTGTGGCTAATACGTAGGGCTTCGTTGTAAAACGAAGCTTTTTTATTTTTTTGCTTTTCGGTATACTGATTATATGAAGCCATCACCGCATTCTCACCTCAAATTTAAGATTTGCGTTTCGGGCGCCGCAGAAACCGGTCATTGCCCGAAAGATGCCCTTGAGCGGGCAAAAGAACTGGGCAAAGAGATTGTAAAACATAACGCTATTTTGGTGACGGGGGCAACTACCGGTTTTCCCTATTGGGCGGCAATCGGCGCCAAAGAAGCAGGCGGGATTTCTATTGGGTTGTCTCCCGCGTTAAACGAGAAAGAGCATGTTGAAAAATACAAGCTCCCGGTTGATTATATGGATATGATTGTATACACCGGTTTTGATTATGCGGGGAGAAACCTTCTTCTCACGCGTGCCTCAGATGGAGTGATTGTCGGTTGCGGGCGTATGGGAACATTGAACGAATTTACAATCGCATTTGAAGATAATAAGCCGGTAGGTGTTCTTGAGGATGCTGGCGGTTCCACCGATTTGATTAAAGAAATTATTGATCGTGCCCACCGTGGAGAGGGCAAAGTGGTGTTTGATAAAGACCCCAAAGCGCTTGTGGAAAAAGTTATTGAGCTTATTCGTAAAGAAAAGGTAGTTGAGATTTAGGAATGTGCTCGTGAAGATGAGCCGAAGGCGATATGTGTAAATTAAAACAAAATTTATTTCCCGATATCCATCAAAAAATATAATAAAGGGTATCGGGGTCCCGACTTCATTATTGAAATACATTGTAATGTGCGTCGGGGCATTATCATTCATTAATTTTTGACATGTTTGACCCCGAAACATTGCGAATGTTCTTTCAGGTGGCGCTTGCGATGGGGCTCGGGCTTTTTATCGGTCTTGAGCGGGAATATAAAGGCAAGGCGGCAGGCATGCGAACATACGCGCTTGTGTCATTGGGTGCCGCGCTCTTCACGATTCTTTCCGTGGGCGCGTTTCAGCAATTTGGCGGCGGTGTGCAGGATCCCGCGCGTGTTGCCGCGCAAGTAGTTGTTGGTATCGGCTTTCTCGGCGCGGGACTTATTTTTGTTCAGCGCGGGAGTGTTCATGGCCTCACGACCGCGGCGGGTCTATGGGCGGTTGCGGCAGTTGGGATGGCGGTAGGCGTGCAGATGTATAGTGTCGCGGTATTTACTGCGGTATTAATACTTGTGATTTTGTGGGCACTCCGAAAAGTTGAGAAGAGAATAAGAAAACACGACGAAGACCAGACTTAAATGTTTTTGCCGCGTTTTCTGCGGTGGAAAGTAATCGCAAACCGATGCGCTTCGTTGCGGATATATTGCAAGAGATGCAGGAGGGGTTTTGGCCCCTCTTTTAATTTTATAATTTTTCCGCTTGGGAGATATAATTCTTCCTCTCGTTTCGCAAGCGCAATAACCTTAATTCTTAATTCTTGATTCTTGATTCCATGCAACGCTGCATTCAATTGCGCCTTACCTCCGTCAATGACCATAACATCCGGGAGCGGCCATGGGTTTGAAAATCGTCTGGCAATTATTTCTTTCATCATGCCGACATCATTGGGGCGGGCAGGCAGACGTATGTTAAATTTCCGGTATTCATTTTTATCCGGCTTGCCGTCAGTAAATACGACCATTGAACCTACCGCATCTTTTCCTTGGATGTTTGAGATGTCATACGCTTCTATTCTTTTTGGGTTTTCGTGTGTGTGGAGAATGTTCTTAAGATACACAACGCCTTTGTGCGCATATACGGTTTCTTCCCGCCTGAGTATGTGCTTATGGGAGAAAATATTTTCCAGCGCGTATAATTGATCGCGTATGAGGGCGGCTTTTTCATAGTGTTGGATACGCGAAAGCCGAGCCATATCTTTTTGCATCTGTTCGGTCATCTTTTTTCCTTTTCCCGAAAGAACATTTTTTATACTGTGAACATTTTTTTTATAGTGCGATACGCGATGCGTATAGTCGGGGAAGAGCGCTTTTTTGTATGCGCTATCTATACAGCATATACCCAAACAATTTCCGATTGAGGCGTGCTGGCATATGCGTTTGTGTTTTTCTTTGCATGTGCAATATGGGAAAGCCCGCCGTAACAGTTTGAGGGTTTGTTTGAGAGATGCGCCGTCGGTAAACGGACCGATAAAGGAGCTTTGAGCTTTGGGTTTTGAACTTTGAGTTTTATTTGGTTGATGGGTGAGCGTGATGCGGGGGAATTCTTCATCCGAAAAGCGTACATAAAAATACTGCTTATCGTCGCGCATGACAATATTATATTTTGGCCGGTATTTTTTTATCAGCTCGGATTCTTGTATGAGGGCTTCCGCATCGGAGAGCGTTTCTTGCCATATAAGCGTGGTTGCTTCGCGCACCATATTAATTTTTCGGATATCAGTATTCTGTCTTGAGAAATATGAAGAAATTCTCTCTTTAAGATTTTTTGCCTTGCCGATATAAATTATTTTGTTTTTTCCGCCAAAGGCGGATCCGCCTCGGGCGGAGAAAAAATATATGCCGGGAGTATGGGGGATGTTTTTTGATTTTGTATTCATAACGAATTGATTATATAGAACTTATATTTTACAAGATTATATCGATGTTGTATATTAGATTCATAGTTTTTTAAAAATCCAGGAGGTTATAAAATGTATCATTGGACAGGACATTATGTGATTGGGAACATTGATTCAGATGATGAAAAAGACCATATAAGGAGACCCAGAAAAAAAATATCATTTGCCACAGATACGGTAGAAGAAGCAGTGACAAAGACTTTAAATATATTAAAGAATTCTGCTCGACGGTGGAAGAAAAGCAATTCAATTTTAGGGTTTTCTTTATTCAATCATGTAGACAAGCTTTTTTTTCTCAAAGACAATAAGAACGCAGATCGCGATTTTATTTTAAATGCGAAAACCCCCGAAGAGTGTTTTAGAGAATACGGCCTGGATTAGTATTATTTAGATTGTTTAAAAGGACCAGGGTCTTGCCGATAACAAACTCACAAAACAGCGAGGTAAACATATCCGCTGTTTTTTATTTTTATGGCGGATTTCACCATCCACACGCATACATGTCTTGACCCCGTTAGATGGGCAAGCTTTACGAAGCTCTATCTAACGGGTTTGACCCCGTTAGGCAAAATCGTCATGCCAAAGGCAGATCTGCCTTCGGCAGAAAAGCAAAATATCTACGTCTTACGGATACTATATATGATTAAAGAAACAACGGTCTGTCGAACACGCCATCGAGACTTGCCGGTAGATGCAGCAAGCCCCGTTTGACACTATCACATGGTAAGTCATGCGTTCGCCGTTTTTATTATGTGTATAGTAGATTTCTTTTTCATTGTACATATATTGTCCACACAAGGACTTACAAGAATGCATTATGTGATAGTGTCTTACGGGGCAAGGAAGACGCTTCGATTTAGCCAAACGGGGGGGGGGGTTGACCCCGTAGTGGAAATAGCATAACGCCTTTGTTGTTCGATAGATATATATCTCTTTCCTTTTCCCAACGCCTAAGCACGTTCCCTTGTGTTGATACAAAAGAGGCGTGAGAACAACCATGCTATTTTCTACTGACGGGGTTGACCCCGGCCCCAAAAATCCCTATACTGGATAATTGCAATACGATCTGCATTGTTATGACAGCAAAGAAGATCACAAATGAAACGGACTTTATACGCATAAAAGGTGCGCGTACTCACAATCTCAAAAATATCTCGCTTGAGATACCAAAAAACAAACTCGTTGTTATTACGGGACTTTCCGGGTCAGGAAAGTCCTCGCTTGCGTTTGATACGATTTACGCGGAAGCCGAGCGGCGTTTTGTGGAGTCTCTTTCAAGTTACGCCCGCCAATTTTTGGGCGTTCGCGAAAAACCGGATGTAGACAAGATTGAGGGTTTGTCACCCGCAATTGCAATTGATCAGCGATCCGTATCAAAAAATCCGCGTTCCACAGTCGGGACCATCACCGAAATTTACGATTATTTGAGAATTTTATTTGCTCGCATTGGGAAGCCCCATTGTCCTATATGCGGGCGGGCGGTAAAAAAACAGACCATTGATGAGATGATCAAAACCATCAGCAAGGAATTTAAAGGAGCGTTTGTTATGATTGCCGCTCCGGTGATTCGCGCAAAAAAAGGAGAGCATAAAAAAATCCTGGGAGAAATACAAAAGCAGGGATTTTTGCGCGTTCGTTTGGATGGCGGGGTGATGCGGATTGAAGAGGCGCTTGATTTGTATTTGGATCCGAAGCGGAAGCACTCTATTGAAGTAGTGGTAGATCGTCTTTCCGTGGATAAAAATATGGAGCGCGCCCGTCTTCACGATTCTTTGGAAACGACGCTTGCGCTTACGAAAGGAATAGCGCTGGTGCTTGAATATAAAGAAGACGCTTCGGGTTCAAAAAACAGAGAAGTTCTTTTTTCGGAGAATTTTTCGTGCCCCGTCTGCCACGTTTCTCTCCCGCCGATTGAGCCGCGGCTTTTCAGCTTTAATAGCCCATATGGCGCATGCGAGCGTTGTACGGGGCTTGGTCATCAGCTTGAAGTTGACTCGGATCTTGTGATGCCAAATAAAAAACTCACGCTTGCCGAAGGGGCAATTCAGCCATGGGCACGCGCGTCACACCGGGTTGGCAGGCAGTCATGGTATTGGTGGATGCTGGAAGATCTTTCGGAGCGCTATAAATTTTCTTTGGATACGCCTGTTGGCGCGCTCCCCAAAAAAGTTATTAATCTTATTTTGCGCGGCGAAGAAAAAACAGAAACCGAAACAGGAAAACCGAAGGAATTTTTTGAAGGAGTAATTCCCAATTTGGAACGGAGGTGGCGCGAAACCGATTCGGAATGGACGCGCGCAGAGGTCGAACGGTATATGTATATGAATGATTGTCCTGCATGCCTCGGCAAGCGTCTTCGTCCCGAATCATTGGGAGTGAAAATTCTTAATACGTCTATCGCGGATGTTTCGGCGTTGTCTGCCGATGATGCGATTGGATTTGCGCAAAAAATAATACAGGAAGTAAAAAAGAACAGGCAGGAAGAAGCGATTGCCACCCCTTTACTAAAAGAGATGGAACGGCGATTGCAGTTTTTGGCGAATGTCGGTTTGGGCTATGTGTCGCTTGAGAGGCAGTCAACCACGCTCTCCGGAGGAGAAGCCCAACGGGTGCGGCTCGCAACGCAAATCGGCTCGGGCTTGTCGGGTGTTATTTATGTGTTGGATGAGCCGTCAATCGGACTTCATGCGCGAGATCACTATCGGCTGATTCAGACGCTCAAAGAATTGCGGGAACTCGGCAATACTGTTCTTGTTGTTGAGCATGACAAGAAAACAATGGAAGAAGCCGACTGGATTATTGATTTAGGAGAGGGCGCGGGTGTTCATGGAGGAAAAATTATTTTTGAAGGAACGTATGATGAACTTAAAAAAGCAAAGACGTTGACGGGGGATTATTTGGCAGGAAGGAAGAAGGTGGGTGTTTCAGGCATTCAAATGCCAAATGACAAAATCCAAATACCACATCCCGATTTCATCGAGGATTCTGGACAAAGTCGGGGCAAACCCCAAAAATCAAAACTTCAGACAGTAACAATACGGGGCGCGAAAGAGCATAATTTGAAAAATATTACCGCACATATTCCGCTGGGGAAATTGGTCGGTATTTCGGGGGTTTCGGGATCGGGAAAATCAACGCTTATTAACGATATTTTGTCACGCGCGCTTATGCAGCACTTTTATGGATCGCGGGCTGTGCCGGGAGCGCATCAGGCAATAGAGGGGCTTTCGTATATCGATAAGGCGGTAGTGGTTGACCAATCTCCAATCGGGCGCACTCCGCGGTCTAACCCCGCGACATATACGGGCGCATTTGGGGGCATTCGCGATTTGTTTTCAAAAACAAGAGACGCGCGCGCGCGCGGGTACAAAGCAGGACGGTTCAGTTTTAATGTAAAAGGCGGACGATGCGAAGAGTGCGAAGGCCAAGGGGTAAAAAAAATTGAAATGCATTTTCTTCCCGATATCTATGTGCCGTGTGAAGAGTGCGAAGGAGCGCGTTATAATCGTGAAGCGCTTGCCATTCATTATAATGATAAAAATATTGCCCACGTTCTTGATATGTCCGTAGAAGAAGCGCTTGTTTTTTTCAAGAATGTGCCTCTTATTAAATCAAAAATAGAAACACTCAACCAGGTTGGTTTAAGTTACATCAAACTGGGTCAGCCGGCTACAACGTTGTCCGGAGGGGAGGCGCAACGAGTAAAGCTCGCAACAGAGCTTGCGAAGAAAGCAACAGGAAAAACGCTTTACATATTGGATGAGCCGACAACAGGCCTTCATGCCGAAGATATCCAAAAACTGCTGACAGTCCTTCGCGCGCTTGTTGATAAGGGGAATACGGTTATAGTAACCGAGCATAATATTGATGTTTTGCGGAATACCGATTGGTTAATTGATTTGGGGCCCGAAGGAGGAGATGGCGGAGGGGAGATAATTGTTGCAGGAACCCCGGCAGACGTGAAAAAGAACAAGCAGTCGTATACGGGGGAATGGCTTTAAAAACAGAGGATGCGCCCTCTGTTTTTGGTAGTACAACCGCTTGACCCCGTTAGGCAAAATCGAATCGTCTTACTGCTGCATCTACTAGTGGGTCTTGATAGCACACTCAACGGACCATTGTTTCTTTAATCATATATAGTATCCGTAAGACGTAGATGCAGCTTTCGATTTAGCCAAACGGGGTTGACATTTTGATTTATTTTCCTCTACACTGGATTAGCAGTCTATGGTCTTGATTGCTAATTTATAAAAAAGGTTTTATAATAGCGTATTAGTATTTTTTAAACATAGTATGGCAAAAAATATCATCACTCCATTAGGAGATCGCGTGCTTTTAGAGCCCCTTTCTAAAGATGACTTGGAGGGAAAGACGGCATCGGGTATTGTTATCCCCGATACTGCTGAAAAGGAGCGTCCGGAGCAGGGCAAAGTTGTTTCGGTGGGGACGGGTCGTATGACAAAAGACGGACAGCGCGTTCCCATGTCTCTCAAAAAAGGTCAGCGGGTTTTATTTTCAAAATACGGTCCGACCGAAATTAAAGTAGCGGGCAGAGAATATTTGATTGTGAAGGAGGAGGACATTCTCGCGATTATAGAATAAAAGAAGTTATGGCCACCCACGCCCACATGATACGAGAATAGGCGTACGTACTTCGCAGATGATACTATTCTCATTTTCATGGCGGCACGCTTCGCCCAAAATGGGGTATCGCTATTTGCGATACGCATGCCGCAAAACAATACACAGTAACATGTAGGCGGGGTGCTCATAATTTCAACAAAAATTTTTCATTATCATTCACATTTTTGGAAATTATGGCAAAACAAATTTATTTTCATTCACAAGCGCACGAAAAGCTCAAGCGGGGAGTGGATATGCTCGCAAATGCCGTTAAGGTGACGCTTGGTCCAAAGGGGCGCAACGTTGTTTTAGACAAAGGATTCGGCGCGCCCACCATTACAAATGACGGCGTTACAATTGCAAAAGAAATTGAACTTGAAGACAAGGTTGAAAACATGGGCGCAGAGATTATAAAGGAAGTCGCAACGAAAACGAATGACATCGCGGGCGATGGAACGACCACGGCAACCCTTCTTGCGCAATCCATTTTTAATGAAGGGCTCAAAAATGTCATTGCGGGTTCAAATCCAATCGCGCTTAAGCGCGGGATTGAAGAGGCAACACAGAAAGTTGTTGATCAAATTAAAAAAATCGCGCTTCCTATTTCAAAGAAAACAGAGATTGCGCAAGTCGCGACTATTTCCGCGAAAGACGCAAAGATCGGAGAAAAAATAGCGGAAGTCATCCATCAGGTGGGGAAGGATGGCGTAGTTACAGTAGAGGAATCCCAAACGTTCGGCATTGACCACGAGATTGTAGAGGGCATGAATTTTGACCGAGGATTCGTGTCGCCCTATATGATTACAAATTCTGACCGGATGGAAGCATCCTACAAAGACCCCAAGATTTTTATCACTGACAAAAAGATATCTTCTATTCAGGAAATCCTTCCGATATTGGAAAAAATTGCGCAGACGGGGAAAAAAGATTTGATTATTATCGCCGAAGACGTTGACGGCGACGCGTTAACCACGCTTGTCGTAAATAAGCTTCGCGGAACATTCAATACGCTTGCGATTAAAGCACCCGGATACGGCGATAGGAGAAAGGAGATACTTGCCGATATCGCAACGGTAACAGGCGGGCAAGTTGTGTCAGACGAACTCGGCATCAAAATGGAAAATGTTGAGTTGAATATGCTTGGGGGTGCGCGCAAAGTTGTGTCCACAAAAGACAACACCATCATTATTGGGGGCAAGGGAAAGAAGGCGAATATTGATAAACGCGTAGACCAGATTAAAAAGCAGATTGAACAATCTACGTCCGATTTTGACAAAGAAAAATTGCAGGAGCGGTTAGCAAAGCTTGCGGGGGGCGTTGCGATAATCCGCGTGGGGGCGGCAACCGAGGTAGAACAGAAAGAAAAACAGCACCGTATTGAAGATGCGATTTCCGCGACAAAAGCCGCAATTGAGGAGGGCATTGTGCCTGGGGGAGGGGTCGCGCTCTTGCGTGCGACTCATGTTCTTGAGAATATGCTTGTTGAACGCGAAAAAAAGGTGGGCGTTGATCGGGATGAATGGTTGGGCATTGGGATAGTTCTCCGCGCGATAGAAAAACCGTTGTGGCAGATCGCAGAAAACGCCGGAGCGTCCGGCGCGGTTGTAGTGGAACGGGTAAAGAAAATGAAAGGAGCAAAAGGATATAATGCGGCCACAGGCGAATTTGATATTGACATGATTGAGATGGGGATTGTGGATCCTGCAAAAGTGACGCGCTCTGCTTTGCAAAATGCAGCGTCTGCGGCGGGTATGCTTTTGACGACTGAAGCTGTTGTTGCCGAAAAACCGAAAGAAAAAGAGGCATCGCCCATGCCTCAAGGCGGCGGCATGCCTGACATGAGCGGGATGGGTATGTAATACATGGGTAATTTATAATTGGTGTTCTAATGATAGAAAAACAACCCCCGCCTTCTAGAAGGCGGGGGTTGTTTTTATGTTTTTTGTGCGGTATAGTTACAAAAAAGTTTTTTAACGATAAGGCCATGTTGGGGGTATGCAATATGCATATTGATTTAGCTTTGGTTGCGTGCAGGTCATTTTTCGTACTAGGCGTTATAGTTCTTTTGGGGTCATGGGGCAGTCATGCGCATTGGATATTGTGGGCGGTAGGCGTATGTTGTTTACTGGTAAGTTTTGAAGCATTTTTGAGGTATAAAAAGAATCAAAGAGAAACAATCCGTGCCAGAGAGGATGGTGATGGCGGAGCGCTTAAAAAAAACATGGAACACGAATCAGGTTCCCTAGATATAGACCGCTGGGAAGACGAAGGCGGCAGTCATTTTTAAAAGCCCACACAGGGCTTTTTATTTTTCTTAAAGTGTTTTAGGCAGGCACATTTGGCGGATTGATTAGTTGATAATTCGCGAGAAATTCATTTGGAGTTTTCCCATTCAATCCGCAATGTTCAAGGTCATTGTAGTACATATTCCATAATCTAAGATAGTATCGTAAATCCTCT
>JAUYHD010000029.1 GCA_030690215.1 bacterium | reverse complement strand
TCAAGACGCAGGGCAATTGAGCGGATCGACTCTTTCCGCCACAATCCGAGCTGTACCTCTTCGCGCTCCTCAATTGAAAAATGTTGATATTGCATACACTTTGATTATCTCAAAGTGTTGCACTTACTTGTTGAACTAACTAGAAGTCTGGCGGGTAGTCATAAAGAAAGAAGTATATTTGGTCTATGTATTGTGAAAATTGTCTCTTGTGCGTAAAAGAAAAATTTGAACACAAATTTTTCTGTGCAGGGCTTTCCGCCAGAGGCGGATCTGCCTCAGGCACGACTAACGGGGTCAATGATTTTTTGTCTTGCTTTGCGAAATACGTTGACTTGTATTGTTTCTTTCAGTATGATATGCATATGTTTCTCGGCCTTACGGGGCCTATTTTTTATGAACTTTGCAGGGAAGTAGGGCTGTCTACGGGGCGAGCTCATGTTGGGCCGAATAAGAAAAAACATGAATGAAATACGCAACATAGCAATCATAGCTCACGTTGACCATGGAAAGACCACATTAACGAACGCGCTTATGCTTCAGACGGGCGCGGTCCAGGAGGGGGTATCTATGGATTCAAACGCGCTTGAACTTGAGCGCGGCATTACCATTTATTCAAAAAATGCCGCGATTTTTTATCGTGACACAAAGATAAATATCGTTGATACGCCGGGGCACGCCGATTTTGGATCGGAAGTTGAACGGGTGCTCCGTTCCATTGATTCGGTGCTGTTGGTGGTGGATGCGCAGGAAGGACCGATGCCGCAAACCCGTTTTGTCCTCAAAAAATCATTGGAGTTGGGGCTTAAGCCGATTGTGGTAATAAATAAAATTGATAAGCCGTCGGCCGATCCCGCGCGTTGTGAAGAACAGGTACTTGAGCTTTTTTTGGAGCTTGGCGCGAATGATGAGCAGGCAAATTTTCCTGTGGTGTATGCTGTCAGCCGTGACGGGATCGCAAAGCGGAAGCTTACAGACGAATCAAAGGACATCACCCCGCTTTTGGATGTTATTTTGGAACATGTCCCAAGCGCTTCATCCGATGTTCTTATGCAAAAACCGCTTCGGCTTCAGCCGTTTAATTTGGGGTATGATAATTTTTTAGGGCGGCTTGCGGTGGGACGGATATACGAGGGCGTTGTAAAAACAGGCAGCGCTGTGTTTGTGAAGCATCCAACGGGAGAGACGCGTTCCGGCAAAATCACAAAATTATTTTCGTTCAACGGGCTTGATCGAGTAGAAGTAGAAACCGCGCGTGCCGGAGATATTGTATTGGTTGCGGGGCTGCCCGATATTTATATCGGAGAGACGATTATAACGGAAAAAGACACAGAACCGCTTCCCGCAATCGCGATTGACGAGCCGACTATTACGCTTTTTTTCCTTGTAAATAATTCTCCATTCGCCGGGCGCGAAGGGAAAAATGTAACATCCCGTCAGCTTCGTGAATATCTTGAGCGCGAGCTTGAGGTGAACGTCGGATTAAAAATAGATTTTGTCGCAGCCGATACATTCCGCGTATTTGGTCGGGGAGAATTACATATAGCAATTTTGCTTGAAAATATGCGCCGTGCAAATTACGAAGTCCAGGTGTCCCAACCGCAAGCAATTATCAAAGAAGAAAACGGCAAAAAAATGGAACCGTTTGAAGAAGTGATTATTGATACCCCGCAGGAATATCAGGGGGTGGTCATAGAACGATTAGGCGCGCGCGCGTTTATATTAAAAAATATAACTCATCATAGCGAAACAGTGCGGCTTTTTTTTGACGGTCCGACACGGGGTATACTGGGATACCGCAATCAGTTTGTTATTGATACGAAGGGCAATGGAATTTTTTCTTCCCGCACGATTGGATTTCAGCCACACGTAGGAGACATCAAAAAGCGCGCGGTGGGCTCAATGATTTCTATGATGACCGGCAAGACAGTTGGATTCGCATTATGGAACCTGCAGGATCGCGGAGTAATCTATATTGGACCCGGAGTTGAAATATACGAAGGCATGGTGATTGGCAATACATCCAAGGGAAGCGACATGGAAGTAAACCCGACAAAAGGAAAACAGCTTACGAATGTTCGGTCAAAAGCATCTGATGAAGCAATTGACCTTGTGCCCCCGTATGAGCTTACTATTGAGCGGGGGCTTGAAGTTATGGCTGAAGATGAATATTTAGAAATCACTCCGAAAAGCGTTCGTTTGCGCAAAAAACATCTCACTCATATAGACCGTTCTCGCGCCGCAAAAAAAAGCGGGGAATAAATTATTTTGCCGGCAAGTATTCGTATTGTAATATCCCGGGGCAGGCAGGTGTTGCCAAGCTATTGAATCAAAAAAAATCATTGACAAAGAGTAAAAAATATGATATACTGCCATCCAAAGGAAGACAAAATTTTGAAAATTAAAAAAATAACCTTACAGTATAAAAAGTAATTTAAAAATCAAAATCTTTATAGAGGAGGTAGAGCGGCAGAATGGCTTTGACGATCATGATGGACGGTAAACAGTTGTATGATTTAAAAAAAGAAGGACATTGTGTGCTTTGCATGAGAAAATCTCATGTGCGGTTGGTTGATCCGGGCACCACTCTTTCTATTCCGGACGTTTTACCTCATGAAAAGGGGCTAGACCATATTCCTGTGATGATTGATAAAATCGAAGATGCTCCTAAAAAGGGCAGGGTGTTAGTATATATAAAAAAATTTGGAGAAAAAAAAGATAAATAAAAATACGGCCGAATGAATTCAATTCGGCCGTTTTGTTTGACTTTTTGAATATAATCTGTGAAAATGTAATAAGAATTTTAAGACAAGGGGGTATTGCTATGGCATTTTTAGCATGGTTTGGGTTTGTTGTTCTTTTGCTTGTTCTTTTGGTAGCACTCCCGCGGACAACGCTTGTTGTTGCTGGGTTTGCTTATACTTGTTATTTGAAGATTCCATTTTTTGGTTATAGTGACACCGGGAGTTTACTTATAGGTATAATTCTTATGGCGGTAGTTCTGATGGGTGTTATTTTTAGCTTAATCTGGGATGTAAAAAATTTTCGCGGGTCTCTAGAATCTTTTTTTAGCGACGATTAGAGATTTAGTAGCTATAAAACAATCTAGTCTGGGCTGGGGAATATATTTTATAAAAATGCGCTCGATGGGGTCGGGCGTTTTTATTTTTTCTCATAATATTATAGTATGACTGCATAATGAAGGACAATATTGCAAATACGGTATATGAATTACGAAGCAAGCGCGGGATTACCCAGCAAGAATTTGCTGATGCGGTAGGGGTTACTCGTCAAACGGTAATCGCGATTGAAAAGGGAAATTATACCCCCTCGGTGCTTTTAGCGTTAAAAATTTCACGTTTTTTCAAGGAGCCGGTTGAGAAAATTTTTATTGTTAGCAAAAAATAATACACCATGTTTGCAAAAGAAATTATTATATCAATCATACTTATTTTGTTGACGGTGCTTTTTTTAAACCCGTTCATGTTGTGGATGCCCGCCCCCATTTTCTATATCGTGAGTGCGGTGTTTGTGATTTTGTTCGCAAGTTTTTTAGTATTTATATGGCGTGAACATGCGCATGATGAGCGCGAACAGCTTCATAAGATGATTGCGGCGCGCATCGGATATTTGTTAGGCATAGCGACTATCGCAGGCATTCTTTTGATACAGGCCATTGTATATCATCACACGGATCCATGGTTTGTTTTCGCCCTTCTTATTATGGTGCTGGGGAAAATGGCAGGGATGCTGTATAGTAAGGCGCGTTACTGATCTATCCACAGGTAATGTAAAGCTTGCTTTACATTTTAACAGGGAGGGTTATACTAGTTATTACATACATTATTAGTAGTACATATTCATTTTTATGAAAACAATACAAAAATCAGGAGGATTTATGTTGCCGCTCATTATCGTGATTATCGTGGCAGGCATTATCGGCGTTTTCGTGTATATGCAGAAGTCATCTGGTGTTGATGACGACGCAATGATGGAAGAAAATTCAATGAAAGTACCCGCTCCCGGATTTGAAGGAGTAGATGAAATGATAGTAAACGATGACCCTATGATGGAAGACGATGTCATAATAGAAGGCGATCCGATGGAAAAAGACGACGCGATGATGGATGGGGGAGATTCTATGATGGAAGATGGCGATGCGATGATGGAGGATGAATCTCCAAAAACGGTTACTGTTACATATACGCAGAACGGATTTTCTCCGTCTCCCGTGAATGTACGCGTCGGTGATACGGTTCGTTTTGTAAATGACAGCGGGCGTTCGTTCTGGCCGGCTTCTGCTTTTCACCCGACGCATACAGCCTACCCGGGCTCAAACATTACTAAATGCGGTACCGGAGAAGAATCGCGCATTTTTGACGCATGCAAGGCACTTGCTTCCGGAGAGTCGTATTCTTTTGCGTTTACCGAAATCGGAACATGGAATTATCACGACCATATGAATGCATCTCGATTCGGTTCCGTTGTAGTTAAATAATATGAATAAAAATATGTCTCATTCCGGATTCGGAATGATATTTGCACTCATTTTTGTGGCGGTTGTTCTCTTTGGGGGATTATATATTTTTTTTAATAAAGAAGACGGCACTGATGATTATGCAGAAGAGGAACGCATGGATGATGATTCTGTAATGGGCAAGGATGATTCCATGATGCAAGATAACAATGGCTCCATGATGGATGACACGATCATGCAGGAATCGTTTACCGGCGTTTTGCTTGCCGGGTCCCAAACGCAGCTTTTTGATTTTACAAAATCTGATTATGACAAAGCGCTTGTTTCAAAAAAAGTTGTTGTACTTTATTTTTACGCGAATTGGTGTCCGATTTGCAAGGCGGAATTTCCCAAAGCCCAGTCGGCATTCAATGAGCTGAACAATCCCGATGTGGTTGGATTTCGCGTGAATTTTAACGACAACGAAACTGACCAGCACGAAAAAGATCTTGCGCGCCAATTTGGTGTTGCCTATCAGCACACGAAGGTTATTTTAAAAAATGGAGAGCGCGTGCTGAAGTCGCCGGAAACATGGGAGAAAAGCAGATATATTAGCGAGATTAATGCATTCGCAATGAATTAATATGGTTGATATATCATTTTTCATTGCCTTTTTTGCGGGTCTTGTGTCGTTTTTATCTCCCTGTGTATTACCGATTGTTCCGGGTTTTTTGGCATATCTTTCGGGCGCGTCTACATCTGGAGAAGGCAGTCGTGTACGCATTTTTTTGAATAGTCTGGTTTTTGTGCTTGGATTTTCGGTGATATTCGCCCTGTTGGGTGTTTTGTTGAATACGCTTTTGGAGGCGGTCGCGTATGACGTGCAAATATGGCTCGCGCGCATAGGCGGGATTATCATTATATTTTTTGGATTATATCTTGCCGGACTTTTGCATATTTCTTTTTTGGAACGACAGCATAAGTTTGCGGTAAAGAAAAAGTTTGCGAACTCATATGTAACATCCTTTTTATTTGGCGCTGCGTTTGCCGCTGGCTGGACGCCCTGCGTGGGGGCTGCACTCGGCGCTATTTTAGGACTTGCGGCAACCGCCCCGGGCAAAGCGTTTTATCTTTTGTTTTTGTATTCGCTCGGACTTGGTTTGCCGTTTTTACTCGTAGGGCTTTTTGTTTCGCGTTCACAGGAGTTTGTAAACCGGTATGCGGGAGTGTTTTCGTATATAAGCAAGATATTCGGTATTATTCTTATCGTGCTTGGTGTTTTGGTATTTACGCAGAGCTTAAATCTAGTCGCGAATTTTGATTTTTTGAATAACCTTTTACTCCAATAATGGCTGTCTCAAAGAATACAATTTTTTCTATTGTGGTGCTTGTGCTTGTGGCGGGCGCGATATTCTATCTTGAATCGCGCAAAATCGATGCGCCATCTTCATCGTCGGGAAACCAAAATGTAGTAATCATGAACGAAGGAGAGCGTGTCGCCGAAAAAGAAAAACAATTTGAGCCCGCAAAAGAAATTTCTACGCCGGACGGGTTTATCAATACCCCTTCGACCCATTCGATTAACACTCAGGGTGGTGAGCAAAGTCGAACCACAGGCTCAGGGCAAGCCGGGCCTATTACTATTTCGGAGCTTATCGGTAAAAAAATTATTCTTGTGGATTTTTGGACGTATTCTTGTATTAATTGCCAGCGGACAACCCCGTACCTTAATTCGTGGCATGAAAAATATGCCGATGAGGGGCTTGTGATTTTAGGGATTCATACCCCGGAATTTGAATTTGAAAAAGATATTGAAAATGTCCAGCGCGCGGTAGAAAAGTTTGGCATACAATACCCGGTTATTTTAGATAATGATTATTCTACATGGCAGTCATATAAAAATAGGTATTGGCCGCGCAAATATTTGATAGATATAGATGGGTTTATTGTGTACGATCACATCGGTGAGGGGGCATACGAAGAGACGGAAAAAAAGATTGTTGAGCTGTTGAATGAAAAAAATCTCGTATTGGGTATGGACGCGGTCTTTTTAAATGAAAATCCTCCGGCAGATACCCAGAATGTTGATTTTGGGAAGGTGCAATCTCCTGAAATGTATTTTGGCCACAGTCGCTTGCAGCATATCGCAAACACCTTTTTGCGTTCGTGTCTTGATGCCGTATGTGATTTTGACGCGGAAGAAGATGGTGTTGAGCTTAATACATTTCGCTTGGGTGGCTCGTGGCAGATAAACTCGGAAGAGGCGGTCCTCAAAAGCAATGAGGGGGCTATTGTTCTTGGGTTTTCTGCGTCAAAAGTAAATTTGGTAGCGGGTGCTCTCGATGGCGCCGTTGAAGCAGAGATCTATTTGGACGGGAAACGCGTTGATGCTTCAAACAGAGGCGCGGACGCTGACGAAAACGGCATTGTGCATTTTGGCGGACATGATTTGTACAATCTTATAGACTTGCAGGGAGAGTACGGCGAGCATGTGTTATGGATAATGTTCAAGAGACCCGGGGTGGGGGCGTTTGCGTTTACATTCGGATAATATATAGAACAATACAAAAATCCCGCATAGAACGGGATTTTTGTTATGATGATAGATATGAATAAAAAAGTAATTGTGTTTGGGGGCGGATGTTTTTGGTGCACGGAGGCCGTGTTCAAGGAACTCGGGGGGGTATTTGATGTGACGCCGGGGTATGCGGGAGGGACAAAAGAAAATCCGACATACGAAGAGGTGTCGGGCGGGGAAACGGGCCACGCAGAAGTGATTCGTATTGAATATGATGCGGATAGTATATCCTTAAAAAGTCTTCTTACGGTGTTTTTTGCAACGCACGATCCAACTACACCAAATCGCCAGGGGTCGGACGTGGGCGAGCAATATCGTTCAATTATTTTGTATATGGACGAGGAACAAAAGAAACAAGCGGAAGCGTTTATAGAAAAATTAAACGAATCGTCGGAGGATGGAGAGCCGATTGTAACTGAGGTGAAACCGCTAGAGAAATTTTATGAAGCGGAAGACTATCATAAGGATTATTACGAAAAAAATCCTAAAAACCAATATTGCCAGTTAGTGATTAATCCGAAGCTCCAAAAAGTCCAAAAAGAATTCGCGGAGCTTGTAGAAAAACAATAACTTGATTTTTCTCCATTTTTTGTTATAATGCAACTATGAAATCACAGATACGCCCAACCCTATTGCTATGTGCGTTTATTTTCGCGGGTGTTTTTGGGTTTTTGTGGTTGAGTTCTCTTACGCACGGCGCTCATGTGCTGTGCCCATTTTCAATATTTGTAGCGAGTGATTGCGCTTCCTATGGCTTGCTTTCTTCTGTGGGCCATCATATTTCGGGGCTTCAATCGTTTGGACGATCTCTTGTTTCTTCTCCTTTTGTTGCTTTTCTACTCCTTATCTCATTGGTTGGGGCTTCTCTTTTTGCAGCAAAAAGATCGTCTTTACTTGGGGAAAATCCGTTTTATATTCCGACATATAGCATACAGGAGGGCACCATAATTTATTTGGCGCGTTTCCCTGTGCTTCAATGGATTGCGCTTCATAACAAGTGCGATTCCCTTGTTTCCTTTAGGGGTGTATGGAATATTGCCTTACGGTAATGCTGTAGGGGCGATTCTCTTATTATTTTTCCATTCATACACCCGTTCAATTTTTGAACGGGTGTTTTTGATTCTTACTACTATGAAGAAAAGTACAAAACAAATAATACAATGGAGCGTTCTTTCTCTTTTCGTTCTTGTTGGAGGAATAGCCATTGTTGCATCGGGTAATGATTATGAAGATAGGCAGCCAGTACAGCAGTTCTCCGCGGGCATTCTGCAAACTGCTGATGCTTCATTTGATTTTGAAACAATATCCATGAAAGACGGAAAGGTGAGCCACGACTTTGTTGCTGAAAATAGCGGGGAAGAACCGGTTATTATTACGAAAGTATACACATCTTGCATGTGTACCGCAGCACAAATTACGGATGGCGCAGGAAATGTGCGTGGGATATTCGGCATGCCGGGTCATGCCGGGCCGTCTAGTGCCGATATAGAGGTCGCTCCGGGGGAGCGCATTACAATTGAAGCGATTTTTGATCCTGCTGCGCACGGTCCTTCGGGTGTGGGTCTCGCGCAAAGGTCTGTCTATCTTGAAACTAATTCGGGGACATCACCGAAGCTTGAATTTTCGTTTCAGGCGACCGTGATGCGATAACTATGGATATTATTTTTTCGGCATCCATTATTGCCGCATTTCTTGCGGGGATGGTTGCGCTTTTTGCTCCCTGCTGTATTACCGTGCTTTTGCCGGCATATCTTGGATCGGCTTTTCGTGAAAAAAGAAATATTCTTAAGATGACATTTATTTTTTTCGCTGGGATTTCGGTTGTTCTTATACCGATTGGATTGGGTGCGGCCGGTCTTGCTCAAGTTTTCCAGGATTTCCACAAAGAGCTGTATATATTCGGCGGACTTTTTATGCTGTTGCTTGCCGTGATGTCACTGTTGGGGAAAGGAATATTTTTGCCGTTGCCGGGGCGAATGCGATCTAAATTAAAGCTATCAAATGCAAGGTCTGTATTTATGCTCGGTGTGTTATCGGGAGCGGCGACTTCGTGTTGCGCGCCTGTGCTTGCCGGCGCCATGACACTCGCGGTTATATCGGGTGCGTTCTGGAAGGCTATTATTGTTGTGTTCGCATACATTTTCGGCATGACATTTCCTCTCTTCATTACGGCATACCTGTACGATAAGTATAAAATAGAAGAGTCGGCAATTATCAGGGGGAAGCTTTTGGAAGTAAAAATAGGAACAAAAATTTTCTATGCTCATTCCACCAATCTTGTGTCAAGTGTCATATTTCTTATTATTGGTATGACGATGCTTGTGTTGGGTCTTTCGGGTAACGCATTCTGGTCGCCGGATGCGCAGGCTGGGGTGGGGCGTTCGCTCAATGCATGGACGCAATATGCCTTTGAATTATTGTCGGTCATTCCAGATGCTGTCTGGGCCATTATTATTATCGGGATTTTTCTTTTCTTTCTTTTTCGGGCGGAAAAGAAGTTCCATTCGTAAATTGTATATGAGTATGAATAATGATCATTCCTCATCAGAGAAAGCAGCGCGGTATTGGCGGGTAATAGCATTTGTATTGCTTGGTATATTTATTGTGAATTATTTTTTCTCAATTGAGTTTGCTATTACACCCCAATTCGTATTTGCCTTGCACAAGAAAACGCATGTGGTTCAAGAAGTAAATATCGAAGAAGCGGTTCTTCCTTCGGAGGGAATTCTTCTTCCTATCAGATGGGGGTCTTTCGGCAAGCAAATGGTTGAGGCGGGTGTTATTGATGCAGATCAATTTGAGGAATTGTATGCCAACCAGGGAGGATTGGGCGGGGAAGCGAGAGCGCTTTTGTACGAAGAAAACAATAACATGATTGTTATAAGCCGGGAGAATGCCCACACATTATTAAATCTTTTGTGGGCATTTGGGCTATCAAACAAAAACCCGATTTTAGAAGAAGGGCCCATGATTGATCCCCGGTACGGCGGGGATGCTGGTAATTTTGCTTCAACCGGCGGTTGGACGCTTGCGGTAGGGGATGCGATGGACCATTATAGCGCGCATTCTTTTGCAGTACTTACCGAAGAACAGCAAAGACTAGTTGAGCGGGTATCCCAAAATATTTATCGGCCATGTTGCGGTAATTCTGTTTATTTCCCCGATTGTAATCACGGCATGGCGATGCTCGGGCTTTTGGAGTTGATGGCGGCAGAAAGTGTTTCGGAAGAAGAGATGTATGCCGTTGCACTTCAGGTGAACTCATACTGGTTTCCGGATACCTATCTTACGATTGCAACATATTTTCAGATGCGCGGTGTGAGCTGGGATGAGGTTGATGCGAAAGAGGTTTTAGGATCCGCTTACTCAAGCGCACAGGGGTATCAAAAGATTCTTTTGGAGGTTGGTCCTCCCGAGTCTCGTGGAGGCGAGAGTTGTGGCGTATAATGAAAGTAAAATCATGGATCATAACGAAAAAATAAAATTGTATAGCTGTCCCATGCATCCTGATGTCGTACAACAACATCCGGGGATGTGCCCGGAATGCGGAATGGCGCTTGTGCCCGCCAAGAAGGAGAGAAAGACGCACGAACATCGCCAAGAATTTGATAAGCATCAGGGGCATTCAACAAACATTTTCAAGGTGAAGTTTTGGGTGAGCTTGATGCTGTCTCTGCCCATAGTTATATATTCCGATATTGCCCAGACACTTCTTGGGTATCAGGCGCCGGCATTCCCCGGTTCAGCGTATATGCCATTTGTGCTGGCGTCCGTCATTTTCTTTTATGGCGGATGGGTGTTTATCAGTTCGGCATACCGGGAACTGCAAGCGAAACTTCCCGGGATGATGACGCTTATCGGTATTGCGATTTCTGCCGCGTATATATGGAGCGTATACGCGGTGTTTGCGGGCGAGGAGGTTTTATTTTGGGAGCTTGCAACACTTATTACAATTATGCTCCTTGGCCATTGGCTTGAAATGCGTGCGGTGAGCGGAGCGCAGGGGGCGCTCAAAGAATTATCGAAACTTCTTCCGGATGTTGCCGAAGTAATTCGAAATGGTACTACGGAAAAAATTTTGTTATCCGAGCTGAAAGAAAAAGATGTGGTATTGGTAAGGCCCGGTGCGAGCATACCTGCAGATGGCGTAGTCATAGAGGGCGGTTCTGATGTGAACGAATCAATGGTTACGGGCGAATCAAAGCCAGTTTCCAAAAAAGAAGGCGATGGTGTGATCGCCGGGACAATCAACGGTGACGGCATGCTAAAGGTTGCCGTGTCTACCATCGGAGACAAAACATTTCTTGCCGGCATTATGCGTCTGGTTGCCCAAGCGCAAGCAAGCAAGTCTCGGCTCCAAATTCTTTCGGACCGGGCGGCATTATATCTCACGATACTTGCTGTTATGGGAGGGGGTATTACGCTCATAGCCTGGCTTTTTGCGGGAGCTGATATCAGTTTTGCGGTAGCACGGCTTGTTGCGGTGCTTGTTATTGCATGTCCTCATGCGCTTGGTCTCGCTGTGCCTCTGGTTGCTTCTATCTCAACAACAAAGGCGGCGCAGAATGGTTTTTTGGTGAGAGAACGGATCGCTTTGGAAAGCGCCCGTACATTGACTATGGTGCTTTTTGACAAGACAGGAACGCTTACTGAAGGAAAATTTGGGGTAGTGCATTACTCATCCGATGAGGCGCTTGCGCTTGCTGCCGCGGCTGATTTCCATTCCGAACATCCGATTGCAAAAGGAATCGTATCTGAAGCAAAAAAACGACAGCTTGTTATCCCGGAAGCAAAACAATTTAGGCGGATACCGGGCGTAGGAACCGAAGCGGACATTGACGGAAGAACAATTTTTGTCGGCCATCGCGGGGGTGCCGATATTGTTGTTGAAGAGAACGGCAAAATTGTCGGGACCATTACTGTTGCAGACACCATTCGCGAAGAAGCACGTGAGGCAATCCGGGATTTAAAGCGAGCAGGGATACGGGTTGCTATGATCACCGGCGATTCGGAGGAAGTCGCAAAGCATGTTGCAAAGGAGCTTACTATTGATGAGTATTTCGCGAGAGTGTTGCCCGGCGCAAAAGCGGACAGGGTGAAGGAACTGCAAAGGCAGGGTTTTCGGGTTGCGATGGTGGGCGATGGTATTAATGATGCCCCAGCTCTTACTCAAGCGGATATGGGAGTTGCGATAGGGGCCGGCACGAATGTCGCGATTGAATCAGCCGGGATTATTCTCGTTCGCAACGATCCGCGGGACATAGTAAAAATAATCAGGCTGTCTCAAATGACATATTCAAAAATGATCCAAAATCTTTTTTGGGCGACCGGATATAATATTGTCGCGCTCCCGCTTGCCGCGGGGGTATTGGCATTTAAGGGTATTTTTTTGGAACCAGCGCTTGCGGCGGTATTCATGTCTTTATCTACGGTTATTGTTGCGGTGAACGCTATGATGTTAAAGAAGAGAGCTTTATAATAGAAGCATTCTCTGGTTGAAGAATGCTCTTACAATTAATAGATAGTAATTATTATACAAACATATGAGTAAAGAAATAATCATTTCGGGCGTGGCGGGCATTATTATAGGTATTTTTGTTGCGCCTTTATTTTTACCTGCGATGCCGTGGGCGGGACAAATGATGTATCGCGACTCCATGATGGGTAGTGGTGATTTTGCGGAAGGTATTGATGCTCACTTCATTGAACAGATGATTCCTCATCATGAAGATGCAATTATTATGGCAAATCTTGCATCAACGCGGGCGGAACATCTAGAAATTAAGGAGCTTGCAACTGGCATTATTCGAACCCAGTCAGAAGAAATTGACCAGATGGAACAATGGTATGCGTCGTGGTTTGGGAAAGAGGTTCCCAATGTAAGTTTTTCCATGGGACATGGCATGGGAATGATGATGCATAGCGGCATGATGGGTAACGAAACCGATATTGGTACTCTCGAAAATGCGGATGTGTTCGATAAGGAATTTATTGAACAAATGATCCCGCATCATCAGATGGCGGTGATGATGGCGCAAATGCTTTTACGATCGAGTGACAGGCCAGAGATGGAACAGCTTGCAAAAAACATCATTGAAGCGCAGACCCGAGAAATAAATTCAATGCGAGAGTGGTATAGCCAGTGGTACGCTAATTAACATTTAATTTTTAGCTCATATATGAATACAAAACATATTCAATGGGTATTGCGGATTGCTGTTGCGGGTGAATTTTTGGGGCATGGGGTATTCGCTCTGCAAGGGAAAAAAGATTGGGTTGGATGGTTTTCTACGTTCGGCATCACAGATCCCGAAATGGCGAAAACGTTATTGTTGGTTTTGGGGATGATAGATATTACGCTTGCAATTTTGGTTTTGATAAAGCCAATTCGTGCGGCAATTTTATGGATGGTGCTTTGGGGATTTTGGACGGCACTCTTACGTCCGATTGTAGGCATGCCGATATGGGATTTTGTAGAGCGGTCGGCTAATTGGGGAGCCCCATTGGCATTGCTTTTGCTCTTGGGCTGGCCAAAAAACTTTAAAGAGTGGTTTAAATAGGCTATAGGTTGATGTAACTATAGGTGTGGGTAAAGAAGGTTTTGCTCTTGATTTTTTATAGAAAAGGAGTATAATAAAAATAGCAGTACTCTTATATAACGGCGGTTCCGATCAAATAATTTTTTTCAGATATCTAAATTGCGAACGCTTTCGAGTTTTTCGCTGAAGATATATATCTTGTATAAGAGCGGACAAACTGCCACACGAGTACTGCTTTGAAAGAATTCCGCTGACGGCGGAATTTTTTCGTTTATTGGTTTTATAAATAAAAAACATTCCGTATTTTGCGGAATGTTTTTGTTTTTAGGATATGTGCAAGATGTTTTTATTCAAGGAAAAGCAAAAGATACATCGCGGCAGCTCCCGCGATAATAAATATTATTTCCAGTCCTGATTGCCGGGCGCCGTGTTCTTTATGGAGTTCGGGGATTAGGTCCGCGGTTGCGATATAGATAAAATTTCCTGCGGCAAGCGCAAGGATAAACGGGATCATTGATTCTATGTTTTCGCCAAAAAGTATTACGAGAAGCACTCCGCCAATTGCAAGCAGTGCAGAAAGAAAATTAAACCACAGCGCTTTTATTTTTGTGTATCCCGCGTGAATCAATATGCCAAAATCACCGATTTCTTGCGGTATTTCATGTAATATGACAGCAATGGTGGTTGCGATGCCTATCTCAATGCTTACCAAATAGCTTGCGCCGATAATAATCCCATCAACAAGATTATGGAGCCCATCCGAAAAAAGAACCAATCTTCCCACGGGAAGGATGTCTTGGCAGTCTATGCAGGCTGCCGGTTTTTCGTGATGATGATGGTGCCAGCCGAGGAGCTTTTCAAAAATAAAGAAGAATACGATGCCGACAATAATAAGAAGCGGGATGAGTGGAGAATGCCCAGATTCTTCTATTGCTTCCGGAATAAGATGGATAAATGCATCTCCGAGGAGTGCGCCAATAGCGAGCGCCACTAAAAGAAAAATTATTTTTTTAAGCCGTTGTCCGTTGATGGAAAGGGCCGCCAGCCCCACAAGAGAAATGAAGCTGACCGCGAAAACGCTTATAAGCGCGTAGAGTGTGTGTGTTGCCATGCTATTTTTTATTATAGATATAATGCGGTTTTTTACCAAATAGTTGCCTTTTCCGCACAGCAAGAGTACCATACGATAAAAGCACATTGATAGGAGGTTGTATGCCTACTTGGAATAAGATTTTATTGTTGGTAATGGTTATTTTGGGAGCTGTGTCCGCCTTCGAGATTAGAAAGCAAGTCGTGCAAGAAGCTATCGCAATAAGCGAAGAAACGCCTGTATTGCCTGATTTTACGAAAGAACCATATGTTCTTTTTTTTGAGGGGGAGGGGAAGCCCATTGTGAATCCTCAATACCCAGGTTCTAATCCAAAGTGCAATGAAACATCTCGAAAGGCGTTACAAGCTAGAATTCAGGATCACGATGAAAGCCCAGGGCGCGTTATTCGTTTTTGCTCTTATTTTTCTTGCGGGTGTTTTGGGGGGCGCGCCGCGCGCGCATGCGGCTACGATGTCGCTTTCTCCGAACACGGGCACGTTTGAGGTAGGAAGCACATTTATCGTTTCGGTTGTCCTTAACGGTGAGGGCGCTACAGTAAACGCGTTTGATGTGGAATTGCGTTTTCCTCCTGATATATTGCAGATA
Source organism: bacterium (assembly GCA_030690215.1). GTDB lineage: Bacteria > Patescibacteriota > Minisyncoccia > 1-14-0-10-42-19 > 1-14-0-10-42-19 > 1-14-0-10-46-36. The sequence goes on along the minus strand of JAUYHD010000029.1, from coordinate 68,816 downwards.
GTTTCCCCTTCCTCGACAGGAAAATCAATTGTCGGCACGTGGGTAGAACGTCCCATGTACGACAATCAGGCGGGTGTTATGCGGTTTCAAGGAGGCATTCCAGGGGGTATTACGACAGACAGAGGCATTGTAGCGACATTTACATTTCGTGCGCGGAAAATAGGAGATGCGATTGTCCGATTTACTGATACGTCGGAGGTCTTTATGCACGACGGCAAGGCGACTCCTATCCTTGCTGATGTGACAAACGGCATATATCGCATTGTGCTCCCGCCACCGCAAGGGCCAATTGTTGTATCGGAAACATTTCCGGATCAGACAACATATTACGCGGAGCGTACGGCTCTGTTTACTTGGGCAAGCAATATTCTTGCCGAGGGATATAGTTTTATGCTTTCTTTGCGACCGGTTGATATTCCAGATAATATTTCTGAAGGGCGTCAGCAAAGCGCTTCGTATACGAATTTGACGAGCGGCGTGCATTATTTTCACATAAAAGCGCTTCGCGAGGGCGCGTGGGGCGGCGCGACGCATTTTGCGATTCATGTTGATATTGACCCGCCCGCGCGTTTTCCGATCACTGTTAATCCGTCACGCGTGACTACGGCGCAATCCGTTATTCTTAACTTTGCAACGACTGACGCGGTATCAGGCATTAGTCATTATGAATATAGAGTTATTCCTCTCGGAGGAGACAATATTGCACAGGCAGAAGAACAAAGCATATTTATTGAAGCGGAATCGCCGCAAATTCTTTCTTTGGGGCATGGCGTATATGATGTTATCGTGCGCGCGTATGATACGGCAGGAAATATCACGGAGGAAACGGAGCGTATCCGTATTGTCACTCCGTTTGAGTTTGCCGTCCGGAATCCGTGGACATGGATTTTTTTGACGGTGTTCGGCGTTCTATTGGGTTTTGGCGCGTGGAGGGCATACCGTTTGCACAAACGGGTTGATGCAGCGCATAGCGAAAAACGGCTGCCGAAAGATATTCAGCATGATTTGGAAGAACTGAAACATTATCGGAAAACATACGGAAAAATGAGTATGATGCTTTTTGTCGCGGGTATGAGCGTGATGGTTTTGTTCGGGTGGGCGGTATCGGCGCAGGCGGATGAATCAGTAGTCGCGCCGCCTTTCGTGACGGGCGCGTCACGCGATATTTCAAATGAGGATATATTTTATATTCGAGGCAAAACAGATAACGCGACCGTTCCGGTAATTGTCTATGTGCAAGATATTGAATCAGGGAGCACCAGAAGTTTTGAGGTGACATCCGATAATAGGGGCGACTGGCTCTACCGGCATGACGCATTTTTGCCGACCGGTCGGTATATTGTGTGGGCGCAAACCCGGCTTGGTGAGTCGTTCTCGCCGCCTACACCTCAAGTTGAAATGTATGTCCGGCAGACCGCCTTTCAGTTCGGTTCGTCGCGGTTGAGCTATGAGACGCTCTATATTATCCTCATGCTCGGGTTATTTGCAATAAACATCGGGCTCCTCATATTTATCGGTATCCATATCCGTCATGCGCGAACGAAACGCCGCGCGTGGCTCAACGAAGTACGCGAAGCGGAAGAATCGCTCAAGCGCGGTTTTGCCGTGGTGCGGAATGATATCGGAAAAGAATTGGAAATTATCCATCGGATAAAAAAGAGTAACGCGCTTTCTGAAGAAGAACGCCTCCGGGAAGAACAATTGCTGGGCGACCTTGACTGGGCTGAGAAATATATCAGCAAAGAAATTTGGGATATTCAAGAAAAAGGGGAGTAGGCATAAGACGATTTACGATACTTTCTATTTGTTTGCTATTATAAGGATGTATTTTTTATAATTAAATAATATATAATGCTATGGAGCATTTTATTTGTACCGGCGGGTGCGGAGGTATATCAGGCACTCCCGGCGTATGCCAAATGGATAGCTGCCCTCATCACGGGAAAGACCTCGTGTCGTGTTCGTGCAATGACGGAGAGCATAGCGATGCAAAAACGAAAGCGGAATTGGAGGCGCTCAGAGAAACGGAAGAGGGATATGAGGATACGAATAAGGATGAAGCATAGTCATGTTTGAAGCAATTGTTCTCGGCTTTATTCAGGGCCTTGCCGAATGGATTCCGATAAGTTCGGAGGGTTTTTTAGTGTTAGCACAGATTCATTTTTTCGGCGAAACATCGCTTGTAGACGCGGTGGAGCTTTCGCTTTTTTTGCATTTAGGAACATTTTTTGCGGCATTCGCGTATTTTTATAAGGATATCTTTCGGATTATGTCGCATATATTTTCATACCGAAAAAACGATGGCGCATCACAAAGGGAGGCGCGATTTTATATTATTGCAACGATTATAAGCGGCATTCTCGGATGGGTGTTCTTCTTTATTTTTTCCAACGCGGTTGAAGAATTTTCCGGTTCTATTGAATTGGGGGGCAGAATTGTTACCGGGGGGGTTGCGATATTGCTTTTTATTACCGCGGGGCTTGGATTTATGCGAAAGGCGCAAGGCATTCGCAACAAAGATTCACTTTCTTTTGCAGACGGTATTATATTGGGGATTGTTCAGGGGTTTTCTGTTCTCCCCGGTCTTTCGCGATCAGGAACGACGGTTGCGGCATTTTTGCTTCGCGGGTTTGAGGACGCCTCGGCTTTGCGGTTGAGTTTCATTATGAGCTTACCCATTGTGCTTGCGGGGAATATTTTTCTTCAGCTGAATAATTTTGCGATAACCATAGAACTTATTGCCGGTCTTAGTACGGCGTTTGTTGTCGGGCTCGGTACGATTCATATACTTTTGCGCATTGCGCAAAAAGTGCGATTTGCGTGGTTCGTTCTCTTCTTTGCCTGTGTGACCGTTGTCTCTCTTTTCTTCTAAGACGTACATTTCCTACTTGTATGATTTTAAGGAATAGGGTAGCATAGAGGCATGATACAAAAACAAAAAAAGGACCATCATTTTTTCTTTGGCACGACCACCGTGGGCGAGAAAGGGCAGGTTGTTGTTCCTGCGGAAGCCCGGAAAGCAATGGGCATTAAAAAGGGGGAAAAGCTACTCGTGTTCGGCATGGGCCATGACATGCTCACGTTTACAAAGTTATCTCAAGTGGAAAAATTTGCTTCGCATCTTTCAGGTAAACTTGATGTTATTCGCGGTGTTATTAAAAAAATAAAATCCCCAAAGTAGATGCTCCGCATCACTTCGGGGCAAGCAAAATAAATAATTTTATTCTAACGACAGCGCATTCCTATGAGAACAAAGATCTCTCTTATAAAAAAACATCCTGTTCTATCTTCGATTGTCGGCATTGGTATTATTGTCGGAGGATTTTTTCTTTTTCGCGGAGGAGAGGAGGTTCTTGCTGATTTTGCTTTTGTGGAACGGAAAAATATTTCAGAAGAGGTAAGTGTCACCGGCAATGTCCAGCCTGCGCGCGCGGTTGATCTTGCGTTTGAACGGACCGGGCGCGTGTCGCGTATCTCTGTTGATGTCGGGAGCGAAGTTGGTGTGGGTGCCTCTCTCATTGTTTTAGAAAATAGCGATATTGCAGCGCAGTTAAAAGACGCGGAAGCCCGGGTTAAAATTGAACAGGCGGCACTCGATGAGTTACTCCGCGGTGCACGACTGGAAGAAATACGGTCTCAAGAAATTAAAGTTGAAAACGCAAAAACCACTCTTGATGATGCAAGAAAAAATCTGGTTGATGTTATTCTTGATGCGTTCACAAAAGGAGATGATGCAATCCGCAATAAGCTTGATCAGATTTTTGTAAACCCGCAAGGAGGAAATTACACTATTTATTTTACTGTGAACAATCCTCAACTTGAAAATGATATTAAGAACGGGCGCGCTGTATTGGAGGGTGTTCTTGATACATGGCAAATTTCATTACTTGCCATTTCTGCGGACGGCGATCTCTTTTCATTTTACACGGAAGCGAAAAATAATATTGCTCGCATTCGTTCCGAACTAGACATATCTGCGCTTGCGGTGAATCAAACGCAGGCAAGCCCCGCCATTTCGCAGACCACACTTGATGGATACAAGACGGATATTGCAACGGCGCGAACAGCGGTAAATACCGCCTCAGCAAACATTTCTTCGGCACAGGAAAAATTACAGACTGCCGAATCAACATTGTCGTATGAAAGCCAGCAGCTTGTGGTAAAAACCGCGGGACCTACCGGAGAAGCAGTCCGGGTTCAGGAAGCAAAACTTGAACAGGCGGAGGCGGCGGTTGCAAATAAGCAAGCGGATTTGGCAAAAACAATTCTTCGTTCTCCGATGGGCGGTATTGTAACAAAACAAGATACCAAAGTAGGGCAAATTGTGAGCGCGGGGGTGGATATCGTATCGTTGATTTCCGAATCCGAGTTTGAGGTAAAAGTGAATATCCCGGAGACCGATATTACAAAAATTACGCTGGGGAATAATGCGCGCATCACGCTTGATGCATATACGGATGAAGATATGTTCCCGGCGCATGTTGTAACGATTAATCCCGCAGAAAATGTAATTGATGGCGTCGTAACGTATCAAATCACACTTCAATTTGATGTCCGTGACCCGCGCATTAAATCGGGCATGACCGCAAATGTAGATATTGTAACTGCCGTGCGGGAACATGTTTTGACGATTCCCGCTCGTTCTGTTTTTTCTAAGAACGGAAATCGTTTTGTGAGGGTTGTCCGTAATGATGGCTCTATAGAGGAGAGGGAGGTTTCGGTGGGACTTCGCGGATCTTTTGCCGAAATTGAGATTATATCCGGGCTTACGGAAGGAGAAAAAGTTGCGACATTTTTCCGGGAATAATATGGCGCTTATTGAGGTAAAAAATATTTCCAAAGAATATCCAGATGGAACCCGGGCTTTGCACGGGGTTTCTTTTGAGGTTGAAAAAGGAGAGTTTGTGGGCATTATGGGTCCTTCGGGATCGGGTAAATCAACACTTTTGCATGTGCTTGGCTTTTTGGATGCGCAATCAGGGGGTACATACAAATTCCAAAGGAAGACCTTTGATGATTACGGGCCGGACGGTATTGCGCGTCTTCGTAACGAAAAAATGGGTTTTATTTTTCAGATGTTTAATTTACTTGCGCGCGCAAGCGTTCTTGAAAATGTGAAATTGCCTCTTTCGTATTCAACAATTCCGTCGTCGGAATGGAATGACCGCGCGATGAAGGCGATTGAATCTGTGGGGCTCGCGCACCGCGTTGATCACGAGCCGTCAGAGCTTTCGGGGGGAGAAAAACAGCGCGTTGCAATTGCGCGTGCTCTTGTGAATAATCCTCAAGTTATTTTTGCCGATGAACCGACAGGAAATCTTGATTCAAAATCGGGGCAGTCGATTATGGAGATTCTCCAGCATCTCAATGAAGAAAAAGGGCACACGATATTTTTGATTACTCACGAGACATATACCGCTGAACATGCGAAGCGGATCATTCGCGTTCGCGACGGGGAAATAGCCGGCGATTCGCTCGTTTCGAAGCGCAGATGGGCTCGCGATCATTTCATAAAATAGTATGCAATTTTTATATGTTATAAAAACAGCGCTTGCGGCGCTCATCGCTCACCGGTCACGGTCTTTTTTAACCGTGCTCGGAATAGTGATTGGCATCACCTCAATTATTATGGTGATGTCTATCGGGAGTGCTGCCGAAGCGATTATTGTAGGTGAACTTGGGGGGCTTGGCGCGGAAACAGTCGTTGTACGCCCCGGGAAAGAACCGTCGGGCCCAACGGATTTTGCGGAATCGCTTTTTGGGGATTCATTGAAAGATAGGGAATTGGAAGCGCTCGGGCGGAAACAGAATATTCCGAATGCGATTGGTGTTGCGCCTGAAATATTAGTTCCGGGCGGAAGTATTTCATTTGAAGGGGAAACATTCAGGCCGGTGATTCTTGGTTTTTCGGCAGAATTTATGCGCGATTCGCTTGGGTTGCAGTTGTCTGACGGCATATTTTTTGACGAGACCGATATCCATAATAAAGCGCGGGTTGCGATAATTGGCGGGCGCGTCAAAGATGAATTATTCGGCACTTCCGATCCGATAGGGAAATCCATAACGATAAAAGGAAATAAATTCCGGGTTGTGGGCGTGTTTGAAAAGCGCGGGCAAGTTGTTTTTTTTGATGTAGATGAGCTTGTACTTGTTCCGTATACTGCAGCTCAGGCATTTTTAACGGGAAATAATTATTATAATCAAATTATTGTGCGCGCCGATTCACCCGAATCGGTAGACCGGGTTGTATTTGATATACAAGCAACATTACGCGCGCTTCATAATATTGACGATCCGGCCGATGATGATTTTTATGTTCAAACGCAACAGGGGTTAGTTGAGCAGGTGAGTACCATTATAGGTATTTTTACGACCTTCCTTACGTTTGTAGTTGCAATTGCTCTTGTTGTTGGGGGGATTGGCGTTATGAACATCATGCTTGTATCGGTTACCGAAAGAACTCGCGAGATCGGTCTTCGGAAAGCAGTAGGAGCGACTGATAGCGATATTATGAGCCAATTTTTGGTTGAAGCAGTATTTTTAACAGGATTTGGGGGCGTTATCGGAATTTTTTTGGGGACAGTTCTTTCTTTTATAGTGGGCTTTATATTGAGTCAATTTGTAGGACTTGCATGGCAATTTGTTTTTCCCGTATCCGCCGCACTTCTTGGCTTGCTTGTTTCAAGCGGAGTGGGGGTAGTGTTTGGGCTCTATCCTGCGCGCCAAGCGTCACGAAAATCTCCTATTGAGGCGCTTCGGTACGAATAACACATGATTGCTAACACGCGGTTTTTCTATACAATGGAAAGATGTCGCCTCATATTGAAGTCGCAGCCGAAACAATAGGCACGATATTCGGGTTCCCTATTACGAATACGCTTATCATGGTGTGGATTACAATCGTTGTTCTTGCGGTGTTTTCTTGCGTGATATACCGAGGGATGTCGATTGTTCCCGGGCGGCTGCAAAATATATTCGAAATCCTAATAGAACGGTTTCTTGGCATGATGGAAGGTGTTTTTGGAACGCGTGATAAAGCAGAAAAATATTTTCCTGTCATTGCCACTATTTTTCTTTTGGTACTCCTTTCCAATTGGATGGGTATTTTGCCGGGAGTGGGTTCTATAGGGTTGTCTGTTATTGGCGGAGAAGAATTGCATGGAGAAGAACGCTTTGTACCGCTTTTCCGCTCAACTGCGAGTGATCTTAATTTTACGCTGGCGCTTGCGATAATCTCTGTGTTTCTTACGAATATATTTGGTATTGCCGCGATCGGCTTTTTTAAGCATGTTTCCAAGTTTATCTCAATAAAAAGTCCCATTGATTTTTTTGTGGGTGTTCTTGAATTAATTTCAGAAATTGCTAAAATGATATCATTCTCGTTTCGCTTATTCGGTAATATTTTTGCGGGCGAGGTGCTTTTGGTAATTATGGCGTTTTTGGCGCCTTTTCTGGTTCCTGTTCCCTTTTTGGGGCTTGAGCTGTTCGTCGGATTTGTGCAGGCGCTTGTGTTCGCAATGCTTACGATGGTATTTATAAGCATTTCGGTGAGCCATCAGCATTAATTATTATTAATCATATTTTTATATGGAGTCGGAAGGATTAAAACTTATTGCGGTTGCTCTTGTCATGGGACTAGGTACGATAGGTCCCGGTATTGCAATTGGAATACTTGCGGGAAAAGCTCTTGAAGCGATCGGAAGAAACCCGGAGGCAACGCCAAAGATTCAAACCGCGATGATATTGGCGATCGCATTTGCCGAAGCGATTGCGATCTATGCGCTTGTGGTCGCATTGATAATCAAGTTCGTATAGTCCTACGAAAGTACGAACCCCTACGAAATTACGAAATAATACGAAAAATACAATTTCTCTTTCGTATTTTCGTACATTGTTCGTATGTTCGTAGGAGCATTGTATGAATGAATTCATCCACAATTTTGGCATTGATTGGAAATTGCTTCTTGCGCAAGCAATTAATTTTACTATTCTTCTTTTTTTGCTTAAGAAATTCGCATTTGGTCCTTTGATGAAGATGCTTAAAACAAGGCGGGAAGAGATTGAAAAAGGAATTACGCTTACCCGCGATGCGGAAATAACAATGAAGCGGGTGAATGAAGATCGTGAGGAGGTTCTTTTGGGGGCAAGGGGTGAAGCGCTTGGTATTATTCAAAAAGCGGAAGAAGATGCGTCAGAAAAACGAGTCGGGATTGTCCAGGGAGCCGAGCATCAGGCGGAAAAAATGCTTGATGAGGCAAAGCGCCGCCTAGAAGAAGAAAAAGGAAAAATAAAAGACGAAGTATATAAAGATACGCGCGAGCTCGTGCGTGCGGCAACTGTTCATGTGTTAGGTAAAATGTCCGCCTCCGAGCGCGACGAAAAGTTAATAGAAGAAGCGTTGAAAGAATTGAAAGCAACCTATAAATAAATTTTTATCATAATGAAATATACTACGAGACAATACGCTCACGCATTATATGGAGCCCTGCGGGACGCAAAAGACAGCGAGAGACAGGCTATTATGCGGCGTTTTTATGCGTATATTGTCCGTAACCGGGACCAGCAGTATGTCGGAAGGATATTGGAGGAGGTTGGGAAAATCCACAGCAATACGGAAGGCCTGCATACGGTTAGCGTTGAGTCGGTATCACCGTTATCTTCTGCTGTGAAAAAACAAATAGAACATGTATTCGGCGGGAACGTTATTCTCCACGAATCAATACATCCTAAACTTTTTGCAGGCATAAAATTTATTATTGATGGCGATACGGTTATTGACGCGAGTGGGGCGGGCCAATTAAGAAAATTATTTAAAGGAATTGGCCCCGCCTAAATTTGCGAAGCAAACTTTGGCGGGTAGCCAAACCCCCGCCCATTCCTGCGAGCGCGAGCGAGTAGTTGAATGGGCGAAGACCTCGCATGTTCACGAAGTATTATAAAATAAATATGCCGAGGAATAGGCGGGGTTGCGCACTGTAATCACTCAGCTACGTTTTGTACATCAAAACTTGCTTCGTGAACAGTGCGGTGACTTTACCCAGCACATAACTTTGTGTCGAAAAAAATATTTATGAATACAAAGTTATGTGATGGGTGTGCAAATTAAGACAAAATTTATTTCCCGATATCTATTAAAAAATATGATAAAGGATATCGGGATCCCGACTTCATTATTACAAAAAGTATGATGGTGCGTCGGGACATTAGCATTAAAAAATTTTTATACTATGGCAGATTTTATAGTTGAAAATTTAAAAAAAGAATTTGAGGGATTTGCGCGTGAAATTAAAGCGGAAAAAATAGGAACCGTGATTGAGGTGGGGGATGGAATTTGCCGCATTTCGGGGCTTGGCGAAGTTGCTTCTCAAGAAGAATTGGAGTTCGAGACAGAGCATGGTGTTGTGCAGGGGATTGCGTTCAATCTTGAAGAAGATACGATCGGGGCAATTGTGCTCGGCGAATATCTCAAAATCAAAGAGGGAGATACGGTGCGAGGCACAGGGCGGGTACTTTCTATGCATGTCGGCGACAAGCTTATCGGAAGAGTAATTGACCCGTTGGGCAAACCGCAAGACGGCAGAGGAGAAATTTTTCATAAGGGAGAAGGAGAATATTATCCTGTGGAACGCAAAGCCCCGGGCGTTATTATGCGCGAACCGGTAGGCACGCCTCTTCATACCGGAATTAAATCGATTGATAGCATGATTCCGATAGGACGCGGGCAGCGTGAGCTTATTATTGGAGACCGGCAATTAGGGAAAACATCATTGGTCATTGACACAATTATTAATCAGGGCCGTGATAGCCGCTATCAGACTCCGATTTGTATTTATGTTGCTATAGGCCAAAAAGAATCAAAGACAGCAAAAATTGTTTCAACGCTCGAACAAGCGGGTGCGATGGAATATACAATTATTGTTTCTGCTCCGTCTTCTTCAGCGACATCCCTTTGGTTTTTAGCTCCGTATGCGGGTGCTGCAATTGGGGAATATTTTATGCACCAAGGAAAGGATGCGCTTGTGATATATGACGATCTTTCAAAGCACGCGTGGGCGTATAGGGAACTTTCGCTTTTGTTGCGCCGTCCTCCAGGGAGAGAGGCATATCCCGGAGATATTTTTTATATTCATTCGCGTCTTCTTGAGCGTGCCGCAAAATTAAGCAAGGAGCACGGCGGGGGATCGCTCACCGCGCTTCCTATCATTGAAACTCAATTGGGTGACGTGTCAGCGTATATTCCTACGAATGTTATTTCGATTACCGACGGACAGATTTATTTGGAGCCGGAACTTTTTTATCAGGGGAATCGTCCTGCGGTGAATGTCGGGCTTTCGGTTTCGCGCGTCGGGTCCGCTGCCCAGACAAAAGCAATGAAAAAAGTTGCGGGCAAATTACGTCTTGAGCTTGCGCAATTCCGTGAGCTTGCGGCATTTGCCCAGTTTGCTTCCGACTTGGATGAATCAACCCGAAAACGGCTCTTGCGCGGGAAAGTATTGGTTGAAGTGTTAAAGCAGGGTGAACGAGAACCAATTCCGTTTGAAAAGCAGGTTATTCTTATGTATGTCGCGACTCACGGATATTTTGATGATCTTCCTGTTGATGCTGTACGGAGTACCGGCGTCAAGCTTCTTGATTATATGGAGAAGATGCATGAAAAGGATATTGTAAGCACGATACGCGAGACAGGAGAATTATCCGGAGCTATCGAGGAAAAAATAAAGAATGGCGTTGAAGAATTCAAAAAAATAAAATAAATTATATGTCCTCGTCAAAAGAAATAAAAAATAGAGTGCGTTCCGTAAAAAATATTGCCCAGATCACAAAAGCAATGGAGGCAGTTTCGGCCACCAAAATGCGCAAAAGCCAGGAGTTTGCGATATCCGCGCGTCCTTTTGCGGTTGCTTCGTTTAAAATGCTGAAGGGGCTTTTGGAATATGCTTCGGTTTTGCCGTCGGTGCTTGAAAAAAGGGAAGTAAAAAAATCTCTTATATGTGTTGTGTCTTCGGACAAGGGGCTTGCGGGCGCTTTCAATGCGAATGTATTTCGCAAAGCGGAAGAATTGCTTTTTGGGATGAAAAAAGAAAAAAAACAATATGTTTTGGTAACCGTAGGGAAAAAGGCAAAAGATTATTTTGGACATAGGCACGAGACAATGGAAAAAACATTTTTAGGATTTGGTGATTTCAGTGAGTTTAAGGACACGATGCCCGTTGCCGACAGTCTTTTGGAAGGGTTTCTTGAGAAGCGCTACGACGAAGTTATTGTCGTGTATACTAATTTTCGCTCAACATTGCGCCAGGATGTAGTAAAAAAAATTATTCTTCCCGCAACGAAGGAAGGGTTGCAGGAAATAGTGGAGAGCATTTCCCCCGAGAAGGGGAAATTTTCAGAACAGGAGATTTCTGAAGGTGCCGAGACGCGGTATAGTTACGAATATCTTTTTGAGCCGTCGCCTCAAGAATTGCTGGATATGCTTATTCCGCTTTTGCTCCGTATGCATATGCATCATATTATTCTTGAATCAAATGCATCCGAGCATTCTGCGCGGATGGTTGCGATGAAAGCTGCGTCGGATAATGCAAAGGAACTTATAGGAGAATTACAGTTGCTCTATAACAAGGCGCGCCAGGCGAGTATCACCCAAGAATTAACCGAAATTACTGCGGGCGTTGAAGCGCTTGAACGGTAATCACTATTTATTATGTCAAAAGGAACAATTATACAAATTATCGGACCGGTGGTTGATGTGGAATTTAAAGAAGGAGCGATCCCGGCGCTTTATAATGCATTACTCGTCCGCAATCATGAGCGGGAGGATGTTGTGCTTGAAACGGCGCGTCATTTAGGATCGGGGCGCCTTCGTGCGATTGCCCTTGCTTCAACCGACGGTTTGAAGCGCGGGATGGAGGTTGAGGACACCGGCAAGGCAATAATAGTACCGGTTGGAGATAAGGTGCTTGGCCGGATGTTTAGTGTGCTTGGGCATACGATTGACGGAAAAGAAGAAACCGTTTTCCCAAAATATCTTCCTATACATCGCAACGCCCCTTCGTTTGTTGAACAGTCAACGAAAACGGAAGTGTTTGAAACGGGTATAAAGGTTATTGATTTGCTTGCGCCATTTATTAAAGGAGGAAAGATAGGATTATTCGGAGGAGCGGGGGTGGGGAAAACCGTATTGCTTATGGAATTAATCCGAAATGTTGCCGAAGAATCGGGCGGTGTTTCTATTTTTGCGGGAGTTGGCGAGCGTACTCGTGAAGGGAATGATTTGTACCGGGAAATGCAGGAATCCGGAGTTATCTCAAAAACCGCGCTTGTATTCGGCCAGATGAATGAGGTGCCGGGAGCGCGTCTTCGTACTCCGCTTACTGCCCTTACCATGGCGGAATATTTTAGAGACGAAGAGTCAAAAGATGTGCTTTTGTTTATAGATAATATTTTTCGTTTTTCTCAAGCGGGTTCCGAGGTTTCTGCTCTTTTGGGACGCATGCCATCGGCAGTGGGGTATCAGCCGACTCTTGCCTCCGAAATGGGCGCATTGCAGGAACGAATTACTTCAACAAAGAAAGGGTCTATTACATCGGTGCAGGCAATTTATGTTCCTGCCGATGACATTACCGATCCTGCGCCTGCCACTACCTTTAGCCATCTTGATTCTACTATTGTACTTTCGCGCGCGCTTACCGAGCTTGGGATTTATCCTGCGGTTGATCCATTGGCGTCTGCTTCGTCCGCGCTGGATCCGAAAATTGTGGGGGAAGAACATTATGAAGTTGCGCACCGCGTTCAAGAAACGCTTCAGCGATACGCCGAACTTCAGGATATTATTAATATTTTAGGGATGGAGGAACTTTCTGAAGATGACAAGCGGGCTGTTAATAGGGCCCGGCGCATCCAGCGCTTTTTATCCCAGCCGTTTTTCGTTGCGGAAACATTTACCGGCCAGCAGGGAAGGTTCGTAAAATTAGCGGACACGGTAAAAAGCTTTAAGGAAATTCTTGAAGGGGAGCATGATAATAAGCCGGAAGAAGCATTTTATATGAAAGGAGGAATTAACGAAATTTAAAATTCAAAAATCAAAAATCAAAATGATTAAGACTGAATTTTCAATTATCAATTTCTAATTTTCATTGAATTTTCAATGACTAAATTTTCAAACCCTCTTTTTCTTAGTTTTGTGTTTGAAAATTGAAAATTGACTATTGATTGAAAATTGAGAATTAAAAATTGAAAATTATTTATTGTCATTTTTCATTTTGAGTTTTACATTTTACATTTTTAATTTTAAGAAACTTCCCCTATTTATTTTATGAAAGTTGCTGTTTATTCTATCCAAAAAACATTGTTTGACGGTGATACGGAAAAAATAATCGCGCAAACCGCTATGGGAGAAATAACAATCTTGGAAGATCATGCCCCGTTGATTTCTTTGGTTCGCGGAAGCGTTAAAATATACATACAGGCAAAGGAGGGCGTGATTCAGTCTGAGCATATGATAGAAATTCCGGTTCCTTTCGGTTTTATTGAAGTAAAACCGCACAGCAAGGTTGTTATTTTGGTGAGCGATCCCGACGTTTCAAAGCCATTAGAGGCGGTTGAAATTTCACATAAAGTAGTGTAATATCTTTTTTGAACCGTTCATAAAGGAGGATATATGCAAAAAGAATACGTATTTAAAGAAAAAAGCGATCTTGGGCATTATTCCGCGGATGCGTTTACGGTACGCTGTGTTGACGATCGTTTTTGGAAGTCGTTCAAGCACTTTATCGCGAGCTTGGGGTACGAACACATAGACCCAAAATCTCCTGCGGGCGGCGCGAAAATATTTGCATCTCCTGAATTTGAAAGCGATCGGGATTTTTATGTTCGCGAGATTGAAAAATCAATACAACTTCACCACGTTAAACGCGTTATGCTTTTTTCGCATACCCATTGCGGAGCATATGGAGGCATTGCGCGGTTCCACAATAGCGAAGAAAAAGAATTTGCGTTTCATCGTGAAGAACACAAGAAAGCAAAAGCATTTCTTAAGAAAAAATTTCCTCAACTGGAAATAGAAACATATTTTATTGACGGGGAAGGAATTATACGAACGCAATAATCTTTAGATATGCACGCTGGGCGATCTTCGTCCAGTTTTTTTTGTTGTGTATAACTTGGTTCGCAGGTTTCTGCGCGCTGTTCTATAATGGGAACAATGAAAATATATAGGATTCTCGCGATTCTTTTTGCGTTTGCGGGGTTGGGTATCATGATATACCTTACATATTTGCATTATGCGAATGCCCAGTCATTTTGCGATTTTTCGGCAGAGGTGTCTTGTGATGTGGTAACCACGAGTATTTATTCTGAAGTATTCGGTATCCCCATGTCGCTTCTAGGAATCGGATTTTTTTCCTTGCTGATTGTTCTTCTGTTTTTTTATAAGAAAGATGCGGTATTCCAAAGCGTTTTCTTTTTGGCGCTTTTTATGCTTGTTCCGTCTTTTTATCTGACATTTATTGAGGTGTCTGTGATAAAGGCATTTTGTGTCCTCTGCGAATCGTCTAAAGTAACAATGATAGGCATTCTCATCATTTCTTTTCTTGCGGCGCGCAAAACTACTCCTATTCCTTTGCGCAACACCATTCCTATTATAATCGGAGGATTGCTGGTCGTGGGCATCACTTATTTTGCCCAAATGAGTGGAGGAACAAAAGAAGATTATTCTGAACTTTTTTTATGCGCTAACGATAATCAGGTTATATACTACAAGTCGGTCAGATGCAGTAGTTGCAGGAGACAAGAACAAGTATTTGGTCCCGCGTATTCAAAATTACAGTCTATTGAATGCCACCCGGACGGAGATAATCCTCAGCCCGAATTGTGCTTAGAAAAAAATATTACAAAAACGCCGACATTCATCATTGAGCGGGATGGCGTAGAAGTAAAACGCGCAATCGGTATTCAGCAAATTCCCGAGTTTGCCGATTTCGCTGGTTGCTCTGTTAGCAGTAACGAGTAACGAGCGGCTTGTAACTCATAACTTATAACCCATACCCCATAACTTCCCGCCATGTATTCAAAAATTATAACGTATAAAATGGCGGGATCCCGCTATACAATAATTTAAAAATATTTAAAGTAAATAGCGGGACATAACTCATACCCAAACCATGCTTGAAGGAAATCTTACATTGGGCATTATTATCGGAGCAGCGCTCTTAGACAGCATCAATCCATGCGTGATTGGCGTGTTAGTGTTTTTGATTGCTTTTATGACGCGCGTATTTAAGAGCAAAAACCGAATGCTTGCCGGGGGGCTTACATATACACTCGTGGTGTATCTTACGTATTTAGTGTTGGGGTTCGGTATTCTTCGGTTTGCGGCTTTGAGCCCCGATGTTGCGGGAGTATTTTATTGGATTGTCGCATTGATTGCCATTTTTGCGGGATTTTTGGAAATTAAAGATTATTTTTGGTATGGAAAAGGATTTTCGTTGCAGATGATTCCCGGAGCGTCTGCGCGCATTAAATCGTATACTATGTGGATTGAACGGATGCAGTCCCGTCATTTTAGCCTGCTTTTGTTGACCATGGTTGTGCTCGGCATTTTTGTCGTACTTGTTGAATTGCCGTGTACGGGTGCGCCGTATCTCGCGGTACTGGGGCTTCTGTCCAAGGGGGCGTATGCAACCGCCGTTCCGTTGTTGCTCTTGTATAATTTTATTTTTGTTCTTCCGCTTCTTATTATTATTGCGTTTGCCTATTTTGGCACATCGTCAGAACGCTTAGAGGCATGGAGGCACAAGCACCGAGGACTTATGCGCCTTTCGGTTGGCCTGTTCCTCATCATTCTTGGTTTTTACATGATTTATTCATTGAATCCGGTATTCTAGAATTATTAGATGCGTTATGCAAAGAGAAACCCCCGAAGTTGGGGGTTTTATATTACTGTATTGAAGGAGCAGAGGGGAATAAAGGAGTGTGTTCCGGCGCTTTTATTGCTTTTTCGGGCCTCGTTTGCACACATGCATTATAGCCATGTTCTTTGTCTTTGTCGCAGAAGCGTTTTATGGGAATTGCAAATCCTTTGCCGGATCCATCGATCATCATAGTGGGTACTCCTATAAGCTCTCCCTGGCTATCAAACAACCCGCCACCGCTGTTTCCCGGGTTTACATGGAGCTCTAGTTGTATAAAAGAGTTGGCATTGTCTTCGGTCAATATGCGCGAAGGGTGGGTGATATATCCTTCTACTATGTCCCACGACAATCCAAACGGATGGCCCATGATGATGACTTTTTCTCCCACAATATCTTCTTGGCGTATGGCATCAAAATTGCGCGCGTCAATTTTTGCATAGTGAGTGAATACCGCATCAACCTTAATCCTGGCTGTATCTGTTTTTGTGTCTATCCACTGGACATCTTTGGTAAAAAATACGTTTCCGTCCCACAGTTCTACCGTGATATTTTTTATCGCAAAATCTTTCTCGGATAGAACATGGGCGTTGGTAAAAATGATTCCGTCGGGGTGAATAATGATTCCGGATCCTATCGTTTTTTCGGGGGGAGCCGGAGGATCTTTTTTCGAAACAAATTCTACGGCGATTGCGACTACAACATTTCTTACTGCTTGAAAATTATCCCGAATAATCGGTTCGTATGAGCTCGGATGGTGTAACGGTGCGGGTGACGCGGCAGTTATAAGCGGCAGCATGAGGCATACTACAAGCGGTATTATTTTTTTGAGCATATATATGCCCTCCCTAGTAAAGATGGTCTATGTATAGTATAGCATGCTTCATTGATGGGGCGCCCGAAAACATGGTATTATAAGCGTATATTATTAGGTTATTATTTTCTATACATATGGACACACCTATAGGGAAAAAGTATCTTTATGTCGTTATTATTGTAGCGCTCCTCGCATTTTCGTACGGAGTCGTTGGGCTTGTCGGCGCATTAAAAAATTCAATTGACCCGTCTTTTGCCCGGAGTTTCTCGGTATCCGGCGAAGGGAAGGTTGTTGCAGTACCCGATGTCGCGCAATTTTCTTTCACCGTGCTTACTGAAGGCGGTACCAATGTTGCTTCTCTTCAGCAAAAAAATACCGAAAGCACGAATGCCGCGATTGATTTTGTAAAATCAAAAGGGATAGCAAAAGAAGATATTACTACACAGGGATATACTGTTTCTCCGCGATATCAATACTATAATTGTTCGCGTCCCGTGTCATTGGGTGACGTTATATCAATAGAGCCATGCCCTCCTGCTGAAATAGTAGGATACACGATAAGCCAAACCGTGTTGGTAAAAGCTCGGGAAGATAAATTTGGCATAGTAGGCGAACTGCTTTCCGGTGTGGTAGAAAATGGCGCAAATTCCGTATCCCAGCTTTGGTTTACGATTGATGATCCTGCGATGGTAGAGCAAGAGGCGCGCGAGAAAGCAATTGAACAAGCAAAAGAAAAGGCAAAAGCGACCGCGCGTGCTGGAGGATTTAGGATTGGGCGCCTTCTTTCGCTTTCTGAAGGAGGGTTTACGCCCTTTTATAAGGGTGTTGTTGGGCTTGAGTCTGTTCGTGACGCAGGAATAGGCGGTGCTACGGCTCCCGCGCCTTCTATTGAACCGGGGTCACAGGATATCATGGTGACAGTAACGCTGATATACGAAATAAGATAATATGCCCCGTATGGCAACATCGTCATGCCGAAGGCCCGCCTCGCCGAGGCGAAGACGAGGCGAGCAGATCCGCCTCCGGCGGAAAAGCAAAATCTTTACGTCTTACGGAGGTGATACGAAGTATTATTAGTAAAAGTACAATAAAAGGTAACCATCGAAATATATTCTGCGATTTTGCAAGCCCCGTTTGACAATATCACATAACGCATTCTTGTACGTCATTTATTAGAGCGTCGCTGTCAGAAGAAATGGGGAGTACAGCTATGCTATGGTGAATGAACGGCGAATGCATGACGTACCATGTGATATTGTCTTACGGGGCAAGGAAGACGTTTTTCGATGTAGCCTAACGGGGTATGCCCCGTATGGCAAAATCAAATATGCTCTTCTGGACATACGTATTGCGGAGCAAAAAGGATGGCAATATGTATGTAGGATGTACAAAGAATATTAAAAAACGATTAGAAGAGCATACACGGGGATATAACTTTTCAACAAAAATGAGACTACCATTTATTATCATTTATCTTGAGGCTTGCACAAATCAAGAAGACGCCATACAGCGTGAGCGTTATCTCAAATCTACTGCGGGACGCAGATTTTTGAGGAATCGCCTGCGGGGGTATTGGTCTTCTTCATTTGATTTAGCCTAACGGGGTATGCTTGCTCTTTTGGCGTTCCTTATCCTTGCTATTGTTCTTGCTCTTGTCTATTTTGCGGGGGTAAGCTGGCTTTAAAAAATCTTGGAACATAAACACCCCTTTTATAAAGGGGTGTTTTGGTGTATACTGCGGGGGTATTTGTTGTTTGTTATAGTAAAAAATTGCATAAGGAGGTTTGGCATGAAGCCTGTATATATTCTTGAAGGAAAACGCATTCCTACCGGACGGTTTGGCGGTGCGTATAAAGATAGTTCGGCTGTGGATCTTGGGGCCCAACTCATAGAAAAGCTGATTGATTACGTTTTGATCAGCCGTAGCGACATAGAAGGCGTATATATCGGGAACGTAGTTTCTTCGGGGCTTGGCCAGCATCCGGCAAATCAAATAAAGATTCGCGCGGGATTGAGGCATGCTACCGATGCGTCAAATTTTAGCAAGGTATGTTCTTCAAGTTTTCTTTCTGCCGAGTATGGGTACCTTAAAATAGCCACGGGGGACATGGATGCGGTTATTGTCGGCGGTATTGAGTCAATGAGCAACGCGCCGTTTTTGATGAGGCGTCTACATGGGGTATATGATCCGCTTACGTTTGCCTATACGTTCTCGTATTTACAGACAGCGCTGCAAGAAAAAAACGCTGATCCTCTGATGGGGCAATACGCAGTGGATAGTTTGCAGTCGGAAGGATTGTGCGACGCGCTCTACCCCGGCTTCCCCGTTATGGGAAAACTTGCCGAAAGTATTATTCGAGACCACGAAATATCGAGGGATGTGTTGGATGCGTATGCGTTTGAAAGTTATTCTCGCGCAGGTTCGGCGCGAGAAAAGATATCTCGTCAGCTTCTGCATATAAAAAATTCTCCTCAATTTGATGAAGGATGGCGTGAGCCGGACAGAGATAAGATACGGAGCCGTCCGCCCGTGTTTTGCGACAATGGACGGTTGACGGTTGCCAATTCCTCACAGTTATCGGACGGTGCATCTGCCCTCATACTCATATCGGAGAAACAAGCAGTGGGGTGTATTAAAAAGCCCATGGCGCGCATAGTGGCATTTGGTCACGCGGGGCTCGAACCGCGCGAATTCTTGCGCGCGCCAACTCTTGCGATAACGCGTGTTGTAGAAAAAGCAAAATTGCGCCTGCAAGATATCGACCTTTTTGAGATAAACGAAGCATTTCCTCCCGCACCCCTTTTTGCGATAAAAGAATTGGGACTCTCCCCTGAAAAAGTGAATGTATGGGGCGGCGCTATCGCAAACGGCCATCCACTGGGTGCTTCCGGCGCAAAAATTTTAGTAAATCTTTGCTACGCGCTACAAGACATGAATGGACGATACGGCATTGCGACCACATGCCATGGTGGAGGAGGAGCGGTTGCCGTATTGATTGAAAATTGCAATTAAATACCAATAGAATCCCGTTATTCTTGTAAAAGAATATCGGGGTTTTTTTATTTCCGAAAAATGCCGTATACTAATGGAACATTATGCGAGATTCGTTTGCCTATACTGTCACGGTGGAAGAAATTGATCCGCTTCCTGAAGCGAAGTATCGCGTTACCGTCCGCAACGGGACGACAACAACGCACGAAGTTTCTTTATCCGAGCCATATTGGGAGGAGTTAACGGGGGAAAGCGCAGCTCCCGATATCTTGGTGCAACAATCATTTCGGTTTCTTTTATCGCATGAATCGAATGAATCAATTCTACGGAGATTTTCTCTTCAGGATATTGAGTCGTATTTCCCGGAATACAGAGAAGTGGTAAGAAAGATGCTGTCTGACATGTAACATATCATATACAGAAGTAAATTTTTATGATAGTATTCTGCAAAGAAGATGTTTAAAAATAGCACGATAAGGAGATAGATATGAACACACAATCTGCAAAAAATGAGAAAATCCCCGCGTGGGATTTATCCGATTTATATACGGGGCATACAGACCCGGCTATTGAGAACGATATTGCGTCCGCTCTTTTGAGGGCGAAAGAATTTGGCGCGCGCTATAGGGGCAAGATACATTCCGATTCGCTTACCGCGTCTTTTCTATTTGATGCGGTTTCTGGTCTGGAAAAAATAACGGAATGCGTTCACAAAATTCTTGCATACGCGTATTTGATGTACGCGAGCGATACGAGCAAGCAAGAATACGGAGCATTTCTTGCCAGGATGCAAGAAAAAGCAACAGAAATAAATAAGCATGTGTTGTTTTTTGAATTAGAGTGGGTGGGCGTTTCCGATAGCGTAGCAGAACAATTGCTCGGAGAAGAAACCCTCTCTCGATATAGGCACTATTTAGAGAAAGAAAGAATTGAAAAACCGCATAAGCTTAGCGAGCCGGAAGAAAAAATACTAAGCGAAAAAAACAATACCGGCTCAGAGGCCTTTTCGCGTCTTTTTGATGAGATTGGAAATAATATTGTTTTTAAGATGAGAAGAGGCAAAAAAACAGAAAAGATGAGCGAGAGCGAAATACTCGCGTTCTTATATCATTCCGACCGTACCCTTAGAAAATCAGCGGCAGACGCACTTACGAAAGGCCTCCAAGAGAACAAAACAACTCTTACGTTTATCTTCAACACCATTCTTCAGGATTGCGCGATTGACGACAGGCTTCGGTCTTTCGGGCACCCGATGGCATTCCGGAATCTTGAGAATGAAATAAGCCAGGATATAGTAGATGCGTTTTTAAAAGTTTCCGAGGAACATTATGATATACCGCACCGCTATTATGAGCTTAAGAAAAAGGTGCTTGGTCTTGACGTGTTATATGACTATGACAGGTATGCTCCTGTGGTATTCGATGAAAAGAGAATTGCTTTTTCTGATGCGAAACGCATGGTGCTTGATTCGTTCGGGGTATTTTCTCAAGACGCACGAGACATTGCCGAGAAATTTTTTGTCCACAAATGGATTGATGCGGCACCGCGGAAAGGAAAGCGTGGAGGAGCGTTTAGCCACGGCACCGTTCCGAGCGCGCATCCCTATGTCCTCGTAAATTACATGGGGCGTCTGCGCGATGTTATGACGCTCGCGCATGAGCTTGGGCATGGCATTCATCAGTATCTTTCGCGCAAGCAAGGATTGTTTGGAGCCGACACACCTCTCCCTACTGCTGAAACCGCGAGTGTTTTTGCCGAAATACTTCTTTTTGACAGCTTGAAAAAACAAGAAAAAGATCCAAAGAAAAAAATGGCGCTTATTATGGGCAAGTTGGAAGAAATATTTGCTACCGTATACCGTCAGGTTATTTTTACCCGTTTTGAAGAACGTGTTCATAGAGAGCGCAGAGAAAAAGGAGAAATCCCGACAGAGCACATCAATGAATTATGGATTGATGAGAATAAAAAAATGTTTGGCGGTTCGCTGACGCTTACCAAGGAATACGCATGGTGGTGGCTCTATATACCTCATTTTATTCATTCGCCATTCTATTGTTACGCATATTCGTTCGGCGAACTCTTGGTGCTCGCGCTATATCAAAAATATCTGGAAGAAGGGCAGGCGTTTGTGCCGGGGTATATGAGTTTACTTTCTGCCGGCGGGAGCGATGCGCCGCATATTCTTTTAAAAAAGCATGTAGGCGTAGACATAATCGATCCTGCTTTTTGGAATTCCGGGATACGAATTATGCGCGAAATGCTGAAAGAAGCCGAAGAGATGTACGCAACACTTTCATAAAAACAAATAACGCATGAGACGTCCTCTGTGCCTTCGTTATGCAACACATGCATTTCGGGGTCAACACACAGGACGTCTTTTTTTGTTTTGAGCGCCTATTTTTTAATACACAATTTGGGAGGGTGAGCAACACAGAAGGGTAGATATTATATACAAAATTTATTTTTTATGATACTATCATATTCAAATAAGCTATTTTACAAGGAGGTTTTATACATGCACGCGACTGTAAATAGGGATGGAAATTGGGACCTCTCAAGGTATTTTCTTGCATTCAATGGCCCTGGGATGAGGGCGTTCAAAAGAAATTTTAGGAAGGATGTAGAGGATTTTACAAAAAAAGCATCATTGCTTGATTCGTTGGGCGATTCAAATCAAAACGAATGGGAAGAAATATTTCTTGCGCTCGAAGGTATCCAGGCCCGCTTTTCTCATCTGGAATCATATGTAGAATGCATTTCATCTGCTGATGCGGATAATGAGAAATATACTGAAGAGCAGGCGGGTATGTCTCGTCTTAAAGCCGAATACGCAAGATTGGAAGTTGAGCTTGATAGAGCGCTTAAGGGCGTGCCCGATAGCGTATTCCATACGTTCATTGCGCGAGACGCTTTTATGGGCAATGCAGGAGCCGCACTTTATTATCTTGCTCGGATGCGAAAAAGGGCAAACATGACCATGTCAAAAGAGATGGAAATACTTGCCGCGGATCTTGGGGTGGATGGGATTGAAGCGTGGGGTCGTTTATATAATAACACTTCGGGGAAATTGACATTTGAGATGCAGTACCCTGACGGGCGGAAAGAAATAAAACCCTTTTCGCAAAGGCGCTCTCTTATGGAAAAGCCGGACCGAGAGATACGAGAAGCGGCATTTAGAGGGGGGAACGAAGCGTGGGCAAAGATAGCTGACATTCCTGCAGCTGCGTTGAACGCAATTTCGGGTACCCGGCTGACGCTTGGCCAAAAAAGAGGGACGAATTATTTTCTTGATACCGCTTTATTTGATGCGGGAATAAAGCAGGAAACGCTTGAAGCAATGCTTGAAGCGGTATATTCGGAAATTGCCCTACCGAAAAAAATTCTTGGGTTAAAGGCAAAAATGATGGGAAGAGAAAATATCGCATGGTTTGATTTGGGCGCTCCATTGGATATACACGCGCATCTTGATTGGGGAAAAGCAAAACAGCTTGTTGAAAAATCATTTTTCGGAGCATATCCAAAACTCGGAAGATTTTTCCGCAACCTATGCAATGAGCGGTGGATTGATTGGGAGCCGCGCACCGGGAAACGACCGGGCGGATTTTGTAGCAGATCACTCCTCATCAACGAATCCAGGATTTTTATGACCTATAACAATACCATAGGAGACATATTAACTCTTGCGCATGAATCAGGACACGCATTTCATGAAAACATCATGAGGGGCGTGCGAACATTTGGTCGTCACTATCCGATGACTCTTGCGGAATCTGCTTCTACATTTGGAGAAATGATTCTTGCGGAGGGGATTATGAAAGACCCCGAAGTTTCTGATGAAGAAAAAGCGCTTATGCTTGATGCGGAAATTAATCACGGCGCGATTTATTTGTTAGATATTCCGGTTCGCTACGAATTTGAAAAAGCGGTATATGAAGAGCGTGCCTCCCATGAATTAAGCGTTGCGCGATTGAATGATATTATGGTTCAAAAGCAGCGCGCTATATTTGGGGATGTGCTTGAAAAAGGCGGCGAAGACCCATATTTTTGGGCGACAAAACTCCATTTTTATATTACTGGAGTTATGTTTTACAATTTCCCGTATACGTTCGGATATTTACTAAGCAGGGGTCTTTTCGCTCTTTTTAAAGAAGAAGGGGAAGATTTTCTTCCGAAATATGAAAAATTCCTTATGTTGTCTGGCTCAGACACCCCCGAAGCAGTTGCAAAAAAAACGATCGGCAAAGATCTTTCATCTCCCGAGTTTTGGGTTAATGCCATCCATACGCTCAAAAAGCCGATAGAGGAAATGGAAGTTCTTTTATCTCGTATAAAAAATAAATAACACACAGGCGTCCTGCTTGCCCCGTTATGCAACACATGCATTTCGGGGTCAACACACAGGACGCCTTTTTTTATTTGTGCGAATAGTTTATAATTGGAGGGATTCATTATGGAAAAAGATACCGTTTCATCTTCGTTTTTTGTTTCTATTTTTATTCCCGTTATAGCGTTTGCGCTGGGGTTTGGTTTTGCGTGGCTTCTTTTTTCTGGAGAGCAAAAAGATAGGGCTGCCGCGCGCAATGAATCAAACACGGCTTCTGATGTGTTTTCTTTGCCGTTAGGGCACAATTCAGTTTCGGTTGATGCTCAAGACGCAGGCGATAGCGTATTTATTTCTTTAGCGACGCTCTCGCGGGGGGCGTGGCTTGCGGTTCATGAGGATCAACATGGCGTGCCGTCAAATATTCTAGGCGCCCGATATTTTCCGGGAGGAAAGACAGCGGGGACCGTGGAATTGCTTCGTAACACGGCACCGGGAAAAACATATTATGCGGTCATCCACGCGGATGATGGTGATCGTGAATTTAATTTTCGTCAGGATGAAGCGCTTCAAGATCCTTTCGGGAATTTAATTATGGACGTTTTTCAAACATTTTCCGAAAATAACTCCGGCGGGGTAGGCGATAGGGAGTAATATTTGGTATCATGAAAGCATGATAGGGGATATTCCGGAAACGATTTTTATTCTCGCGCTCGTTCTTGCGATATGGACATTGCCTTGGAAAGGGTTTGCGCTTTGGCGCGCCGCGCACAGAGGGGACAAATGGTGGTTTGTTGTATTTTTGGTGGTGAATACGGCGGGTATTTTTGAAATTTTATATTTGTTAGTTACCCGTACAAAAAAACAGAAAAAGAGTATAAATGTTTCGGAGCCCCCGACCGGCATATGATGCATGAAAAAGATTATTGTCGGCATAGGAATAGGGATTATCGCAGGCGGTGTTTTATGGGCCGCAGTTTTTTATTGGAAAAATTTACGAGGGAGCGGCCCTGCGATACTGCCCCCTGTAGAAAATATAAAAGACATTTTTGAAGAAGGGCGAATGCCGTTTACGCTTTCCTCCGGTTTTTCTATTTCTCTTTTTGCGGATGGGCTTTCAGGCGCGCGTGTTATTGTGTTTGATGCGTTTGGAAACATGTGGGTGTCTCGTACTTCGGAAGGCGTTATTTCCCTTGTTGAGTTGAATGAGTCAGGGAAAGCGACACACACAAGCAACGTATTCAGGAATTTACAAAAACCTCATGGGCTTGCGTTTGACCCCGATGACCCGCAAATTCTTTATTTTGCGGAGGAAGATACAATATCGCGCGTACGGATATACTCGGAAGGGTCTCCTGAAAAAATCGCTGATCTGCCTTCTGGTGGCGGGCATTCTACTCGAACGATTAGGTTTGGGCCCGATGGGCGTTTGTATGTATCTATTGGTTCTTCTTGTAATGTATGTAATGAAAAAGACGACCGTCGCGCAAAGATTTTTTCCATGAACAAAGACGGGAGCGATTTTAAAGAGTATGCCAGAGGCCTTCGTAATGCGGTATTTTTTGACTGGAGCCCATTTGATGGAAGAATGTGGGCGACCGAGATGGGTCGCGATGAGTTGGGAGACAACATTCCGCCCGATGAAATAAATATTATCATCGAGGGCGCCAATTACGGATGGCCCATCTGTTACGGCAAGAATATACACGATACTGAATTTGATAAAAATACATATATACGAAATCCGTGCATGGAGCCATTTGAGTCGCCCTCGCGTATTGATCTGCAGGCGCATTCAGCGCCTCTTGGGCTGGCGTTTGTCCCTCAGAGTGCGGATTGGCCCGAAGAGTATAAAAACGACCTGATTGTGGCATACCACGGATCTTGGAACAGAACTGAGCCGACGGGGTATAAGCTGGTGCGCATAGTATTTGATCCTGCCGGGAAGTTTTCGGAAGTTACCGATTTTATCACCGGATGGCTTACGAAAGACAATGCGGCTCTGGGGAGGCCTGTTGATGTGGTTATCCGCCCCAATGGAGATATGTTCGTGTCGGACGATAAGGCGGGAGTGATTTATCGGATACGCCATAAGCAATAACGATTAGATAAAAAAAGGGGACAGACACTCCGTGTCTGTCCTTTTTAATTTATGCGATGATTAGCTTTTGGTACGTTGTGTCTTTGGAAGGAAATTTTCCTGAGTACATAAAAAAGAAGATTTTTTCGAGAAAATTTAGTGTGTTGGCCGGATACTCTAACGAGTTTTCGCCGTTTTGTAGGTGCATGATTACATACGGCAAAGTTTTCGTTCTCTTTTTTTCCGTTCGCATTTTCATAAGAAAATGCTTCGGCATATCTCTTCCATTATTCTGCATTGTTTGCGCAAGAATATCTTCTTTTATATATATATCGGGGATAATAGTAAGAAGTTGGGGGAGAGGATCGTCTAGCGTTATGCGGTCTGCTTGTTTTAATAGAGCGGACGTTAACTTTTTTGTGTGCACTACGAGCGCGTCTCTCATGGTATCCCGGAAAATATCATGGTATTCATTTGCCAATAATACAAGCTGTTTGCGGTATGTCTGGTATGCCGTTTCTTTTTTCATACGATGGCTCTCCTCTTGCGTTTCTTCAATGGTGACATGTTTTTGCTTTGGTGTCAATGTTTCTATCTTTGCATCCGTTTTTCTTTTATAATGAAAATTAAGATGATAGGCAGCCACTGTTTTTTTAACGGAAAGATTGTTCTTTTTAAAGATGCGGATTTTCGTTTGAATGATTTGGGGGTGCTTCGCGGGTATGGAGTTTTTGATTTTTTACGCACCTATAATGGTAAGCCGTTTTTAATGAAAGAGCACCTTGATCGGTTTGAAGAATCCGCAAAAAAACTCCATTTGCAGATTTCCGTTTCCCGCAAGAATATCGAAAAAGCGACACACGCGCTTATAGAAAAAAATGCATTTCCAGAAACTTGTTTGCGTTTTGTATTGACCGGAGGACCGAGCACAAGCGTGTTTTTTATTGAAAAACCGACATTTTTTATTCTTGCCGAAAAATCAGAACCATTGCCCGACATATTGTATACGAAAGGAATCCCGGTGCTGACGCATGAATACCTTCGGGATATTCCTGAAGCAAAAACAAATAATTACATGATCGCGCTTAAGATGCGAAATTTTAAGAAGCATAAACGGTATAGAGAGATGCTCTACACGTACCACGGCGACATTCTTGAAGCGACTACAAGTAATTTTTTTCTTGTAAGGGGGAGCAGGCTCATTACGCCGAAGAAAAATGTATTAATAGGGACTACTCGCAATTTTGTTCTCTCTCTCGCAAAAAAAGATTTTCGGATTGAAGAGCGGGATATCCGCTTAGATGAAGTGCCTAAAGCGTCTGAAGCGTTTCTTACCGCAACCAATAAAGAGATTTTGCCTGTTGTAAAGATTAATAGCAACATGGTGGGGAACGGGAAAGTCGGCTTGCATACAAGAGAATTGCAAAAACGATTTCGTGAATTTGTTGGTGGCTATTAAAAACGTTTCGCAAAAAGTGGAGCGTTTTTAAGTCCATGGGCGGTATATAGGAAATGAAAGATACCATACAAGAATATCGCACGGTTAGATAGCGGTACTTCTAACGGGGTTTACGGACTCCTTGATTTACTGTCTAACTGTATTTTTGTCCTGCAAATGGTCTCTGTTCGGTTATAATAAAAGTGTAGTTATTTGAAAAAATCATATTGAGCTTTTGGACTTCAACAGGGAGGCAGACATGTCGAGAACATGGGACGTGAAAACAAAGGAAGGAAAGGCGAATGTTGACGCGCTTGGGAACGCTTTAAGCCGTTGCGTTATCAAGGAAGATCTGCAGAAAGAAGTTGAGAAAGAGAAGGCGCTTAAAGATTTTTCTTTTGGAGCGATTCTTAGCAGGTTGCGTAGGCAGAAAAAAGGAGATACCCTGCAGAAAGCATGGGAAAATCTTGGCCGGAAAAAGAATTTGCTTTATACGTTTTTCCCGAAAGAAGAGGACCATGACGCTCTTTCGGAGGCGTTTTCGCTGTCTTTTGAGGAGCAGGTAAAGAGGTTCCCGGCGTTGAGGTCGTTAAGTCCGCAACAGCGTTACGATATTCGCAAACAGCTTGGCGTTCGGGGTGTAAAAAAAGATCCGGGCTCTTCCCAGGTTAATGCGGAACAATATCGGAAAGACCGCGAAAAGAAACACGAAAAGAATAAAATCAATCCTTCTGTTCTTGAGATTGAAAAAGGATGGGCTGAAGATGGCGCATGCTACATCGGATATTGTTCGCGTATTGATTATGGGAGCGACGGATATCGCGACGCTCTTGTAAAGCGGGGCATGCAGGAGTTCCAACGCAAGAACACCGTTTTTAATATATTGGTCGGTGGTCTTGTAGATAAGCGGGCCCTTAAAGCACAGTTAAAACTGTATTTAAAAGATCGCCTGCAGGAACTCAAGCAGCAGGAATTTTGGCGCGACTTGAGTCTGCAAGAGAGGGAAAAAGAGAAACTCCTTGATGCGGGCGACTTTTATGGAGATGCCGCAAGCGAACTTGCCAATGTCATCCCGCAAATTAAAAAGCCGGACGGCAGTTTCGCAAAGCTCTATATCGTAACAAGTCCTGCCTATGATGGCGAGATAGGGGAGCAGATAGCAAAACGGCTTGCTGAAATCCGCAAGGAAGATATCGTGTTTTGGAATAACAAAACGGCAGAACAGAATCCTTTGTATGTAAAATATATTGATAAAACTATTTTGCCGGTTGTTCCAAGCAAGGCATCGTGGCGTTCACGGTATTATTCGACAGCTCCGCAGCGCGAATTGCAGGATGTAGAGAAGCGTTCGTCTCATATTTTGCCGGATGTTTTTCTTGTTGGGTGTTTTGCCGCAAGTGTTGAGCGTCCTCAAGGAGAGGCAAAACGGCCATGGGTTACTGCTCCGGCCCTTCACAATATCATGGAAACGCGCTCGTCAGAGAACCAGATCGGCGTAGGCTTTTTCAAGTACCTTCCTGATGGGACGTTTTCAACCATAAATCGGTCGTTTAAGGATTTGGTAAAGGAAGAGCGTTCTCATGTTAAAACACCAAAAGATCTTTCGGAATTAGGCGCGCTTATTTTTGAACAGGTTAAAAAGGGACCACAGCGTCTCGGGATGATTGAATATCATCTCCATAGCATGGGGAATAAAGCGACTCGCGAAGAGATAAGAAAAGAAATTGAGAACATGAAGCAATCAAAGTTCAAAATCGTTCATGATGAACATTCTGATGAATATGATTTTGCGCCGTATGTGCTTCAGAAAAAAGTGGAGTATCCGTTTAAAGACGAAAGCAATTTCAAAGAAGATAGCATTGTCGGATTTGGTTGTTTGCACGGGGGTGCGGTCTATAGCGACGGAGAATTTTTTGTGCATGAAGTGCCAGCTCTTATTTTGCGGCGCAATGCTAACCTATTAGTAGGTTCCGGTGATTTTACCCAGGGAATGCAGCATGGGTTACTCGCGCGGGGAGAGATTTTAGCAGGAGCAAATGATAGCCAGCAAGAAAAGATAGCATCGCATATAGTTGGCAAGGTTGTTATGGAGGTATTTCGCGCGCGATTTGAAGAGTGGCATGCGAAAGCTCCGGACCATTCTCCCGAGGCTCTCAGACAAGCGATTCTTTCCGCCCTGGTTACATTTTTGTATGTTTCTGGGAACCATGATGACTGGAAGAAAAGAGAAGGCACATCTCCTTTGTCTGAATTCACGCATTCGCTGAAAGCATATCTTGTGCGAGAAATTGCTTCGTGTATTGAAAAGCTTGGGTATAATTTCGCGGGGCTTCATAAGGTTGTCAGCTCTAAGATAATAAAAGACAATCTTTCGCAGAAAATTCATTATACGAGCCCCATATCCGGTTTGAATTTCAAATCAACACATCCGGGGACAGCGCGAACCGAAACTATCAGTATTCCTTCTGAACGCGCTCTTGCGAAATATAGAAAAGCCCATGTTGTTGTTCCTGCAAATTGGCATCAGGCGACATCTGTCCAGCATTATGAGGTGGAGTTGGGACAGCGGCTTTCATTGCAATGCCCTACGATTTGCACCCATACGCCATTTGAAGACAGCAAATCAAAAGTAACTGATTTTGGGGTTGCGTTTGCGCGTATTCTTTCTAAAGAAGGCCGTATTATAGAAATAGAGTCAGGGTTTTACGGCCACGGGAAACAGCGTCTTGAAGACGATATTTCAAATGTCACGTACATAAATATGTATGTTGAAACTACTCTTGGATGTCTTCCGATTGAAGAAAAATAATACTCTACGCCCGTTCCGCAAAATGCGGAACGGGCATTTTATTATCTGCCCGCAACCACCCATGGTGAGCCCTTACCTCGCTTCCGCCAAAGGCGGATCCGCCTTGGGCGGAAAAGCTTTGGCGAAGCTGGGTCGTCTCTTGCGAGGGTGAACCCCGTTAGAAATTACCGTATAAGAAAATTACGCGTTTTATGTTGTTTTTTTATTGAGGAAATTTCTAACGAGGTGGATGCGGTATGCAGATAATAAACCCAGCACATAAGTTTAATAGCACGTCGCTGTATGAATGCAGTATCCATCGAACAAAAGCCGGTTAAAAAATGACGTTGTTTAAACTTATGTGCTGGGTGGAATAACCGCAAGACCGCAATCAGCGCGAATACCGCACTGTTTGCGGTGCGGTTATTCATTTATGCGGGTGCGTGTCGTATGAACATAAGAGATGTTACAATGGCGTAATGGATAGTATAGATAAGACAAAAAAGGGCTATCTGATATATGAACGCATCCGTCATAAACGCGTGTTTTGGATTGCCGGCATGGCGTTTTTTTTGTGGCTTGTTTTCACCGCAATCATGCTTTTTCTTCCCCCATACGATTTTCCGAGCGACAAGATTTTTGAAATAGAAGAGGGAAGGGGCTTGCGTGAAATAGCGGCATCTCTGCGTTCGCATAATGTTATCAGATCGCCCCTTCTTTTTTCCGTATTGGTAATGGCATTCGGATATGAGCGGGATATCAAAGCGGGACTTTATTATTTTGAGCAGCCGCTTTCTTTAATTGACATTATGTACCGCCTTACCGACGGAAATTACGAAGTAACTCCGTTTCGGGCGACTATTGCGGAAGGGGCGACCGTGTATGGGATGGGTCTTTTTTTTGAAGAGCGGGGATTTTTTAGCGCAGAAGATTTTTGGCGCGCAGCCGGTCTTCATTCGCTTCATTATGGAAATAACGGAGAATATCTGCCGCTCGCAAATGACTACAGCATAAAAACAGATCTATTAGAGGCAAAGCCGGCAGGCGAAGGTCTTGAGGGATTTTTATTTCCTGATACATATTTTTTCCCACCCGGAGTGTCACCACAAGGAGTAGTGCATGCGATGCTTGAAAATTTTGACCGAAAAATTACTTCCGAATTGCGGGAGGCGATTAAAAATCAAGGGAAGGATTTTTATGACGTGCTCATTATGGCCTCTATTATTGAGCGCGAAGCATTTGATGGGGATGACGGTCGGATTATCTCGGGTATTTTATGGAAGCGGCTTGAACAGGATTATCCGCTTCAGGTTGACGCGGTACTTTCATATGTGACGGGAAGGGGTTCTTTTGAGTTAAGCATAGACGATCTGAATATTGATTCCCCGTATAATGTGTACAAGCGACTAGGTCTTCCTCCAACACCCATTTCAAACCCCGGGTTAGAGGCGATTGAAGCTGCCATTTTCCCCGAAGAGAGCGATTATTGGTACTATTTGCATGACGCGGAGGGACAGGCGCATTACGCAAAAACATTTGAAGAGCACAAAGAGAACAAGACGCGATATCTTAAATAATGTATATGAATTTTTTAAAAAGACATGCGATACCTCTAGCAATTTTTTTTCTTGCGGGTGTCGTAATAATTATTGCATATCAAAGTGGTCAAAGCGCGCGCAAGACCGAATCGATGCTTACAGCCCTTTCGGATTCATTTGAGGAGCGTTTCTTACTACTGGACAAGGCGTTGGACGAAAAGGAGCGCCAAATTGTTTCTTTGAAGGAATCGGGCTTTATTGAAGCGGAAGATTTTTCTTTATATGCCGAAACGGTAAAGAGGGCGACCGTGATGATTGTGGACGAAGGGGAAGTAAAGGGATCGGGATTTTTTATTGATTCGCGAGGTATTATTGCGACAGCCGCGCATGTTGCCGACGCTGTTGGGGGTTCCTTTGATGTCCAGACAGTTGATGGACGCGTCTTGGAAGCACGCGTGCTTGCAAAAGACAGCGTTTCAGACACCGCCCTCGTTGGTGTAGATGGAAAAAATTTTCCCGCGGTTTCTTTGGGGTATTTTGAAAATATTGAAATAGGGGAAGAAATCGGGATTGCGGCGTTCAATAGGGGGCTTTCGCGCATTTTAATACATAGGGGGGTTATTTCTGCAAAAGACGAAAGCGGAGGCGTTCGCCAGTTAAGCATTAATGCATTCGTAAATAAAGGGAATAGCGGGGGGCCTATTTTTTCCGCTATTACGGGGCGTGTTATTGGGATGGTGAGTTCGCGCCAGACGGATATTCCGGTTGAAAAATTAATAACACTTCCGGCGGGATATTCTTCCGGTTTTGCAATTGGCGGTATTGATCCGGTAAAGTTTAATGTTGATTTATATAATGAAACGGTAAAATTGGTCGGGGATGTTTCGCAGGTAGGCATAGGATTCGGGATTGCGTCCGAACATATCCGTGAGCTCCAGCAAAAAATAAAATAAGGACGCATCGCGTCCTTATTGGTTTATCGGGAGAATCTCCCAAATTGTCCAAATTGACCAAGAAGCCAAAGAACAGCGAGTACGCCCCACAAGAAGAACCATTTTTGATAAAGTTTTCTCTTAGTTTCAACCGGTATTTTTTCGCGGTCTTTTTTTGTAGCGAGTCTTATTCCGATAACGATGAGTATCCCAATTGAGAAATACCCGCTAAACATTCCCGTTATAAGTAGTAGCAATTGCGTATCTCCTTGAATTTTTTCTATATTTTTTTTATCATAGATACACTACGATGTCAATTAATCAAAACAACAAACCCCTCGATCCCGCTTCTGGCGGGGCTCGGGGCAAGCCCCTCGATCCCGCTTCTGGCGGGGCTCGGGGCAAGCCCCCCGATAGCACTCGGGGCAAGCCCCTCAATACTACTCGGGGTAAAAAGGTCTTCGTAGCGATGTCCGGCGGGGTTGATTCGTCCGTTGCGGCTGCTTTGTTGGTTCAAAGTGGGGAATACGAAGTAATCGGCGCCTATATGAAGTGCTGGTCAGAGGGGGCGTATTGTACATCCGCACAAGACGCGGAGGATGCCCGACGAGTCGCAGAAAAATTGCATATTCCATTTTATGTATTTGATCTCGAAAAAGAATACCGCGCATCAGTGTTTGATTATATGGTGCGTGAATATAAAGCGGGGCTTACGCCAAATCCAGATGTCATGTGCAACAAAGAAATTAAATTCGGAGTTTTTTTAAATAAGGCGCGTAGTTTGGGGGCAGACTATATTGCAACTGGACATTATGTAAGGAAAGCTCAAAGCGCAAAGTTCAAAACTCAAAATGAGAAATCTGCCGCACGCTATATGCTACATGTTGCGAGAGATATAAACAAAGATCAAAGTTATTTTTTATGGACGCTAACGCAAGACCAATTGAAGCACGCATTATTTCCGATTGGGGGATATGAAAAAAGAGAGGTCCGCGCTATGGCAAAAAAGTTTGGACTTCCGACACATGCAAAAAAAGATTCCCAGGGACTTTGTTTTGTTGGTAATATCGATTTCCGTTCTTTTATGCAGGAAGTATTGCCGAAGCGTTCCGGGAAAATTCTGACTACCGGCGGAAAAGAAATAGGCACGCATGAAGGGGCAGAATTTTACACCATCGGCCAGCGTCACGGCATAGGGGTGGGTGGGGGCATCCCATATTATGTAACCGATAAAGATGTTTCGATCAATACGATTACGGTTGCCGAAGGTCCATATGAAGAGGCATTATTTAAAACGGAATTGCGCGTTCGCGACGCGCATTGGATATCCGGAGTTGTTCCGGAATTGCCTTTAGAATGTGAGGTGCGAATACGATATCGCCAACCGCTACAAGTAGCACGAATTATGAATTATGAATCAAGAATAACGGAAGAAACCTTAATTCCTAATTCAAAATTCTTAATTCAATTTAAAGATCCGCAACGCGCAGTAACACCCGGCCAATCAATAGTTTTCTATTCAATGGAGGAGGGAAACCTGCCTGCCGGCAGGCAGGTGCTTGGGGGCGCTATTATTTCTTAAGTGCGAGAGCGACCAAGTGGTCTAATAAGCCCGGGAAAGAAAGCCCTATCGCTTCTGCGGATTTAGGGAGTAGAGATTCTGAAGTAAGCCCCGGGAGGGTGTTTGTTTCAAGAACCCATACCGTATCGTTTGCAAGAATCATATCGGTTCGAGAATAATGCCTGCATCCAAGCGCTTTATGCGCACGTATTGCTGCGTCCTGGAGGTGTGTTGCTTCGCGTTTGCTGAATCTTCCGGGGCAAACCTCTTTGGTTGAGCCGTCATATTTTGACTGATAGTCAAAAAACTTTCCTTGTGGCGGGATTATCTCCACAACCGGAAGCGCATAATATTTTTCATTCCGGAAATTTTCAAGGACACCGCATGTTGCCTCCCTGCCTTTTATATATTTTTCTACGAGTACTAAGGAGTCAATGCGGAATACTTCAGAGATTGCTTTTTCCAAATTCGGCAAAGTCCTTACTATCGAAACTCCCACGGACGATCCTTTTCCGTTCGGTTTAACTACCCACGGAGGCGCCATTTTTTTATGCACGAGCGTGAGTGTCGTTTGTGTATCGTCATCGGGTCGCACGGTTATTCCTGGGAGTACATTTAATCCCGCGCGTTCCAGTAGATTTTTTGCTGTATCTTTTTTTATGGTAAAGCGGGATGCCATAACCTCCGATCCTGTGTGGGGGATCCCGTGATCACGGAAAATTTTTTGTACTGTTCCATCTTCTCCATATTCACCGTGCATAGCGTTAAAGGCGACATCAATATGCTGTAGTATTTTTTCGGGCGGGCGGACAAGGCCTTTTAAGTGCCATTCGCCTGCTTTTGAAATAAAAATATCCAAGGGTTTGTATTTTTCTTGGGGAAGATGACGCAAAACATTTTCGCCAGTTTTGAGCGAAATGTCATATTCAGAGGAAGGGCCTCCGCGCAGTACTCCAACAACGATTTTTGCCATTGATTGTATTATATATCAGCATGTAAGTAATTTCATCCTAAAAATTTAACTTGAGGGATTTTTGCTAAAAATAAAAAGAGGCCCGCTTAGTAATAAGCAAGCCCCTTCTATTATTTTCTAGTGATACCCCGATAAAGAACATAAAGAACAACTGTCCCGCTAATAATGATACCGGGCCCGATGCCATAGGCATGTTCTGGTGCGAATAAAAGCGTAGCTATTGTTCCAGTGCCCAAACCCGCAAAAAACATATAAGCAAGCCGCATTTAAGACTCCTCCTCTTTGTTAGTTTTCTACATTATATCAAAATATTTATTCTTTGTCAACCCCGCCCCCGTACAGTTAAATAGCAATAAAATGATATAATGAGCAAAATCCACATAGAACAACGATCGTAGTTCTTCGTGTATTTCTATTTAATTATGGAATATCGCAAAAAAACAAAACGAGGTTTTAATCTTGGGCCAAATTCGCAAAAAGTTCTTATTTTGCTTTTAGGAGGAGCGTTGTTGGGCTTGAATCATAACCCAAAAAAATATTTTAACATTGTAAGGGGTGTTGCTCATTGGTGGAAGGAAGTTGATCAAAAAGCTCTTCATCGCGCCATTAAAAGTCTTTATAATTCTCGGCTAATCAAAACGGTACGTAATAAAGACGGAACATATACTCTCGTGCTTACGCAAAAGGGGGAAGAAAAAGCGCTCAGATATAAAATTGATGCCATCCGTGTTGCTCCCATGGAAAAATGGGATGGGAAGTGGCGCATAGTGTTATTTGATATACCTGAGAAATCACGTGTGATTCGGGACGCCTTGCGGCGCGCATTGATACGAGCCGGATTTTTTGAATATCAAAAAAGTGTATTTGTACATCCATTTGAATGTCAGGATGAAGTTGATTTTGTAATTGAATTTTTTTATGCACGTCCCTACACCCGTTTTATTATTGCCGATTCGCTTGATAATGAATTTCATCTTAAGAAATATTTTAAGCTTGGATGAGACACTAAAAGCAAGTCTTTCAGTCTCAAGTTTTTCAAGACCGTATCCCATATTTTTGTTTCTATCTGTGGCAATGAAACCCCCGGCCTTGTACCGTCGTTCCTTGGGGAGAGAGGTGTGATTCTTAGTAAGAGCGGGAAGAATCATAAATCAACAAAGAACAACGATCGTAGTTCTTCGTTGATTTGTTGGGGGTATTTAAGAGTTGAGCGTATCCAGGTTGAGCGTATCCAGAAGGGAAAGAAAAATAAAAACCCCTGTTGTTAGGGGGTTTTTGTATCTTATTTTTTCGTCTTTTCTTCTTCTGAGATTTCGCGGTTTCCTATGCCGACAACGATGGATTTAAAAAGCGAGTAGAATCATCTTCTTCGGAGAAGTTTCGGAAAGAGCTTGGCAAGAATAGGGAGACTGAACATAAAAATTAGAATAATGCCGGCAATAACGGCCACCCAGGGCATAAATGTATCTAGAAATGCTACCATTTTTGGAAAACCTCCTTTTTATTTTTTACATCATAGTAATTTATTTATTCTTCGTCGAACTCTATTAGACGATATCGAATAGAAGTAAAAATAGGCACAGATTTTATATCTTATTTTTCCGTTTTTGGGGGCTTAGGGTTTCTTTTATCTTTGTTAATTCCCTGAATACCAAACAGTAATGCCATAACTCCGACACCCGCAAAAAGTAGCATACCCAATTCATTGAGTGAAGAATCAATTATTAAGTTAATTTTCATTACTGTAACAAAGCATCCAAAACTAAGACCGGATAAAAATATAAAAATATGCGCCATTGTTAAAGAACCTCCTTTTTGGTTTCTGGTCATTATAGGAACTGCGTTACTTTTTGTACGTTTTATATTTTTCCGGAATCTCTGTATTGCCGATACACTCAATGACGCTGTGCACCCATTTTTTATAACGAAGGTGCGGGAAAAGACGTATGGCGACACCAAACAAAATTAGTGCTGCAGTGAGTAGAATAGCAAACCATTGGATCCCGACCAGGAAAAAGCCAGATATATTCATTATTGACTCCTTTTAGGAACATTCTTTTTATAGGGTATGTCTTTTCTTAGTTTTTGTCAAACCCCGTAAGACAATATCGCATAGCGTGTTCTTATAAGCTCTTATACAAAATACCATTTGCAAAAAAGTAAGAACATGGGATAGTTTTTGACCTCCAGCGGCGAACGCATAGCTTATTATGCGATATTGCTCTACGGGGCAAGATTATAGATAAATATTGAATACCCCGCACGCGCGACCGGTTCTTTATCGCGAAGCCAGCTATAGCTGTCTTCGGGTTTTGTTTCCCATCCGCGGATGGGCGTTCCCCACGATCCTTGCCGGAGCGTTGCGGATACCGCAAACCATCCTTCTTCAGGCTCTCCTTTCGCCGAATACCATTCTTCGTATGTATTCCCCAAATAATAGCGGGGCGATCCGCCGCCGAAGTAATTAAGCCGGATATGCTCAATACTATTTTCGTCAACAAATGTTTTGAGGCGTTTTAAATCTTGCCCCCAATCATAATTTGAATCGGTAATATATTGATAACCATGCTCTGTCCCGCCGCCAAGTACATTGTAGTAAGGAAGATAATGGGGGAACGCAAGAAGTGTCGTAATCCCCATCCAGACAAGTGTGGCTGCAATAAAAATGAATTTAGGGATGCGCTTTATCGCAAGTTCGTAGAGAGAGATGAGCCATTCTTTAAGCGTTCGGGGATCGGTAAACGTGACGTGATGCGTCCAGCGGATAATTTCACGGGATATGATGAGAAAAATAAACGGGAATGTAGGTAAAACATGGCGCACCCCTATGTTAAGCGGGCTTGCGACAGAGCTAGCCCAATATACAACAATAAAAAATATGCTGCCGGTGATCACGAAATTGTCCCGCATCCACTCAAGAAGAGAGAAGATTGTTTTTTCATGACTTCTGACGATTGCTGTAAGAAAAAGAATGATGGCTAAAAGCGTAAGTATGTGTAGAGCAAGCTGTTCTTTAAGAAGATATGCTGTTGGGAAATAATGGAACCACCCGTTATTGGTAACCTCTCCTAAAAAGTATGTAGTGTTTCCGTGTGTGCCTCGGTTAATAACCATTAAAAGACCGTGCGCGTATTGCGTAAGCGGGCGAAGCACGGGGAAGTCGGAGAGAGTGATGAGGGTCTCCGCGATAGGCTGGAAGCGCACGGTTTCTAAGTTATATGTCATGTCTCGAATTTGCATGTCTTCGGGATAATTCCAAACATGGAATGCGTATACAGCATATATGATGATTACGCCGATGAGACCAATGAGAACAAGATTGCCAATGAGTTTTATTTCGTGGTGTAGAAAATGAAAAAGTCGTTTTGAGAAGGAGGGCAATGCGCGCATATGATCAAGATGGAACAAGAACACCCATAGTGTTCCCAAGACAACATATATGGGTATGAGAAGAATAAGCGAAAATTTAAGAAGTTGCGCAATACCGAATGCGATACCCGCAAGAGCAAGCGTTTTTTTGGAGGGAGAGAGAAGATAGGTAAAAAAAGAGGCGAGCCCTATAAAGAACGCAAAGGCCGCCGCAAGATCGGTTGTCACATAGCGCGCATGCGCGATAATAGTTGGCGATGTCGTAAAAAAGAATAACGAAAGAAGCCCGACCTTTCCCCCATACGCGCCTGATGCCCAGCGATACAAAAGCCACCCGAAAAGAAGCGCTAAAAGCATGAGCGGGAAACGCGCCCAAAAAAGAATAGAGTCAGGATTATTTTCTGCCTCATATAAAAAGATAGACCCCATTGTCCATTGTCCGTTTATATCGGTAGTCCACGCGGAGACATCGATTGGAAAATTAAGGTTGAGAAAAAGAAGCGGGATGCCCGCAAGATCTTTTGCAAGCGGAGGATGTTCGGGGTTGAGACGATAATCCTGTTTCGCTACATACGAGTAGGATGCAGGGATGTGGGCGAGTTCGTCCATGATTGCCGATTCCGGAAGTGCCGAAAAAAGCATGAGAACGAAGAATAGCGCAAGCAAGATAAGAGCTATAGTGTTTGCGGGGCGTTTATGTACCATATTTATTTTTGGAGAATAAGGTAGCCGGTCTCCGGGGACAGATGAAGTTCAGGGATATGTTCGCGGATACGAAAGCGAAGCATTTCATCGCGTTCAAGCATTGCGACAATGCAGTGATCGCTGCAGGTAAGCAATTCTATTTTTTCGGGGAGAAGATATACAATATTTTTCTCTTTTTGTTTATCGGCGCTCCAGCTGTCAGTGAGGAACATAATCGTTTGGGAGGGCATAGGAATGGATTCTGTGCTTCCGGGAATGTGTACGGGCGTTCCACCGGCATTGATAATAATGTATTTTTTTATCTCATTCGGTTGTTGCGCAAGCCAGATGCCGAGCCCCGTATAATTACCGCTTGAGGCATTGTATGTTTCGGGGTGGTATGCCCAACGGATAAAATATTGGTTATATGCTTGTGATGCTCCCGCAACAAGAAAGACAAAAAGCAGTACGAGTAGTTCTTTTTGGATTCTTTTAAGCTGTTTTTTTGATTGCGGGGCGTAGTGTTCTTTTGTGGCAAGCCAGTCCGCCGTCCCATGGATAATTGACGAGAATGCATGCGCGGCAAGAATCATGACAGGCGGGATTACAAGAAGCGCGCGAAGCGCATGCGGGATCCCCTCGTTTGAAAAAATGACCGGCAGCAATCCAAGCGCAATCCACCCCAAAAGGAAGAGCGATGTATGCCAATATTTTTTTTTGCGGAGAGATGAGACGTGCACTAGGATGCCGAGCGCGAATAATATTCCGACAGGAAACCAAAGTTGAGGCGCTCCCGAAAAGTTATGTCGCCAATTTGTATCTCCCGAAAACCAGAACATTCCGAGCGTCTGGATCGTATTTGTTGTGAGGGTTTTGAGGGGGGATGGGGTATCAAAGACAGAAATTTGCGCGGTGCGTCCCAAAAAATCAGCCGGATGTTCTAAGAAATACATTCCAAGCGGCACCACCGCAACGAATGAGAAAAAGAGGAAAAGCGCAAAGGAACACCATATACATCCTTTTTTACCTATATTTTTAAATCCCTGTATCTGCCACATGCGTACGGCCGGTATAATAAGCAAAAGGGGCATTACTCGGTATGCAATATAAGAATAAAATCCTCCCCCAAAGAAAACCCCGCCCAACGTTGCGGCAAGAATTCTTTTGGTAGCGGAAATATCTTTCCGAAGCGTCAGCCAAAGAAAATAAAATCCGAATGTGAGGAAGAACGGAGCCATAATCGCCCGAAATCCTATTCGTGAAAAATTAATATGCCAGAATGATGTTGCTATAAAAAAAGCCGCAAGTAGCGCTATAACCTCAGCTTTGTCCTTATGGGTTTCGCGGAAAAGCTCCTTGGTAAGAAGATATGTCCCAAACACGGTCAAAATTCCGAATAATGCGGACGGCAACCGCAGTACCCATATATCTTGGCCGAATATGGACATGAGCCACGCCAATAGAACGATAAAAAGACCCTCTCTGCCGTTGTTTTCGGGATAAAATACCTCCGGAGTTCCCGTATCAAGCGTGTAGAGCGCGTTGTTGCCGTTCATCGCGACATCCGGATAGACGCCGGGCGGTATGTCTTGGAGATTGAATACGCGCAGGAAAACGGCAATCCCGAGGATGAGGAGAAGCAATACAATATGTATTTTTCGCATAGTTCTATTATAATATAGAAATATGAACACTTCACCAGAACAGCCGTTTTCTTCTCCGCAAGAAGAAATCGCGTGGCTCCGGGACCAACTTGAGACAAAAACAAAGAGCGAAGGAAGAGAACCGACACCGCGTAAGGAAGCGGCAAAAGAAATATTATACGAAGCCATTGAAAAAGCGCCAAAGCCTCTGGGGGCGTATGCGCTGACTGACGATGACACGCATAAGAAAACAAAGGCAATCAAGGAAGAAGAGCATCACGAACAAATAGGCGAGCTTATGGCAATCGCGGAGGAAAAAGGAATACTGTCCGCCCTCAAAGTTGCTCGGGGTCTTGCTAACCCCCATCTCCTTGATGATTTTCATGATTATCTTATAGAAACATTATTGTCCCACGATAATTCAGCATCTTCGTCATAATTCACATGGCGCTCATATACGGTTTTACCGCATATATTCCATACAGTATCGCAGGCCTTATTGTTTTTGCGGCCGTATTGTTTTTTGTAAATCATAGGCGTACGCGCAAACAATTTGAGCGTTCTCTCCAATTTATTCTGTATGAAGTGACATTTTCAGAAGAAGAATCTCCGATTGGCGAGGGCGGATTTAAAAATTTTATTTCCATCATGGAACAATTTTATAGCGGGATGAGCGCGATAAGCGAAACAAAAACAGCGTGGGGCACAGAAAAAAATTTTTATGTATTGGAACTTGCATTACCCGATGTGGGGGAAGAAATAACATTTTATGTCGGCGTACAAAAACAGCATAGCCGTATTTTTGAAAAGCAGTTGGAAAGTCTATTCCCGCATGCACGATTAGAAGTCTCCGAACATGATTACAATATTTTTAATGCGGAGGGCGCAAGCAAGGGCGCGATTATCACGACGGCGCGAAATTTTGCGCTTCCCATCCGCACCTACGATAAATTAGAAGCAGACCCGCTGGAGGTCATCGCGAATGCGTTTTCCAAATTAAAGAAAAAGGGGGAAGGAGCAGCTCTTCAGATTATTGTTGAGACCGCAGAATCGCGTGCAACAGAAAAAATTAAACGGGCGCGCGAAATGCTTCTTGGCGGCAATTCGCTCTCTGCGAGTGCTACAAAAGGATGGATGGACGAATTTTCAAAAACAATGCATACATTTTCCGGGCCGTCTCCAGCCGCAAAGCAAAAAAAAGAAGAACAAAAACATCGCGTGAATGAAGAAGTGATAAAGTTGGTGAATGAGAAGTTGAATTCCCCGATTTTTAAGGTAAACATTCGTCTTATTGCGTCAGCCCCCACGGAAGAAGAAGCCGAAGGCATTATACAAGAGCTTTCCTCGGCGTTTTTACAATTTTCAGAGCCGCAGGGAAACCAATTT
Organism: bacterium; assembly: GCA_030690215.1. Taxonomy (GTDB): domain Bacteria; phylum Patescibacteriota; class Minisyncoccia; order 1-14-0-10-42-19; family 1-14-0-10-42-19; genus 1-14-0-10-46-36. The sequence goes on along the minus strand of JAUYHD010000029.1, from coordinate 26,389 downwards.
GTTGCGCGAGACATTAAAAAATCGCATGCGCAAGATTTTTTTTACCGATTCTCATTTCGTATATTTTCGGGGGCGCACGGAGTATATTTGAATGCGCGTGAGCTTACGACTATTTTTCATTTTCCGTACGGTGTTGTCTCTGCCCCAAAATTAAAAACGCTCAAGTCAAAGGATGCTCCAGCGCCCGCGAATGTTCCCACGGAGGGGATTCGGTTGGGGGTGAATACATTTCGCGGAGAAAGTCGCGATGTGCGTATGAAGCTTGACGACCGGAGGCGCCATGCATATATCATTGGACAAACCGGAACCGGAAAATCAGAATTCATGAAGCACATGATCCGTCAGGACATTGAGGCGGGGCAGGGTCTTTGCGTGATAGATCCGCATGGCGATATGGTAAGCGATATATTGGGGCAAATTCCTGAAAAGCGCGTCGGAGACGTTATCTATTTTGACCCGGGAGATACCGCGATGCCTATGGGGCTTAATTTTCTTGAATATGATGAGCGCTATCCCGAACAAAAAACGTTTGTTGTTGATGAGTTGCTCGCCATTTTCAATAAGTTGTATAACATGGAGCTTGCCGGCGGACCAATGTTTGAACAGTATTTTAGGAATGCAACGCATTTAGTATTAGAAGACCCCGCATCCGGCAACACGCTTTTAGAAATTATCCGCGTGCTTTCGGATAAAGCATTTCGTGAATATAAACTTTCCCGTTCAAAAAATCCTTTAGTGAATGTATTTTGGAAAGACATCGCGGAGAAAACAGGAGGAGAGCACGCGCTCCAAAACATGATTCCGTATATTACATCTAAATTTGACACATTCCTTTCAAACGATATCGTGCGTCCTATTATCGCGCAACAACAATCTGCTTTTCAGATGCGGGATGTAATGGATAACGGCAAGATACTTCTTGTGAATCTTTCTAAGGGGAGGGTGGGGGAGACGAATTCCGCGCTTTTGGGATTAGTGATTGTCGGGAAGATTCTTATGGCTGCGTTCTCCCGCGCGAGTGAAGCAAGCCAGGAAAAGCGCCGCGACTTCTTTTTGTATCTTGATGAATTTCAGAGCATCACAACGCCCTCTATCGCAACCATTCTTTCTGAAGCGCGTAAATATAAATTAAATCTTATCATGGCGCATCAGTTTATCGGGCAATTGTCTGATGAAATCCGAAAATCCGTATTTGGAAATGTAGGAACTATAGTTTCGTTTCGTATCGGACGCGAGGATGCGGAAATCGTAGAGAAGCAATTTGAGCCGATATTCTCTGCGCATGATTTGACAAACATAGAGAATTTTCAGGCGTATATTAAAATGCTTATAGATGGCCAAGCGGTAAAACCATTTAACCTTAGGACACTTCCTCCAAAAGAAAGCAACGAGGTTGCCGCAGAAGCAATTAAAGAGTTGTCATCGCAAAAATACGGCCGTCCCAAAAAAGAAATAGAAGAAGAAATTACGAGACGATACCAATAATATGGCATTTATTACACCGCTCGCAGACGCTTTTCTTAATATCGGCAGGGTGCTTACGGCGGATCTTTCCATATGGCTTTTGCTTGCGCCATTATTGGTTGTGTGGGTTGCCGTAGAATTATATTTCGGAGAATATAAACGTGAACAATTCGGATTTTCTTCTACGTTAACGAGCGGGATGTCTCTCGTCTGGGTAAGTCTGGTTGCCATGCGCGTACTTTTTCTTTTTGATATGAAACGGAGCATCTTTTCGTCGTTTGAGTCCTGGGTATTAATTGCATTCGTACTCTACGGCCTTTTTGTTGTATACGCATCTTTCAGGCATAGTATTCCCCTCCGGTTTATGGAAAAGATTGCTTCTCCTTCTCCGTTATATTTTCTTTCCATTGTTGCGGTTATACTGGGAGAAGGCACGCTTCTATTAAATTATTATGTCCTTTTTGCGTTTATTATTATTTTTGTTGTGTTGGGCGTCGTCTTTTTTATCATGAAGCGTTATCTTTTAGGGTTGCGCGGCGACATTGAACGAATAAAAGAAGCCGGCAGCCATTCATTGTAATGTATATGGAACAGCGATTTTTTAAAAAAGATTATCTGCTCGCGCTCGTCTCCGGGTTTCTTACGGGCATTTTTTTATTTCCGGTCTTACGCAATATAGAGGTTGCGATCCCATATCAAGAATTTATGTTGCTTATCGGGCTCCCAGTGCTTATGGCATTCGGTCTTTTTCTTGGCGGGTTTCTTTCACGGTGGATTCGTGTTTTTTATCAAGCAAGTAAATTTGCGGTAACGGGATTTTTAAATGCGGCGGTTGATTTCGGGGTATTAAACGCGCTTATTTTTTTTATCGGGGTAAACGCGGGCATTTATTTTTCGTTATTCAAGGGCGCATCATTCATTATTGCGAATATAAATAGTTATTTTTGGAACAAATTTTGGACATTCCGCAAAAAAGCTCCGGCTCATCTGGAATCTCTTGAGATCGCAGATGCTCCCAAAAAAGATGTCTCCAAAGAATACATCCAATTTTTTGTTGTCAGTATCATAGGCCTTTTAATAAATGTGGGAGCCGCGACTCTTGTGGTAAATATAATCGGGCCGCAATTCGGCATTGATGCAAACGGGTGGGCGAATATTGGCGCTGTTGCGGGTTCTGCCGCTGGTCTTGTGTGGAACTTTGTCGGGTATAAGCTTATCGTTTTCAGGGTATAAAGCAGAACACCCCTTGTATTGATGGCCATTTTTCTTTTTACGATTTCCTCTGTGCCGGAAAAGAAAATCTGTATTCGTTGGGTAAATTTTTATATATATATTGACAGATGAGGATGCGTTCTATAAAATAAAAAAAACTTGATAGGAGGTTACATAAATGAAAAAGTCCTTGCCCTTTATTGGTGGGGTGTTGGTAGGCTTGTTTTTATTTTATGCATATAGTTCTTTTATTATGCCGGCAAATGAGATGGAGGTTCGCTTCAAAGCATATCGGAAGATAGACGATCCTACAAAAATAGATCTTCAAATAAGATTGGATAGTTTTGAAAAAGGTGTATTTCATCAGAAATTTTTAGACGCGCATCTTCAATTGGATACGCAGAAGACCGGCTTCCCATTTACCGTCGTACAGAAAGAAGGGATATATGTTCCCTTACCCGTTCAAACTAAAAGCATTGTTTTTAGTAGGCCCGATATTTTATTAATGAGGCCAATGTTTCCGGTAAGGTTTAGCGATTATTCCTGGCCCTCGCCGCCGTAGTTTTTATAAACCGCATGTATATGCGGTTTTTTTATTGAGTAAGTAAAAAAAATACGCTATTCTAAGGAAATGCAGCGATATAACCCTAAAAAAATAGACCCCCTCGACTACGCTCGGGGCAAGAAAAAATGAGATATAATCCTAAACAGATAGAAAAAAAGTGGACGAAAAAATGGCAAGACGACGGGCTATATGAGCCCGACTTAAATCCGCCAGGCGGCGGAGCAAAAAAGCCCGCCGCAAGCGAGGCTCGCCATAGGCGGCCATTTTATAACCTCATGATGTTCCCGTATCCGTCGGCGGAAGGTTTGCATGTGGGTAATATGTACGCATTTGTAGGCGCTGATATTTATGGTCGCAAAAAGCGGATGGAGGGATATGATGTACTTGAGCCGATAGGACTCGATGGATTTGGCATTCATTCGGAAAATTACGCGCTCAAAATCGGGGCGCATCCGATGAAGCTTGCAGAAAAAAGCGCAAAGAATTTTTATAGCCAGCTCCGAATGATTGGCAATGGTTTTGCGTGGAACGAAAAGCTCGAAACATATGATCCTGAATACTACCGTTGGACTCAGTGGATTTTTGTGCAGATGTTTAAAAGGGGGTTGGCTTACCGGAAAAAAGCAAAAGTAAATTGGTGCCCCGGGTGTAAAACGGTTCTTTCCGATGAGCAGGTGATTCAAGGAAAATGTGAACGATGCGACAGCATCGTAATAAAAAAAGAACTTGAGCAGTGGTTTTTCAAAATTACGAATTATACAAAACGCTTGTTGGATGATTTGAAGAATATTGATTGGTCTGAGAAAGTAAAAATCGCGCAGAAAAATTGGATAGGCGAGAGTGAAGGCGCAGAAATAGAATTTAGAATTAAGAATTTTGAATCAAGTATCAGGGTTTTTACGACAAGACCCGACACATTGTTTGGCGCGACATACATGGTTCTTGCGCCAGAACACGAATTACTTAAGAAGTTAGAATCAAGAATCAGGAATAAAGAAGAAATTAGCGCGTATATAGAGAAAACAAAAAGTAAGACTGAAGAAGAAAGAATTACCGATAATAAAGACAAGACAGGGGTGCAATTGGAAGGCGTGATGGCAATCAATCCTGCAAATAATGAAGAAATCCCAATCTGGGTTGCCGATTATGTGCTAGGCGGGGTGGGAACGGGTGCTATTATGGCAGTCCCTGCGCACGACTCAAGAGATTTTGAGTTTGCAAAGAAATATAATCTCCCAATGATTATGGTTGTATGCCCGCATTACCCCGCAAAAACATGCCCTATATTGGATGAGGCGTATACAGGGAAGGGTCATTTAGTTGCTTCGGATGTATTTAATGGCATGGAATCGGAGAAGGCAAAATGGGAAATTGCCAAAAAAGTAGGAGGAAAAAGAACAACGACTTATCGTCTTCGCGATTGGTTAATCAGCCGTCAGCGATATTGGGGGCCTCCAATACCGCTCGTTTTCTGCGAAAACTGCGCTCAGAGAATTAAGAATATGGAATTAAGAATTGAGGACAAAGAGGAATATAACAAAGGGGAATTAGAAAATCCCGGCTGGTTTTCGGTTCCTGAAAAAGATTTACCGGTTGTTTTGCCGTATGTAAAAGAGTTTAAGCCCACGGGAAGCACTACGTCGCCTCTTGCAGCGGTAAAAAAGTTTTACGAAATCGACTGCCCGAAATGCGGGCAAAAAGCGCGCCGAGAAACCGATGTATCGGACACCTTCTTAGATTCCGCATGGTACTATATTGGGTATTTAATGAAATTTGAAAATTGTCCCGACGTACCATTTATATCTTTAAATAATGAAGTCGGGATCCCGACTTTACGTCGGGAGAAATTGTCCGCCAAAGGCGGATCCGCCTCGGGCGGAAAAATTAAAAATTCATCATTTAAAGAAATGATGGCGAAGTGGTTGCCGGTGCATATGTATATCGGGGGAGCGGAACATGCAGTGCTTCATCTCTTATATACTCGTTTTCTTGCGAAAGTATTTTACGATTGGGGATTGGTTGGTTTTAATGAACCGTTTGCACAATTCCGGGCACACGGCCTCTTAATAAAAGATGGCGCAAAAATGTCCAAGTCGCGCGGTAATGTTGTAAACCCCGACATATATATCAAGGCATATGGCGCCGATGCGCTCCGTATGTATCTCATGTTTTTGGGGCCGTTTGAACAAGGAGGGGATTTTCGGGACGATGGTATTAAAGGAATAACGCGGTTTTTGGAACGAGTATGGAAACTGGGACAGGAATTAGGAATTAAGAATCAGGAATCAGGGGGACGAAACAAAATTGAAAAAATATTACATCAATCAATTAAAAAGGTGACGGAAGATATAGAGTCGCTGAATTATAATACCGCAATATCGCAGTTAATGATTTTATTGCGAGAATTTGAGAGTAACTCATTGCTCATAACTCATAACGATTTAAAAATATTTTTGCAATTGCTCGCGCCTTTCGCCCCCTTTCTCGCCGAAGAATTATGGGAAATGCTTGGAGAAAAAAAATCAATCCATGTGTCTTTGTGGCCTTCGTTTGACCAAGAAAAAATAAAAGAAGAAACATTTGAGTTGGTAGTCCAGATCAATGGAAAGATGCGCGATAAGTTTCAAGCGCCGATAGACGTATCAAAAGAAGAAATGGAAAAGCAGGCGCTCTCGCGCCCGCACATACAAGAATTGCTGAAAGGCAGTCCGCCGAAAAAAATAATTGTAATTCCAAAACGTCTTGTAAATATTGTTCTATAAAAAGCCTTTTAACGGGGATTTCTCATCAATCCTCGCCGACTAGGCGGGCCATTCTTCTGAAAGCCTCGCCGACTAGGCGGGCAATAAGTCTCGCCGATTAGGCGGACTTTTTTTGATTGAAGTAATCTTCCGCTTTTTTGAGATCTTCCGGGTATCCTATAGGGATCCAAAAATCAGTATGTATCGTTTTTATTTTGTAGTCGCGAGCCATGTGCGCCACCGCGTCTACTAAATAATATTCCCCGTTTGCGTGTTTTTCCAGCGGGTATGAAAAAATTCGCTCGTCAAGCAACTGCACTCCTATTGATACGAGGTTGGAGGGCGGGACTTCGGGCTTCTCTACAAATTCGCGGATATGTCCGTTTTCATCAGTTGTAATCACGCCAAATGCTCGAGGGTTTTCAACTTCTTTTACAAGTATGGCTAAGGGGTGTTTTATAACTTCTTCTATCGCTTTTTTTGAATGAAGGTCGTCAGCGTACATTACGAGAAAACGCTCGTTTTTTGCGAAAAACGGCTTGCACAGAAATAGCGCGTCGCCCGTGCCTTTTTTTTCGTTCTGCTTTATGTAACGGATGCGGAATCTCCCGAATTGTTCTCCAAAATATGCTTTGATCTTTTCTTCAAGATAACCGGTAACAAGAATGATTTCATTTATTTCTTCAGGGAGAGAGTCCAGCATATGCAGAAGAAGCGGCTTTCCTGAAACAAAAAGCATGGGTTTTGGCGTGTCGTTGGTGAGCGGCCGCATGCGGGTTCCTTCGCCTGCAGCCAAGATAACAGCCTTCATCCCGTTAGAGGCAGGTCGCGATCAATGATGCAATCTACCAGAAATTAAGATAGCTTATAATATATGAATATCTGATGCCCCCGCAATGGCACACCCGATCGCGGCCTCTAACGGGACTCATATGTCATATATTATTACACATTTTTCATTTTTTTTCAATAGCGCCAGGTAATGCACCCGCATATTGCCTTTTGTGGTTGTTTTTATGAGATTTTCGTGGTATGGTGTTTACAGCTTTGAACGTTAACAGGAGGGAAAAAATGAAAGAAGCAAGGATATTGTATGGTTCTACCATGATGGGCGGAGGGCATCCTTCCGAAGATATATTATGGAAAACCCGTTTTGCCGTTCCCGACCCCGTATTTTTTGTAGAGGTTAATGGCAGTACATTCCTTTTTACAAACGAGCTTGAATACGGGAGAGCAAAGGAGGAGGCGAAAGTTGATGAAGTAATCAACACAGCTACCTTTAGAAGCGAGCGGAGGATGACATCAAAAGAAAAAGCAGCTGTCACGCGCAAATTTTTAGAAGAACATGGTGTTAGAAGGGTTGTTCTTCCTTCAGATTTCCCCGCGAAATCCGCGGAGTTTCTGCGGAAAAGGTTTATGGTTCGGTTTCAGGATCCGCCTTTTTATCAGGACCGCATCATAAAAACCGACGAAGAAATAGGATACTTGAAGCATGCGCAGGAGACAGTTGAATCATCTCTGCAAAAGGCAATTGATTTTTTACGAATATGTTCCGTAAAGAATGATAAGATTTGTCACGAAGGCCGAGAAGTAACAGCCGAGCAGGTGAAGGAAATAATCAACCTGCATCTTTATAAGAACGGATATCTGGCAGGAGAGACAATTGTAGCGTCCGGTACGCAAGCAGCAAAACCTCATGATATGGGATCAGGTGTATTATTGGCATATTCGCCGATTATTATTGACATATTCCCGGTACATATGGAAACACACTACTGGGGCGATATGACACGCACTGTTTTTAAGGGAGAACCCGCTGAAGAGTTTAAGAAAATGTATGACACAGTGCTAAAAGCACAGACAACAGGAATCAAAATGGTGCGGGCTGGAGTAGCCGGAGCCGATATCCATAACTGGATACTCGAATTTTTTGAAGAAAGCGGCTACCCAAGAGACCCTAAAAACGGAAGAGGTTTTATCCATTCAACGGGACATGGTTTAGGTCTTGAGATACACGAGTATCCCCGGATAGGAACCCCCGGCATTATTCTTGAAGAGCGTTATGCGATAACGATAGAGCCCGGATTATATTATCCGAAAGCCAACGGGCACATACTGGCGGGGGGGATACGCATTGAGGACGTAGTTATTGTTGAGAAAGACGGATGCCGCAATTTGAATGTTTTCCCAAAAGATTTAGAATCAATGATTCTTTAAAATGTATACGCAATATAAAAAAGTCTCTCTTTGGGGCTTTTTTTGTTGTTCTTGCGCAAACGGATTTTTTATGGTACTATGCGTGTAATATTACCTTGAAAGGAGAAAATAATGCAGATAATTCTTATCGCGGGGCTGGCAGTATACTTTTCTGTTAAATGGATGCTTTATTTTGCGATTGAAAAACATACAAACAACATACGAACATGGATTCTTGACGGAGGCGTTGTGTTATTTTTCTGCTTACAACTGTTCGTTGGGTTCGGGGTGTCAAAGCATGTTCCTTTGTGGGCATCGTGCGCAGGAGTAGCGCTTTTTCTTGCGGGAGTGCTTATCGCAAGTTATTCTCGTTTATTGTTGGCCGAAAATTATCGGGCCGCGGCTGTTATGGAGGCGCCAAATCGTCTTATTGTACGAGGGGTATATCGTTTCGTAAGAAATCCCATCTACACGGGGACTCTTTTTGTGGGGTGCGGTATAGAGCTAGTGTTTTTTAGCCCGTTTTTCTTTCTTAATATATTCAGCGTTCTTGCTTTTATCTACCAAGTACGAAAGGAGGAAAAAGTTTTACAAAACGCTTTTCCTGGAGAATGGGCTATGTTCACCAAGAAAACTCCGTATAGGTTGCTCCCATTTGTTTATTAAGATATTTTTGTGCGTGTCTGTATGTGTATGCAAAAATTATTAAAAAATAAGCCGGTATTTTGTCAAAAGTGCCGGCTTTTTTGTTGGAATAAAGGGGTTTTTAAGTGTTATCCACAGCTTATGCAGAGAATTTGTTGACAAATAATTCCATTAAAATACCATAAAATTATGGTCCCAGAACTTCAAACAGTGCTCAAAAGCATAGATTTAAATGACAAAGAGATTACGGTATATGACGCTCTTTTGCCTCTTGGGCGAGGAACAGTGCGAGAACTGTCTATGCGGACCGGAATCAATCGGGGTACGGTTCACGATATCCTTGAGACGCTTTTAGAAAAAGGCCTTTTGCTTTCGGAGCGCCAAGGATCGCGGCGCCGATTTTTACTCGCGCCCCCAAAAAATATTGTTGCGGTATTGGAAGAGAGGGGACGCGCGCTTCGCGACCAGACAAAAAAAATTGAAGAAGTAATGCCGCAGCTTATGTCGCTCTACGCGAAACAAGGCGGACGGCCGCGTGTTGAATACTTTGATTCCGACGAAGGTATAAAAAAAATCCTTGATGATGTGCTCGAGACGCTTACGCAAGAAAAAAATGAGAAAGAGTACGTGTTGTATTCTTCAAAATCAGTTCGCAGTTATTTATATAAGCTGTTTCCGAATTTTACGAAAGAAAAAGTAAAACGAGGAATTTTTACAAAAGTAATCGGGCTTGGGGAGGGAGCTGACCCGAAACACATAGCTATGGCTGAACGAAAAATAGTCACACACGATGCCCCCGCCTATATGATTGTGTATGGGCCAAAAATCGCATTAATTTCGGTTGCAGAAGATGATACGCCGTTTGGTGTTCGTATTGATGATGGGAAAATAGCGCGCACGCAGCGTTTATTATTTGATATGTTGTGGGATCGGTTAGAGAAGTAGATTATATACCCCTGCCCATATTGTGAATGTATAATTTAGAATTTGTCCCGACTTTGTTCTGGTTTTACCGAGAATGCTCGACGTAGTCGGCACCGAGGATTCTCGATGAAATCGGAATAATTTTGCATTTTGATATTTACATTTTAAATTATTTATATGTGCGGCATCGTAGGATACATAGGAGAAAAAGACGGCATGTCTGTGGTGACAAAAGGGCTTGAACGTCTTGAATACCGAGGATATGATTCCGCCGGGGTAGCATTTTTTGCGGAAAAAAACGCAGAGCCCTGTGTAATAAAAACAGTAGGCCGCCTCCAATCGTTAAAAACGGCACTGCGGGGGAAAAAGGCGAAAGAGAAAACCGCGGTTATCGGCCACACTCGATGGGCGACGCATGGCGTCCCCACAAAACAAAACGCCCACCCGCATATCGGGTGCAAAAAAGAAATAATGCTCGTGCATAATGGCATTATAGAAAACCACGAACTCTTGCGGGAAGCGCTTGTGCGTGAGGGGCATATATTCCGTTCCCATACCGACTCTGAAGTGCTCGTGCATCTTATTGAGCGGATGCTTGCGTTTGGCGCGCCGTCCTTTGAAGACGCGCTTCGCCAAGCGCTCCATCATGTGCGAGGGACATTCGGCATTGTCGCGCTTTCTTCTCGCTGGCCTTCTACGTTGGTCGCGGCACGAAGAGGCTCTCCGTTACTTGTAGGAATAGGGAAAAACGGGGAATATATTATTGCGTCTGACATAAGCGCTATCGCCGAACACACAAAACGCGTATTGTATTTAGACGATAATGAAATGATTTCACTTTCCTCAAAAGGGCACCGTGTATTTGATATCGCGAATAATACGGTTTCAAAACCAACAACACTTGTTGATTGGACCATAGAAGAATCCCAAAAAGGAGGATTCCCTCATTTTATGCTGAAAGAAATTCACGAAATCCCCGATGTGATTGATAACGCGCTTCGCGGCCGCGTGCTTGTAAAAGAAAATATTATTAAACTTGGCGGGATTGAAGCGATCCAAAAGAAACTCGCGTCTATAAAGCGCATTGTGATTGTTGCGTGCGGTACATCCTATTACGCGGGGCTTATCGGGAAATATCTTTTTGAAGAGATGGCGGCGTTACCCGTTGAGGTCGCTTATGCCTCAGAGTTCCGATACGCGCCTCATGTGGTGGATAAAGACGTTCTTGTCGTTGCTGTCTCGCAGTCGGGAGAGACTGCAGATACGCTGGAAGCAGTGCGGGAGGCAAAAAAACAGGGTGCGCTTACTATCGGTATTGTAAATGTTGTCGGCTCATCAATCGCGCGTGAGGTGCATGCAGGCTTATACAACCACGCGGGGCCAGAAATAGCGGTTGCTTCAACAAAGGCATTCGTGTCCCAAATTGTGATTTTGTCCCTCTGTGCGGCATACATGGGAGATATTCGTAATATGCATCCCAAAAAAGAGCGCGAAGCGTTTTTAAAAGACCTTTTAGCGCTTTCGCATAAGTGCAGGGCGGTGCTCAAAGAAAGCGATGCGGTAAAAAAAATAGCGAAGAAATTTTATACTGCCGACAACTTTCTTTTTTTGGGCAGGAGGTATAATTGGCCAACGGCTCTTGAGGGCTCCTTAAAGTTGAAAGAAATATCATATATCCACGCGGAGGGGTATCCTGCAGGAGAAATAAAACACGGGCCAATCGCATTGATTGACGCAAGCATTCCTACTTTTGTAGTAGCGCTACGCGATAGCGTATATGAGAAAACGGTGTCTGCGATCCAAGAAATTCGCGCGCGCAAGGGGCCGGTCATTGTAGTTGCTTCAGCGGGAGACGCGCTTATCCCAACATACACAAAACATGTTATTTCTGTCCCACAGGTACGGGAATCGTTAAGTCCCATACTTGCGGTTATTCCGTTGCAGCTTTTTGCGTATTATGTTGCCGTGTTTCGGGGTACCGATGTCGATAAGCCCCGGAATCTCGCGAAAAGCGTTACCGTTGAATAGGGCATTTGCTCATTACCCATTACTCATAACATAATTATCATGACAAAAGATCCATCAAAGAAAAAACACATCGTTGTTATCGGGGGAGGAACAGGAACATTTACTGTTCTTTCCGGGTTAAAAAAATATCCGGTAACGCTTTCAGCCATTATTTCAATGGCTGATGACGGCGGGTCTACGGGGCTTTTGCGCGAGGAGTTCGGCATGCTCCCTGCTGGAGACGTGCGGCGCGCGCTTGTCGCTCTTTCTCCGCAAGAGGATGAATTTCTTGCGCGGCTTTTTACCTATCGTTTTAAAGAGGGGGGCATGAACGGGCATAGTTTTGGGAATCTTATTTTAACCGCGCTTGAACGCACTACGGGTAGTTTTGAAAAGGCAATTGAGAAAGCGGCAGAATTATTGGATGTACACGACAATAATGTTATTCCTGTCACGCTTTCGGATGTGCGTTTATTCGCGGAGCTTGAGAATGGGTCGGTTATTCAGGGAGAGAGGAATATTGATATTCCGAAGCATGATGGTACGCTCAAAATTTCGCGCGTGTGGCTTGAACCGAAAGCGCGCGCGAATATCAAGGCGGTGCGCGCAATCAAGCGCGCAGATCTTATTGTGATAGGCCCCGGCGATCTCTATACGAGCATCATCCCAAACCTTTTGGTCGCAGGTGTGCAAAAAGCCCTTTTAGAGACAAAAGCGCGCAAGGTGTATGTTATGAATTTAATGACAAAATTGGGGGAGACACACGGCTTTGTGGCCCAGGATTTTTTGCATACGCTTGAAGGGTATTTGGAGCCCGGCTTTTTTGATGCGGTATTGGTGAATATGGCAAGGCCGCAAGAACATATTCTTAAAAAATACAGAAAAGAGCAGGCATATCTTGTAGATAATTATTTTGAACGCACAAAGCCGGGGTATTCCAGAACATATAAATTAATCAAAGCGCCGTTTATCCGTTCGGGTGAGCTTGTGCGGCATGACATAAAAAAACTTGCCGAAACTATTTATAAATTGTCGGAAAAGGCACGGTGGTAACGGCGCATAAAAATAAAATCCCGGACACATTGCCGAGATTTTGTTTGTATCGTTTTTATAACGAAATATCTCTTCCGCATCCGGGACAAAAATTGCTTTCCTGCTCAATTTCTCTGCCGCAATGAGGGCACTTTTTGTGTTGTGCTCTATCTGCCATTTCGCGGAGAGTTATATCTAATTCCTCAAAATATTCATCTGCATACTTAAGAAATTCTACTTTATACGATTTTCCGTTTTTTTCGTTAAAAGTAAGCATCCCATCCGCGAAGCTAAAAAGTATACTTAGAGGTTCTAGCATAGCATACGGCGTACTTACGAATTCTTTAAATGTAGAAGAATTTCTCGCCGCAATTATCCGTTTATCAGTAAGAACAAGCCACGATTGATAAAATGTGTTGTTGTCGCTGGAAGTAAACTTGAGCCCTTCATGGCGTATGTGATCGCTTTTGAGCGTAAGGAGAACCGTATCTTCTTCGTATTTTTCTTGGATGCCTCGTTTTATTGCTTCTGGCATATCCCGGAGATTTGGCTCCAGTTGTTTATGCATCCATTCAATCATTTTTAGCATGATGGACCTCCGTGTTCTTTCTATTTTTATGGATTCCTATGATTGTTGCGCCCGCGGGCACGTCCGCAAGTATAACGGCATTTGCCCCGATTACCGCGTCATCACCGATGTATAGAACGCCATTGTTATTTTTTTTGGTTGAGATGAGATTGGAGTTTATACCGGTTTTTACATTATTCCCAATGATTGTTTTATTTTTCTCCGGTGCCCCGTCAAAGTTTGCGGTGATTGTGCCTGCCGCGATATTGACGTGTTCTCCCGTGGTCGTGTCGCCGAGATAACAATAATGTTTTGCGGTAGTATGTTCTCCGAGGGTGCATCGTGTGAGTTCCGTATGCGGTCCCGTTTCGATATAATCGCCCAGAACCGAATCAATAATATGACCCCCGATATTACAATACGATCCTATAACGCTTCGCGTGATGCGGGTACCGGGCTGTATCTTGGTGTTTTCGCCTATTGATATTCCCCCGAAAAGATACACATGCGGTCCGATGACACTTCCTTTGCCTATGGCAATATCACCTAATCCGTTTGGAAACCAGATAAATACCGACTCGGGATCAATAAATGAAACATCGCGGAATTTTTTGAAAAAATCAAGATTGAATAATTTGCTTATTTTCTCTCCCGCTTTATATAATTCCAGCTCTTCTTTGTGATCCATTTCCTGCTCCTTTTTAAAGATACCATCGTATGCAGTGTACAAGAATAATCCTTTTTTGTCTAGAAAAAACTCCGGCAGGGTATGCCGGAGCGTATGCTATATGATACAGAACATAGTTACCAAAGGAAGCGCTGCCACAAGAAGCATTTCTGCCAGGATACGCAGCGTGATATGAGCCGCCCTTTTTCGTATAACGGTATTCATGGGATTAGACGCATCTTTTTTTTCTTTTGTTTCTTGAACAATTATTTCTTCAGCGAGAAGACGTGCTACAAAAAAAATAAGGAAAAGCACAAACAGCAATCCTCCCACCGTCGTGCATGCGATATATATATACGTAGTTATGCCAGGGAGAAAGGCATTAAGGAAAAATATAGATATCAGTCCTCCTGTGGCGGCGCTCACGATATATATAAACGTTTTGAGGCGCGTGAGAAGAAAGAGTGCCACCAATATCCCCCCTATTGCGGCGCATGCGATATATATATGCGTTTTGATAAGAGATACGGGGAGCAGTGAGAAATGCGCGGAAGCAATGGGAAAACGTATTGCATTTGTGTGGACAATAAAGAGAATAAGAAGCGGAAATGCTGCGCCCGCAATGAACGTCAATGTGCGTATCATTACGGATATCTTTGTTTCGAACGGCCAGCACAGTATATACAAAAATGCCCATACAACAAAAGTAAAGCTTGCAGCAAAATTCAGTGCGATCAGGTAGTGGGTCTCCGGCAAGGAAAGATGAATCTCCCCGCTCCATCCTATGAGTTTATGAGAAAAAAGAATGAGGTCGAGAGGTAGAATGTGCTGCGTCGTAAGAAACAATGACGCAAGAAATGCTATCCACGATACGGCAATTGCGCCGATGATATTTCGTGTCAGGTGTGCCATGGAGGTTCTCCTTTTTTTAAATTTTTTTTAAAGTAATGTCCCTCTAGATATACCATAGAGCAGGCGTATTTTCAAGTAATAGAAATGCCCCCAGTGAAGAGGGCATATGTGCGTATTATTTTAGTTCCTTCATGATATCTGCTATTTCTTCCTTTTCCAGTGTTTCTTTTTTATAGAGTTCTTGGGCAAACCGTTCAAGAATATGTTTGTTTTTTGTGAGGTGGTTCACTGCTTTTTGGAGGACATCTTCAGCAAACCGTTTTACTTCAAGATCAATTTCCCGTTTTGTTTCCTCGGAATGCTGGGGGGACATAAGGGGTATAAGAGGGTTTGAGGTTCCTTGTGTTTTATATCCGACAGGGCCGATCTTTTCGGAAAGTCCCCACTCCTCCACCATTTGCCTGATGAGTTCTGTTGCTTTCGGGATATCGCTTTTTGCGCCCGATGTTATGTTCTCATCCAGTTTTCCCTCTCCGTAGGCCACCATTTCGGCAGCCCGTCCGCCATACATATAGCACAGAGTATCAATGAGCTTCTTTTTCGATACTGTGTATTCTTCCCGTTCCGGTACGCTTAGGGTATGGCCGAGTGAAAATGTGCTCGGGATAATTGATATGCGTTGCACGGGGTCTGTTGAGCAAAGGGCATGGCCTGCCTCATGATATGCGACGAGCATTTTTTCTTCATCGGAGAGAAGCACGCTTTTCATTTCAGTTCCTATGAAGATTTTTGTAACTGCTCTCTTCAGGTCTGTTGTTGTGATGCTGTCTCTTCCCTGATATGCAATTTGCATCGCCGCTTCGTTTATAACCGATTCCAGGTCTGCGCCGGTGAGCCCCGTCGTTATTGACGCGATATCTCTAAGATGTACACCATCGGCAAACGGAACTTCGTTCCTTCCGGCGTGTATCTTTAGGATGGCTTCTCTCCCGTTTATGTCAGGAGCAACCATGCGTACCTGTGTGCCAAAACGGCCGTTTCGGGTCAGCGCTCCATCGAGAAGGTCGGGGCGGTTTGTTGCGCCGATGACAACCACGTTTGAAGAACTGCTTTTAAAACCGTCAATTTCTACCAGTAACTGATTGAGCGTATCGTCTTTTTCATTCGCGCCGCTTCCCATGCCGTTCGAGCGTTGTCTGCCGACGCTGTCCAATTCATCGAAAAATACAATACAGGGCGCATGCGCGCGCGCCTGTTCAAACGTATCTCGTACTCGCGCAGGACCTACGCCGACAAACATTTCTGCGAAATCAGAACCGGATAGATAAAAGAATGGAACACCGGCTTCCTGGGCGATTGCTTTTGCAAGCCACGTTTTTCCTACGCCGGAAGGGCCGGTCATAAGGATGCCGTTTCGAAGTTTTGCTCCTCTCTTTGTATACTTATGCGGATTTTTTAAAAAATCCACAACTATTTTTACCTCTTCTATGGCCTCATTCTGCCCGCCGATGTCATCAAACGTTACGTTTTCTATTTTTTCGAGCGACGGCGCGTATTTGATTGCCTTTGTTCTTACGCCGAACATTTCCTTTATGCGGTCAGACATGTTCCCGGCTTTCAAATGCTTTCTTCCCCGGAAAAGCATATATGCGGTATACACCATTATTATGAACCACAAGAGCCCTACAAAAAAAGCTCCAATAAGCAAATTCTGTATGAGCTTATCTGTTGCGCTTTTTTTATGTTCTATGCGGAGTGTGCGCAGAGTTTCTTGGTCTACACCGCGCTCTAAAAGTATATTGCGCAGCGTGTCGTTGTCGCCGAGAAGAAATGTAAGCGTTTTTCCTTCATTGGTGCGGACGGTTACCTTTTTTCCTTCAGAGACCACTGATTCTATTTCATTCTTCTGTACCATGTCTGCGAATTGATTTTCAGACAAGGGCGCCGGCTGGTAATGAGGGGCTATATAGTTAAAATGATAATATCCTCCTGCTGCCAATACGCAGAGCACGATAACGATCAGTGTCCTTTTTGTCTTAAACTTTTGGAAAAATCCCTTTTCTTTGGCATCTGTATTTTCTGCCGTTTCAGAAAGATCTTGCATGCCTTTCTCCTTGTGTTATGTGGGATGAGAAATATACTAATGGGTGCTTATCTTTTTTAAAGAAATACCCATAATATTGTACGGAATTTTTTTTATTTTAGCAATGCTTATCAAAATAAAAATAATATGGTATAGTAATTGCATATTTTTTTGTATAGATATAGATAGTGTGTATGGACATCGTTCAACTGACACAAGAAACAGAACAAGCATGCCTTTTCCAGACGGTAAGGGTTCTCAAAACCGGAGGGGTCGTTGTGTTGCCCACGGATACCGTCTATGGGCTTGCGGCGGGCATAGACAACGAAGCCGCTTTAGAGAAGCTTTTTGTCATTAAGAGTCGTTCAAAGGATAAGCCGCTTCCCGTTTTTATTCCTTCCATTGATGCGCTTGATACAATCGCATGCGTGTATGATGCCCGCGTGAAAGGATTTTTGCGCGAGATATGGCCGGGGAAAATTACATGCGTACTGCCTGCGCGAGGCTGGGTTGCGACATCAATTCTTTCTCATCCGAATAACGATATTTTGCATACCAAAAGAGGGTATGGTGTTGGGGTGCGGGTTCCTGACCACCCGTTTATGTTTCAGGTATTGCGCGCGTATAATAAGGGTATTACAGGGACATCGGCAAATGTTACGGGGCGCGGACCATATACCGATAGCAAAGATGTTATTCGTGAATTCTCAAAATTTCCGTTCAAGCCGGACTTGCTTATTGACGCGGGTAAACTTCCTGATTCTATTCCGTCTACTGTTATAGATTGTACGGTGTGGCCTCCAACGGTGCTTCGGGAGGGCGCAGTACGAAAGGAAGAATTCCAACCATTCCTGTATACTGGGAAGATGGGCTGAATGTATTGGTATACCAATACATAGGGTTTGCCAGAATCCTGTTTGTAACAGGATTGCGGGGAAAAACAATGGTATGAAAGATAAGAAAATTAAAAAAATAATTAAAAAAGAAGAAGAGCGTCAGCAAGATACTATTGACCTTATCGCGTCAGAAAATTATGTTTCTCGGGACGTGCGCGAAGCAAGCGCCTCTGTGTTTACGAATAAATATTCTGAAGGATACCCGGGGAAACGATATTATGCGGGAAACAGTATAGTTGATGAGCTGGAAACGCTCGTGCAAGAACGCGCGCTCAAACTGTTTGGTTTGCGTTCTCATGCTTGGGGTGCCAATGCCCAAGCGCTATCAGGCGCTCCTGCGAATATCTGGGCGTATTTTGCGCTCGTGCCTCCCGGCGGGAAGCTTATGGGCCAGGCGCTTGACCAAGGCGGGCATTTAACACATGGATCTCCCGCAAGCCATACGTCAACACTATGGAGGTGGGCGCATTATGGCGTTGATGCCCATACATATCGTCTTGATTATGATGCTATTATGCGTCTTGCAAAAAAAGAAAACCCGAAAGTAATTGTTGCAGGGACGTCCGCGTATTCCCGAAGAATTGATTTTAAGCGTTTTCGGGCAATTGCAGACGCGGTGGGCGCTTATCTTCTTGTAGATATGTCGCACATAGCCGGGTTGGTGGCGGGGGGAGCGCATCCTTCGCCCTTTCCGTACGCGGATGTGGTCACGACGACAACGCATAAAACACTTCGCGGTCCGCGTGGCGCGTTGCTTTTTTTTAAGAAAGAATTGGAAAAACAAATAAATGCTTCCGTGTTCCCAAAGGGGCAAGGGGGGCCGCATCAGCATCAAACCGCGGCAATTGGCGTAGCGCTCTACGAAGCAATGCAGCCGTCGTTTCGGCGTTACGCGAAAGAAATTATAAAAAACGCAGATGCGCTTTCGCGCGCCTTAAAAAATTTCGGTTACACGATTATTACGGGGGGTACTGACACCCATCTTTTTTTAATTGATATATCGCAGACGGGGGTATACGGGAAAGAAGCCCAGACACTATTAGAGAGGGCGGGGATTATCGTAAATATGAACAGCATTCCTTTTGATTCGCAGAAGCCATTTAATCCTTCAGGCGTTCGTATAGGAACGCCCGCGGTGACAACGCGCGGCATGAAAGCAAAAGAAATGAAAATCATTGCGGGTTTTATTCATGACGTGTTACAGAAAAAAAAGAAACCTGATGGCGTACGAAAAGAAGTAAAAAAACTTTGCGCGAAATTCCCCGTGAGCGGTTGATTCGGAACAAAAACAATTTTATTATAGGCGAGGAACTTTCTTTCATAAGGAAACACTATGGCAATAGTACTAGATGGCGAAAAATTAAGTAAAAAGATACGGGATGACTTGAAAAAAAAGATAGGCGATCTTGGAAGAACGCTGCATCTTGCGATTGTTCGGGTGGGGGACGACCCTGCCACAAACGTTTTTATTAAAATGAAAGAGCGCGTCGGCAAGGAGATGGGCGTAGAGGTAACGACACATGCGTTTGAGAAAATTGAGCGTACTGCGCTACAAGAAGTCGTTCTGGGATTGAGCGCGGATGACGCGGTAGATGGTATTTTGATTCAGCTCCCGCTAGTAGGTATTGATAACGAACAAGAAATCCTTGATCTTGTGTCTGCCGATAAAGATGTTGATGTCCTCGGGGTACAAGCGATCGGCCGCCTAAGGCACTACAAAGAATTCCTGTATCCGCCTGTTGTGGGTAGTATTATGGCGCTTTTTGAGGCGTATCATATCCAATACCGAAACGCATTCGTCGTTCTTTTCGGTGGAGGAAGGCTTGTCGGCAGCGCGTTAAATACTTGGTTTAAGAGGAGAGATCAGCGCGTAGGGCATGCAATTATTACCGAGCATACGACGGACCCCGAAAAAATTATTGCGCTTGGCGATATTATTATCGCAGGTGTTCCGGGAGAAAAAAATGCGGAAGTAATTACCGGCGATATGATAAAAGACGGAGCAGTGGTTATTGATGCCGGGTATTTTAAATTAGGTGAAAGGCGCGTAGGGAATGTTCATTTTGAGAGCGTTTCCAAAAAAGCATCACATATTACTCCGGTTCCGGGAGGCATTGGTCCGCTTACGGTCGTTTGGGTGTATAAGAATTTGTACTTTCTTGCTTCGCGAAGAATAAAAAATGCATAACATGCCCTGAGCACGAAAGCCCAGGGTTTTTTGTACGCGCTTGACCTTCGTTTAATTTTTATGTATTGTTTTGCTAGTTATTAACAATGAATGGAGGTCGGAATGAGTAAAAATAGTCTTACGGCAAAGTCGGGAAGGCGGGCTAAGCGAGCCTCCCCTTCTCTTGAGTCTATGTTTTCTCTAAAAAATTCAAAAAGAGAAAAGCCTGTCGGCAACCTTCTTCGTTACTTCGGGGATCTTAATAGGGAGACGGTTTTTACGAAAGAGGAGGCAAAGCGTTATTCATTCATCATTTTTTCCTACAAAAAGACATTTCATAGATACAGAAAATTGTTGTTGTCTCTGGAAAGAACGGCAGGATCCGGAAGATGCTCCGGTACGCGTTTGCGTGCTTTAAAAAAGGCATCTAGGCGTATGTACATGTTCTATCGGAATTTTTTTGTTGAAAAAAATCTACGCTTGGTTGTGTTTATGGCAAAGAGCTATAGCGGAAAAGGAATTGAACTTGAGGATCTGATCCAGCATGGGAACATGGGGCTCATGCGGTCATTGAGAAAATTTGACCCAAGAAAAGGATTCACGTTCTCTACATACGCGCTTTGGTGGATACGGCAATGTATTATTCGCGGTTTTGTTTCTGATAAGCTGATCAAAATACCCGCGTATATAATTGAAAGATCACCCAGAATACGAAAAGCAATACATGAATTGCAAGATGAGCTCGGCCGAAATCCTACAGAATTGGAACTTGCTGAACGCGCAAAGATCAAGGTGCCGGTAGCAAAGGCAGTATTGCAAGACATGATACCCCCGTTGTCTTTGGATGTCGTGCCCTCCGGAAAAGGAGACGCACGAGATGGAAGTTTTATGGATATTCTCTCTGATTTCGGCGCTCCTACGCCTGAAACGGTTCTTGCAGATTTAGATATGAAAGATGCGGTTCGAGACAGCTTGCTCTTTCTCTCTCCGAGAGAAAGGGCGATACTCTCCATGAGATATGGCCTTGATACTCATGAGCCGGAAACGCTTGATACAATAGGGACGAAATTCAAGCTTACGCGGGAACGGATACGGCAAATTGAGAAAAAGGCTCTCCGGACGCTCTTTCGAAATGATAAGATAAAAGGGATACTCGCTTCATTTATGGAAGGCATAGATTATGAAGAGGGGATACGCGTTTCGTATCTGCATGCTCTTGCATAAGAAATATAAACCGCCCCTCAAGGCGGTTTTTTTTATAAATAAAATACCTCGCAGATTGCTACGGGGCGACAATACATTTTCATTGCGGAAGCGTCTGCGTGTACATGGGGTTGACCCCGTAGAGCAATATCGCATAATACGTCATGCGTTCGTCGCTTACTGCACACGCATTGATTTGTTTTCTTGCTTTTTCAAAAATGTTGCTTTGTGAAATGACGTATAAGAATGCATTATGCGATATTGTCTTACGGGGTTGACCTTTCTCTCATTTTTTGGTACTGTAATTTCGGAACAAAGCACTTTTATAAACGTGTAAAGGAAGTCTATATGAACGATGAATACGTAGACATGATTGAAGATGGGTTGTATGAAGAACATGATACATTGAATACATCTGATGAACCCGAATATGACGATTTGCCGCGTAGGGACGCGGGCTCCGTGTTTGGATTTAATCTTGATCCCGTAAACGGAAAAGATCGCGGTACCTTATTTGATGCGCCAGATAAAAATAGTCTCTCCGCGCATCTTGTTGAGGTGGGATACTATGCGCCATTTCGTACTGCGATAGACGAAAAAAAATCAGCGATAGTGTTGGCATTATATAGGGGATTAATGCACCACGCCGAAAAGAATTTTCATACGGCATCCCTCTGTGCCTCAAAAAAAGGAATGCACAGCAAGAAAAACAGGCAAGAGGCGCTTTCCCGAGTATATAAGAAGCAATATAACGCATGGCGTAATTTTTTTATAGAAAAAAATTTACGTTTGGTTATGTTTCTTGCAAAACGATTTATCGGCAAAGGAACGCCATATCAAGATCTTATCCAGAGCGGGTATTATGGCCTTATGCAGGCAGTGGAAAGATTTGATCATAGAAAGGGATATAGATTTTCTACGTATGCGGTATGGTGGATTAGTCAGGCAATCACGCGCTCACTGATGGAAGATAAGATTATTCATATCCCGGTGTATGCTCTTGAGCAAACAAAGAGAGTATCCTCGATCATGGAATCGTTCCAGAAAAGGATCGGACGGTATCCAACGGTAGCGGAGCTTGCGTCAAAAGCCCGGGTGAATCCGCATATTGCGAAAATTGTTTTGGATACGCATACATGTCATGTGCTATCGCTTGATACGCCTCTTCCGTTTGCGAAAGAAGATGCCGTGCCGCCTTTATTTGCGGAGTACATAATTGATGCCTCCGACCACCACAACCCAGAATCACGAGTTGCGCGCAAAGAACTGAAAAAAATGCTTTCCGGGGCATTAGAAATTCTTTCTACACGGGAGCGATATATTGTCACCCAGCGATTCGGACTGTACGAAGAAGCGAAGACGCTTGATGAAATAGGGAATCAATTTTCTTTAACGCGAGAACGCATACGACAAATTGAGAAAGAAGCACTTAGGAAAATCGCTAAGAGCGAATATGGTCCTCCTCTCAGAGAATTTTTGTTTTCATAAGGATACAGAGCCGTCTCAACGGCTCTTTTTTTTATCTGCCTTCTCCGAAGCTACTTTTGCAAAAGCGGCAACGATATCGCGATCATACACCCACGGGGGGTGTATGAATAGCAAAAGATTGGCACAGAGTGGTACCATAAAGAATATGAAGTTTTCTTTGTATAGCAAGGGAATAGGAATGATGGTGGGCCTTATTTTGGGAGCGGGAATTTTTGCGATGCCCGCAGCAGTCGCGCGCGCGGGCGTGTGGTGGGGAGTAGGGCATTTTGTCATAGCGTTCATACTTATGTTTGTGCTTCAGATATGGCTTGCAGAAATCGCCTTCTCCACAGAGGCCCCGAAACGGTTTACCGGGTTTGCCCGCGCGTGGCTTGGGAAGGGAGCTGAACGAATAGCATTTTTGTCGGTTCTTGTGGGGTATTATGGAGGATTTCTTGCGTACGGCGTACTTGGCGGTATTTTTCTTTCTACGCTTTTTCCTGTGTTTTCTGTGGTAGAGTGGTCGTTTCTGTTTTTTGCAGTAGCAGGAGTTTTGACACTCGTGAATTTTCGCAGTATCGGAGCTATAAATTTTTATCTCACTATTCCGCTTGTTTTGTTTATCGTGATATTGGCGTGGATGGCATTGCCCGAAGTGTCGCTTCATAATTTTTCAAGCGGTTCCCCCGCGTTATGGTTTTTACCATACGGCATTTTTATTTTTGCGTTTTCAGGGATTGCCGCGGTTCCTGAAACGGCAGATATTCTTCGCCGTCTTTCTATGCGTGATGTGCGAAACGTCATAGGTATCAGCATGGGGATAGTGGCGCTTTTTTACCTCCTTTTTGTATACGCAGTTACAGGCGTTACGGGAATAGGCACGACTGATGATGCGTTAACCGGGCTCGCATCAGTATTGGGCAACGACGTTATCGCGATAGGCGCTCTTATTGGTTTTCTCGCAGTGATAACGTCATATCTTGCGCTTGCGGCCGACATGAAAAATATTTTTAATCTTGATTACAAAATTCCGCAGACAGCTTCATGGGCGTATACGGTGTTGCCGGCACCTATTCTTTTTTTCCTCGGGATCTCGGGGTTCCTTGATATTTTGAGTTTTGTCGGCTCTGTTGTATTCGGCATATCGGGGGTGCTTATTTTTCTTATGGCGCGTAATTTTCACAAAGCGCATCCCGAACACAGCCACCGCTTTTTTTCTACAAAAAATCCGTTATCTCTGCTTGTACTTTTGTTTCTTATTGCGGGGGTCCTTCTTGAATTGTTGCAGATAGGCGGGGTATTATAAAACATATATGAGCAGTACTTCACGTTCTTCAAGAAGAAACACACATAGAAAAGGATATAAAGCGTCGCGTCATGCCATGGAAGAATTTGGCGGAGGCAAGCGCGATATAATAATCTGTCATTCATGCAGCGCGGTGTATTATTATAAATCGTGGCATCACAATATGCTCCATTACGGCGGCGATATTGAAAAAAAACAATCGTTGCAAGTTTCTTTATGCCCCGCGTGCGCCATGTGGAAAGGGCGTCAATGGGAGGGTGAGTTGCGGGTTGCGGGCGTTCCTTCGCGGATGAAAAAACAGGTTACCCAGACAATCTTGTCTACTGCCGATGAGGCGTATAGGCGTGATCCCATGCATCGAGTATTCAATATACAAGAAAAGGGAAAATATATAAAAGCATATTTTTCTGAAAATCAGCTTACGAATCGTGTTGCCAAGAAGCTCGTCTCTTCTTTCAAGAAACGTTTCTCAAAGCCCAGTATGCGTTACGGTAAGGGCGAGGATGCGGTATTGATTAGCATGGATTGGATAGTGTAGCCGGCCTGCGAGAATGATTGCAGCAGAGCAGCATGAGGTGTGGTTTATCCACACCTTTCAGGTTGTATCTTTTTGAAAATACTTTAGAATAGAAACAAAGGCACAAAAGCTTATGTAGAAGGAAGCACGTCCGTTTAAAGAAACACAAGGCTCGTGATGAGCACCCAATAACAACGTCTCTGGATATTGCATCCCTCTCTACGTAAGCGCTGTCGTACATTTATAACTTTTTCTATCTTTCACAAAGCTCTAACTTCGGTTAGGGCTTCTTTTTTTTCTGTAACAAGGCATAATAATGAGTAATGACGAATCAAGAGCTTGCAA
The DNA here is from genome assembly GCA_030690215.1 of bacterium. Classification (GTDB taxonomy): domain Bacteria; phylum Patescibacteriota; class Minisyncoccia; order 1-14-0-10-42-19; family 1-14-0-10-42-19; genus 1-14-0-10-46-36. The sequence continues at coordinate 1,532 of JAUYHD010000029.1, read as the reverse complement.
AGATTTTTTTTGAGATGTCCGTCCTTCTTGAAATACAAGGAGTCGCGTTCAAGCCGCGCGCATACGAGCAAGCCGCATCTTCCCTGGAAGCGCTCAAGGAAGATGTGCGGAGCATATACAAGCGAGGCGGTCGCGCGGGTCTTGATACGATACCCGCTGTCGGGAAAGGCATTGCGCGCGATATTGAGGATTTTATTACGAAAGGAGGTATCAAAGAATACGTTCGCTTAAAACGCGAATTTCCGGTAGATATTATGGGGCTTTCGGCAGTTGAGGGCATTGGGCCAAAGACGATGCAGGTGCTCTACAAGAAACTCAAGGTAAAAACAATCGCAGATTTAGAAAAAGCGGCAAAGGCAGGAAAGATTCGAACACTTCCGCATATGGGAGAAAAACTTGAACAAAGAATTTTAAAAAGCATCATTTTTTTGGAATCGTCTCATGGCCGCATGGGCATTGGAGAGGCGCGTCCGCTCGCGCTCCATATAGAAGAACGGCTGAAGAACATTTCGTCGGTACAAAGAGTTGAGATTGCCGGTTCCTTAAGACGCTGGCAAGAGACGATCGGCGACCTTGATTTTCTTGTTATCGCAGAAGACCCCGGCGAAGTGATGGGCGCGTTTAAAAAAATGCCCGAAGTAGTGAGTGTTACCGCGAGCGGCAAGACAAAAATGTCGGTGCGCATGCGCCAAGGAATTGATGCGGATCTCCGCGTTCTTCCCGAAGAATCAATTGGAGCCGCGCTCCAATATTTTACCGGCTCAAAAGATCATAATGTTGCATTGCGGAAAATCGCAATCAAGAAAGGATACACATTGAATGAATACGGATTATATAAAGGAAAAAAATTAATTGAAGGCAGGGATGAAAAAAAGATTTACGCGCTTCTGGGGCTTGGTTGGATGCCGCCCGAAATAAGGACGAACACCGGCGAAATTGAAGCGGCGCACGGACATGCTCTTCCGTTGCTCATAGGGTTTCATGATGTGAAGGGAGATTTGCAAATTCAAACAAATTGGACTGATGGCGCAGATTCTATTGAAGCAATGGCGCTTGAAGCAAAAAAAATTGGGCACGAATATATATTAATTACTGATCACACCAAGTCGCTTGCAATGACAAAAGGGTCTGACGAAAAAAAACTTGTGCGGCAGATGAAAGAGATAGACAACCTAAACAAAAAAAAGCCGGGCATTACGATTTTGAAAGGGGCTGAAGTAAATATCATGAAAGACGGTTCTCTTGATATTGCCGATGAGGTTCTCGCGAAGCTGGATATTGTGGGCGCCTCCATCCATTCGCATTTTACGCTTCCCGAGAAAGAGCAGACAGAACGCTTACTGCGTGCCATGAAAAATCCGCATGTGGATATTATTTTACATCCCACTTCGCGGTCGCTTTTGAAGCGTGAACCGATTAAGCTTGACCTTGATGCACTATTTCGTACCGCAAAAGAAACACGGACTGTACTGGAGATAAATGCCCATCCAAGGCGCCTTGATTTAAATGGCGAACTTGCCCGAAAGGCAAAA
>JAUYHD010000021.1 GCA_030690215.1 bacterium | reverse complement strand
TGTTTTAGGCAGGCACATTTGGCGGATTGATTAGTTGATAATTCGCGAGAAATTCATTTGGAGTTTTCCCATTCAATCCGCAATGTTCAAGGTCATTGTAGTACATATTCCATAATCTAAGATAGTATCGTAAATCCTCTTCAGAAGTGAATGAATGTTGATCATAAAGTTTTTCTTGGTCTTCTCGATGGCTACGCTCTACGGTACCATTCTGTGCCGGTTTTCCCGGATCAATGAGGTAATGTTTGATTTCCAATGCTCTACACCGCGCATCAAGCGCATGAAGCGACTTCACCAAAAGGTCGCTTCTTTTATTTGTACCAGTGTAGTAATTGGTAAATGTGGAATGATTGTCTGTTTTGATTGCCAAAATCATAAACGGGGCACGGCGGATGATTTCTTCAAGAAACAATACGCTGTGATGATTGATTTGTTCATCGTAGATTTCAAGGTGTCTCCAGCGTGATGCGCGATCAATAGCGGTATATTGAAAATATTGGCGCCCCGCAACGCTTCCCGGCACATACTTCACATCGACTTCCACCAACTCACCGGGGTTGAGTACCGCTTTCAGATATTTGTATTTGATTCGTTTGACTCTATATTTCCGTACCAACCCCTCTCGTTTCAAAATCTCACCAATGGTTCTGGCAGGAACAACCAGTCCCTCTTTTTTCATCTGCCAATGCAATTTCAGCGCACATTTCTTTGTCTGTTTTCTCAGTTCAATGATGTGCTCTTTGATCCTGATGGGCGTTTCGTTCTCTTGCGTTTTGCGCGCGGTTGATTTCGGTTCAAGCGCCTTTACTCCGCCTTTCTTATACACCGTTGCCCAACGCTCCAGACTCCGTTTGCTGTAAGGGCAGACCTTCGCAACATCGACCAGCTTTATCTCCTTGTGGACTATGGGCAGAACCCATCGTAGTCGCTCCTCTTTAATTGTTTTTGCCATATGTATAGCCATTTCCCCATTGTAGGGAAAACCGCCATATGTGCTTGCACATTACCCTGAAGCGTTGACCGCTAATGGAAAAAATAGCGTAGTGAGAAATAGAAAAGCCAGTTTCATGTTATGAATAAAAATATCAAATGCATTTTCTTTTGGCAATAGGCCTCGGCAATACGCGCGCGCGCAAAAGAGCGCCCGAACCACTTCAAAAACACTTCAATACATCGCTGTATCGAAGTGTTCTTCTCATCCAAAAAGGGATAACCATAACAACCACTTCAATACTTTACAGTATTGAAGTGGTTATATTTAAAACAAAAAACCCGAATGCTCGCCTTGCCGAAGCTACGCTACGGCGAAGCAAGGCAAGGGCGTTCAGCGAAGCGCAAGCGTAATCGAAATTCTAAATTTTGCAACCCCAATATACCATTGAGGTTGCAAAATTTGAAAAAAAATACGCTAGATTCATGTTGAAACCAGCGTATTACATTTAAATTTTATATGTCCTATAGCGACACGATTTCTCCCTCTTCAATAAGTAAACTATTTAAACCGCGATCACGGGCAATTTCGGCGAGCGCTTCTCGTTTCGTGCGGTCGCCGTGAATCGGTATAACTGTTTTGGGGTGGAGCGTATCAATCATCCATATCAAATCCTGGCGCTTTCCATGCCCGGATGCGTGTATTTTTCTGCGTATCGCTTCTTTCGGGAAATAATCCGGCGCGTCTTCATTAATATAGACTGCTTGCACCTTTCCAAGAAGGTCCGAAACCATCGTACACACATCTTCCTCAATACCATTTGCCGGGATAGGATCAGCTGAAATGATAACGGTATCCGTAGGGCGCAATGCGAATTCTGATTTTTCACTGTTATACAAAGCGCGTATAAGAGCGCTTTCCGATTCTGCCTGCGAACCGGTTGCACACACGATTGCATGTGCGTCCATGACGTGTTCTTCAGATGCGCGTTTTGCGGATATGCCCATTGCATCAAACATAAATGCAATATTTCCTCCTGCGCTGTACATCTGTCTTTTTTGGCGCCTAGCAACATCGGCTACGAACTTGTATCTGTCAACATGAGTAGAAAATGTGGTGAAGATGATTCTTCCCGGCGTCTGCGTAATAATTTCTTCAATGCATGTGAGCGCCTTTTTCTCCGAATCCACCTCCGTCTCAAAAACATTCGTACATTCTATGCACGCGTAATCTATGTGTTCTTTTTTCCCTAGGCGTTCTATGCGTTTTTGAAATGCGGTAACCTGATGCGCATCCGGAGCAATAAATCGAAAATCTCCGGCATAATATATTTTTTTTCCATTCATAGTAAAAAGAAATGAATACGCATCGGGAATGCTGTGAAGCACCGGGATTGTTTGCACTACACATGAAGAAAATTTTATTTTTTCTTCTTTTCCGAACTGGAAAAGACGATGAGGGAAAAAGAGCTTTTTGTTCCGTTCCCATTGCGAATGCCTGTCTGCAATCTCAAAAGTAAATTGACCCATAAACGCATGCGGTTTGCTCAAACCATGTTCCCACAAAAATGTGTCCAGAGAGTGCAGCGCGCCTACGTGGTCAAGGTGGCCGTGCGATATAAAAATTGCATCAAGTTGACCGAGCATATTGTGGTACTTTGCAAAAGGCGGGTAGACTTTTATATTCTCTTTTCCCCTTTTTTCAAGCCCAAGACCGCAATCAATCATGACAACTACGTCCTCGCTATGCAACAAGTAACAGTTAAGCGCGCCGACACGTTTCGTGCCGCCTACAACCGTAAGAAATAATTCTTTATCACTCAATATACTACTACCTCCATTTTTTTATTTTCATTCTATCCATTTTTATTCTTTGAGCATGCTCTGAATTATATGGAGGAGCGCTCTTCACACTATCTCCTTTTTTCAATTATCAAACAACGAACAATATACTATATATTACGGGAAGCATACTATCATATAAAATCTGGCCTGTCAACCCCGCCCCCGTTAGGTAGAGCTTCGCAAGGCTTGCTCATCTAACGGGGTCAAAATATAAAAAACCCCAAATAACGCCACAAGAAAAAGTTTGATGCGTAAGGTAAAAATAGCCATAAGCGTTCGCGGTCTCTAACGGGGTCAAGAATTTGACAAAATAGATTATCTATGCTATTTTTACTCAAATCCAAAAATACTTTAAAAAGAGGGAACGCATGGAACATATAAGAGTATCAATGAATATCCCAAAAACCGATAAAAAATGGGAGGAAATCATTGGCGCAGTATATGAATTAAGACGATTAGAGGAAGAAAGCGGAACAAGGCAATATACATATATTTCTCCAAGTGGTGCTCTTGCCGAATTTAAAACGGTAACCGGGAAAGGAACTTGGGTTTTTGCTAATACCGAGCATTGCATAACAGTATCTTTTATCGGTACGCTCGGCGCATTTGCGACCGGAAGCAGTGTGATGCCCACCTGGCGAATTATTGAACACGGAGCGGAAATTCGGGTATATAAAACTGATTCAAACGTGGAATTATATGCCCTCTGGCAAGGAAAATCAATCACGCCAAACGGGAATCAATTTCCTGCGCTTAGCATGCTCGCGCACACAGGAAAATATTGCACCCGGTGTAACGAGGTTGCGCTTCTTAGAGAAGGGAAAACATGTTCCGTTTGTTTTTCATCCCATATCAAAAAGGGGGGGAATACCTCAAAGACCCAGCAATGTTCTGTTTCTAAGAACCGAACATTCGTTATTGAAGAAGTTCTCCCATAAATACAAGAGCGTCATCCACAAGATGACGCTCTATTTATTTCTACACAAAAATACGTATTCTATTCTATACGAATAACTTTCAAATAGGCCTCAAACGCGTCCGCCGCCGCGTCAAAGACATCGCTATCATCATGAGTAAACCAAATGGAAAACGTCCATAACGGCACCAACGGGAATACTACAATGGCGGTCAACCCAGTCGTACATATCGTGATTGCTCCATCAAAAAATTCTTTCATGAAAATAAGCATACCACACCTTAAAATATTTTGCAATCAACGCTCAATGGTACCTCAAAATAAAACCCCGCCGAGAGACGGGGTGTATGCTATTCCATTATTTACAAGGAGAATATGGGTGAGAACGGCCCAGATTATCATAAGAAAACTTTCTATATTTATTGCGGGAGATTATTTCAATATCCTTTTTTAAAAATTTGTCCTGAATATTGGTGCCGTAGCCATTCATAATTGCATGCGGGTATCTATTATCTTCAGCGCAAAACATGTGCCCGAGTTCATGGACAATGCTCCTCTCGATAAAAGGATCACGCGCATTCATAAGAATCGTCCCGTAATAAGAACTCGCGAGGTCGCTGGAACCATCGGGAAGACCTTCTGCGATGCCGGCAACAACATCAATATTCGGGCTGTCTTTACGCAATATTTCCGCAAAAACATTCAGGCCATAGTGATACATATGAGGTATTTCCATACCCCCCTTATCATCCGCAGAAAATCCTAAACCCCTATGAATCGGCAAATCAAATATGATGTCATTCATCGCGACCACAATGCCGAATTCCTTCAAAAAACGTTCTTTCGTCGGTTCAAAAAGCGCTTGGATGATTACCCGACATTCTTCTTTCGTACGATTTTTACAAAGCGTTTCTCGCGCTTGGTTTTCAACATACACGGAAACGGAAATTTTTCTTGTGGTTTCCGCCCCCGTATTATGAAAAGATTGTTTTGATATTTCCTTATCTTCAACAAGGGGATTTAAAATGATGACTGGTTTTTCAAGAAGGAACGTGCGTTCAAATAGTATCGGCTCATTGTTTGGCCCCATTTCTGCCAAAAAAAAGCGCATCCCCAAAAGAACAATCTTATCATTCTCTCCAGGGGAAGAAGCAAAATGGTATACTGGCTGAAAATTGAATATATTCGAATGCGCTTTAACACACGTATTGCCGGCGTTAAAAACAAATATGGATTCTTTTTTGTCCGCGGATGTTACCCGTTCAAAAAGAAGTTCCGGCTTTTTATTACGATCGAATACTAAAAGCGTAATATCAAATTTTTCTGTATGCTTTTTCATCCGCGTGGCAACGCGCTCAAAACGTCCCTTAAATTCGGGCAGTTCAATAGAGACAGGCTCCATGGTCATTTCTCCGGGTAAACGAAAAAATTCTCCCAACGAAATACATCCCTGGGCACTGTCAGCCAGCGCATACTGCTTCTCGCTACAAAAAAAACTTATACATATCATCACCCATACCGCGATAATTATTTTCGCCATGATAATCTCTCCCTCTTTTTAAAGATTGAATCGTTTTTAGTGTACCAGCATTTTTCAGCTTCATCCCCTTGCTGTAAATAAATCACGTGGTATAATAAAAGCCGACAAAAGTTCATTGATAAAAGGCGGTAACACACATGTGCGGAATAATAGGAATGACATTTGAAAATAATTACGATCAAATTGCTTCAAATTCATACACAAGCTTATACCACCAGCAACATCGTGGAGCTGATTCAGCGGGAATAGCAGTGGAACGAGAAGATGGTTCTTATCAAATCCAAAAAGGTCCGGGAACCCTAGATTATGTATTCGCGCACAAAAGCGCGTTTCGCTCAAAAGAATGGACAGGACCCCTCAGCGTGGGCCATGTGCGCTATTCTACTTCAGGGGTTGACTATGAAGATCCCTTTTCGGTAGAACAAGCGACACTCGCGGCCCAGCCATTCAAGGGCGATTTCCGCGGGAAAAAATTTTTTATGGTATACAACGGAAATCTAACTCCCGACTGCTGTGATGAACTTCACAGAAAACTCTATAAACAAGAATTCGACGAAGAATGGACGGAACGAAACCCGAGGGTAGATACGGAACTCATCGCAAAAACCATAGAACTATCGCGCAAAGAAACTTTTATTGATGCGATTCTGAAAGATATGTGCCCAAACTTACGAGGTGCTTTTTCAATTATATTTCTGTATGACGGGGCATTATACGCAATACGCGACAAGCATGGATTCCGTCCCCTTGAATTAGGAAAGCACAAATATGGATATGTACTATCTTCGGAAGACAATGTATGCGACCGGCGCAAATTCCCCGGCAATAGCAAAATCAGAAGTATTGAGCCCGGCGAATGTCTTGTCCTTAAAAAAAATCCTGACGGAAGCGTATCGCACACATCGCATCAGTGGAAATATACGCCCAAAGAAAAACAACATGTTTGCCAGTTTGAGCTTGTATATTTTAAACGTTTTGATTCTTCTCATAATGGCAAATCGCTTGCATACTTACGAAACCAGCTTGGCAAACAACTAGCACGGGAATGCCCTCCGCCTCCGAATACGGATATAGTTTTTGGAGTTCCTGATTCGGGGTGTGCAGCCGCATGGGGGTATGCTGAAGAATCAAAAATTCCATACGATCAACGCGGGCTCCAACGACTTCATAATACCGGGAGAAGCTTTTTAGAACCGGTTCACTTCTTACGAAAGGAAGGAATTGAGATGAAGCTTACGGTTATCCCTGAATTTCTTGAGGGTAAAAACATAGTGGTTATAGATGATTCGGTGGTACGAGGAAATGTTATATCTCGAATCGTATATCTTTTGAAAGATGCCGGAGCGCACGAAGTTCACTTCCGTGTTTCAAGCCCTCCGGTGCGCCATGGCTGTTGGTATGGCATTGACACATATCGCATAGAAGACGAACTAATAGCGCGCCAGAGCAAAGACATACAGGAAATCATACGGAGAATAAACGAACAAGTCACTCTCCACTATGGATGCTCCTACACGCTTGATTCTCTTGCCTATATATCCCTTGAGGGAATGGAGAATGCTTGGCGACGTGAAGGCATACAAGAGGGACTGTGTAACGCCTGCTGGACCGGCGATTACCCTGAACGATAAAAATTTATTGCCACCCCAGAGCTTTGCTCTGGGGTATTTTATTTTCGTGCTCCGCAATTCATCTCCGCAGCAAGCTGCGGAGTATCCTTGCGGACGAAAATAAAATCCCGTTTCGCTTTTCTGCGGAACGGGTTATTTTTTTACCTCTTCAAGAATCTTTTGGAACACCTCGGGATGATGCTCGGCGATTTCTGCGAGCATTTTTCGATTTATTTCAATATGCTTCTTTTTCAACGCGTAGATAAAGCGGGAATACGATAATTCACCTCCGCTTCGGCTTGCCGCGTTAATTTTTATATTCCACAATTTTCGGTTTACGCGTTTCTTTTTTCTGCGATCATGAAACGCATGGACGCCGGCATGCAAAAGACGCACCTTTGCCTCTCTTTCTTTGGTGCTTCCTGCCCAGCGAAATCCTTTTGCCGCTTTGAGTACTCGGCGTCTTCGCTTTATTGAAGTTGTCCCTCGTTTTACTCGTGCCATAGTATATTACAAATTCCAATTAACAAAATACAAATTACACATTACAAAATCCAATAACCAAAAAAATTAATAGGGGAGATAATGTTTTAAATTCTTTTTTGAAATAGGAAAATTCTCCCACCCTTTCCGAGCGAGCTGTTTTCTCCGTGCTTCTTTCGCCAAAAAATGATCCTGTCCCGGCTTTCGATGCAATACCTTGCCGTTATGCGTTACTTTGAGGCGTTTCGCAAATGATTTGTTGGTTTTTAGTGAAGCCATAGTCATATAGGTATGGGTTATGAGTTATGAACCACCCAACTACTTAATAATGTAATTACTTTTTCCGTTCTATGAGGAGATACCATCCTCGCATGCTTTTTGCGGGTCCCTCTACGATAGCATGCTCTTCCGTCACAAAACCGAGAACTCGTTTAAGCCGTGCATGCAGAAACTCCCTGTCCAGATATTTGGCGCGTCCCCGCAATCTGATCTCAACCCGAACACGGTCCCCTCCTTTCAAAAACTCGGAGGCCTTACGCGCCTTCATCTCAAGGTCGTGTTGGGATGTATTTAAACCAACCTGCACTTCGCGCACTTGTACTTGATGGGATTTTTTTGATTCGCGCCCTTTCTTTTCCTGCTGGTAGCGGTATTTTCCGTAGTCCATTATTTTCGCGACTGGCGGTTTTGCGTTTGGCGAAATTTCAATTAAATCCAATCCCGCCTCTTGCGCGCGCGCGAGCGCCTCTTCTCGTGAGAGAACGCCTACATTTTTCCCTTCCGCGTCAACAACGCGAAGCTCGGGTGATCGTATGCTATTGTTTATGTTAATTTTTTCTTGCAGATAGTATTGAGTATACGATACATATCGTTTTATTGCAAGAATGCCCTCTCTGCGCTATATCTGAAAGAGGACTATATATAATAGGAGGGACCACCGATGCGGCATTCTCTATGGTACGCACGTCAAATTATTCTTCGGCTTTTTTATGCGGCGGGGATGCTCGCGAGCATAAGTTTTTTTGCGTATATGTTATTTTTAAAAATAACGACGTTTTCCGTAATCATCAGCGTGATTAATATATTGCTGTACACGGGGGCAATTGTATTGTTCTTTATCCTTCTCGGGCATCTTCTTTCCTGGACACGGCCATTTTTACCATATTCGGATTGGAAACATATTCAAAAAAAGTGAAGCGCTCTTGAGCGCTCAAAGCTTTCTGGTGCGGAGTAAAAAAAATTGCCATTGCGTCTCTGACGCGATGGCATTTCTTGTTCTTTATGCTGATGTCATTTTTCTAATCTGTTCTGTAATAAAAGGAAATGAGGCATTAATCAATGCCGGGGTTGATCGTTCCGGAACAATGCCGGGCATATTGCGAACGCAGTAATGGATGACGCCCTCTTCCACAAATATGGGGTTATCGTGGCTTGTGGGTCGAGAAGTTTCTGAAATACCCCCCTCATCAATACCAATGTCAATAAAAACGGACCAGGGCTTCATCTTTTTTAGCATCTCACGCGTAATAAGCTTTGGCGCGCCTTTTTCCATGAGTACTGCGCCAACTACAATATCGCTTTGCTCCAAAACAAAAGCAATTGTTTTCGGCGAAGAAGATAGATAATCAAATTTGCGCGAACACTCGCTCGTATCAACATCAGCCCTGTCAACTCCAAACATCCTTCGTATACCGCGCTTCATAAACATATTCCTCGCGGATGTCCCGGCGACACCGTAACATCCAATAATTGCGACAACCGCATCTCGCAAAGGCATCCCCCTGCCTCCATGTTCTATACCCACACCTAGGTAACGTTCGCCCACATCAACTGAAATCTCCCCGGCAATAGTACTCATTGCGCCCAAAATAGGACTTTTGCCGTCTACTTTTAAATCCTCGTACGGAATTGCGATTATTTTTTTATAGTCGCAGATTTCTTTTAATATCGGGTTGCCCGCAAAGTGGAAAAATGCCATTACCGTACGCCCCGGAAGCAAAAGTTGATATTCCTGCTCCATCGGCTCTTTTACTTTTATTATCATGTCGCTCTTTTCCCACACCTCTCTCTGCGAAACTATTTCGGCTCCCTGCAACTCATACCAATTATCGGGAAAGCCGGATAATCGACCAGCACCCTTTTCAACCAAAACTTTACCCCCTTCTACCAGCCCATATAGTATCAGACCGCGAATATGCGCCGGATCAAGTCCGACCCTGCCTTCGTGATTTTGTATTTCTTTCGGAACCCCGATAATCATATAGAAACACCTCCGTGTATTTTCAAAACCGCATGTATCATACAAATGCGTGCGCGCAGTGTCAATGCACTGTACATTAAAAAAATACTGCCGCATTCGTTATGAATGCGACAGTTTTATTTTTATTGAATACTTCTACTTCCTCGGGGCGTACGCAAGATTCTGCAGCCAGAAATCTATCACGTACTCGATTCTCGGAAGCAATAGTGACCGGTACTTATCAAGGTCGGGCAGGTGCACCCAGCGGCATTCTATAATCCCCTCCCTAAACTGAGGGACAACAGCCGAATCGTCTCCACGATAATGAACGAGATACCAGCTTGTTTTCTTTAAATATTTTATCTTTTCGTGTCTTGTCGTGTGGAATGTCTGGGGCAACTTTCCCTTAGGAGATAATTTTGCCTTGTCCAATCCCGTTTCTTCGCTAATCTCGCGCAGAGCGGTTTCCATGGCATTTGCCCGAGGCTCAAGACGGCCCTTTGGCAAATCCCATTTCCCGCGCTTAAATATAAGAAGAATATGGAACCTGTCGTTGTATACTAAACCGCCTGCAGCTTTAATTTCCGGAAGATTCACTGTTGCGGCAATAGTATTCGGTATTTTGGTTTTTGCCATTCTGTCCTCCTTGTATTATTTTTTTTAAAACAGCTTGTACCAGAATATCACAATTACAACAAAAAGTCAAGTTTTTTGATCTCAAGAAAAAACGGAGCGCATTGCTCCGTTTCTTGTTTTTATTTTGTGAAATATTCTCCCATGATAAAGGAGTGCATTATTGGGGTTCCTTCGTAGGTCTCAATAATGGGGATGTTGAGGGAATGCCGCGGTATCTGATTATCGACCCCAATCAACAAACCGTTTGCTCCCATTATCTGCCTGCATGCGTCAGTTATATGTTTTGCATCCGCTACATTCTCTTTTTTCAGGCGGGATACTGCTACCGCAAGTCCAAACGTATTAATACCGCCTGCTTTATCTATAAGTTCTGCTGCTTTATACGCCCGCTCCTGCATCGAAAGAATGCGCGAACCAAGTTCTGCAAAACCTATCTTCATGACCGGTGAACTTATGAGCGGTACAAGATTATTATAGTCATCCCGTATCATGCGCGTTTCTTTTGCGAATTTCTTTGCTTCCTTGAAACACGCCTTTGCAATTCCTATAACGCCCCAGCCAATGGAATACCGTGCCTGATTCAAACACTGGTACGCCGCACCTAATCCTTTTTCCGTCCCCGGCAACAACACATCTTTTGTTTCCAATATAGATCCGGAGAAAAATAATGAACCGGTGTTAGATGCACGAAGCCCTATCTTATTCTTGATGGGTCTCGATAAAAAATCGTTTCTTTCAATAACAAACCCGCGAATTGATCTATGATCTCCGGCTTTTCCGGTTTGCATCCATACGACCGCAATATCCGCGATAGTCGCATTTGTTATCCAATTCTTGCCGCCCTGCAACATAACACGAGGACCATCATATGTCGCGCGCTCCCCCATCCACTTGGGATCAGAACCGCCATGCGCCCCGGTAAGCCCGAAACATCCGATAAGCGAACCGTCCGCCAATCCCGGAAGATACTTTTGTTTTTGCTCTTCCGTTCCGAATTCGTGTATCACATAACGTACCAGGCCCTTGGTAACCGACGGCAAAAAACTCCGAAGTCCGCTATCTATCGCTTCAAGAGCTTCCGCAAAAAGGCCGTATGTAAGATAGTTTGTTTTTAGGCAACCGTATTCTTCTCCAACGACAGTATCTAGACTCATAAGATCACCGAGCATCGAAACAATAATGCTCTTATCAAACTTTTCTTCGCAGTGCCACTGATTCATCAGTTCTATAAGGTGATTATCTTTTGCCATTTTTTCTATACGATCACGCAATAACAAAGCCTCTGACGGCATATCTTTCTCAAATTGTAAAAGGTCCATGCAAACCTCCTTGCCCGAACGTTTTTGTTACACAAAAATGTTGTAAGGCCCATGTATTTCTCCTTCTTCTATATCATATTAAATACAAAATAAAAATCCCCTCCTTCTAGAAGGAGGGGATTTTAAAATTCTTTCTCAATCTGAAAGGCAAAAATATGCAAGTAGGATGAATCGCCGCCCGAAGATGAGAATTGAAGAATATAGGCAACATTAAAAGATATGTCCATGGTCTCCAGTGTTTTTATTCCTATTTTTGTCTGATTATTTATTTTTTCCGTCTTAAACTCGTATCGAAATTGATTATTAAGATACGGATAAAAATAGGCAAAAGATAACACCGGGAGCTCGAGCAAAAAGGTGTCCTTGAAACGCCATATCTCCTCATCCGTTTCGCGGATGCGATACGACATTTCGGGCTTCTGTTTAAATACCACCGAATCCGACTTGTATAAAACCGCAAAATTGAAAAAGGGCCGGAGTTCTTCCGTCTCTACCCATTTCGGCTCATCCTTGTTTATTTGGTCTATGTGTATGAATCCTCCGCTCAATACAAAAGATGGGTGGGGCATCAACTCAAATTTTGTTTTATTTTGCTGCTGGGAAAAATTATTCCCTTTGAAATTCTGATAGCCAAATTGTTCACTCTCAATAAAAGTGAAATTTGGGAATGAAGGCAGAGAAATTTTAATCTCCCGCACTTCGTCAAAATTAATACCGTCATCATCGTCTTCGGCATACGCCCAAAAACATCCCCCAAAAACAAAAATGGCAACAATAAAACACGCGATGAGTTGTCTCACTTGGTTCTCCTTATGTAATGTTCAATTCAAAAAGAAAGTATCAGAATAATGCGCCCACGTCAAGACTTGCTACGGGTAAACAAAAAAGCGGAACGATAGTTGTATCGGACCGCTTATGAGAATTATTTTTCTTCTATAGTACTTCGCCGTAAGGCTTGTACCCACCCCCGCATTGTCCATCAAACACGCGGCGATCCTCATCCGACACGCGGCGATCCTCATCCGATTGATAACCAAAAACAAGAACAGCTACAAAGTGAAACTCTCCCAGTCCCCCATCAGACCTACTCGTCCAACGCATCCTAATAGTTCTCCCATCATCACCTTTAGCGAGCGGATAAAGATTAATCGCCCCTGATCCTTCTTCTTTTTCTATCTCTTCTATTCGTGAATTTACCATATCCTCGAAGGACCGTATGCCTTCTTGGTTCTGTGGAAGTTTGCTAGAAACTTCAAGAAATCTAACCCTCATCTTACTTACCTCCTAAATCGCAATTTGTATTTCGGAGCACTTTTCTGCATCCCGAGTTGCAATTTTTAATTCAAAAACAAAATACCAAGAGAAATCGGTTTTGTCAATGATGCGTAACGCCGAAGACAAATAAAAAAGCGGAACGATATGATACCGGACCGCTTTACATTATAAAACATTGATTTAATAGAAATCTTCTTGTGTTTTCTATTCTATGGATGGATAAAGCCGTTCTGCTAATTCATAGGCACTTACTGCCTCTTCTACACTACGAGCTGTAACTTCAATATCTTGCACTCTCCATGGCATGTAGTCCCCAGGAGAACCGCCAAAAAGATAACTATCATATACCTTCCCTATTTTTACTTTCGCATCATTAACCTGATAATCCCCTGGCTCTAAATAATCTCCTCCGCTACTAAATTTAACTTTTGCTTCCCTTATCAAGCCGGGGTCGGGTTTTTTGCTTTCAGGGGAAGCACCATTCAGAAATGTAATCTCTTCGCCTAAATTCGTGTAAAAAATAATGCTATCATAATCATTTCTCATCTTGTAAGCCTCCTTATTTTTGTGAATATGCCCTCCTTTATTGTTTCGAAGGATACCAAGAGAAATCGGTTTTGTCAATGATGCGTTCGGGTAAATAAAAAACGGAGCGAAATTTCTACCCACAAAAAAAATACCCCCGTTGCAACGGAGTTAAAAATGAGAAACGAATTCTTATTTGCCTCCAATAAATAGAGCTACTTTTTGAATTGTTGAAGATCTTCGGGCAACAAGAGTATGCTCTTCGTTGAATTTTTTATTAAACCAAATGAGGGATTATGCGAAAAACCAACATATTCTATGCCTTTATTTTTATACCTGACGTAATTAAGGGCTGGGATTAAGTCTGTGTCTGAGCTTACCAAAATTGCCGTATCATATATATTATCGATTGCTCCTATAATTAAATCGGCTGCGATTTTGACATCAACGCCCTTTTCTCTCGTATGGCCGAAGCTATAGATAACTTTACCCCTCTTAATAGCATAATCTTCGTTTTCAAGTCCTTTTAAAAATTTTTGTTGGCCAGAAACTAGTTGCTCGCTTTTCTTTGATCCGTCGGTATTTCTTACTACACCAACATAATATCTTTTTGAAATTAAATTTCTTCCTCTAGATAAATGTTCAGCAAATTTTTTATAATCAAACTCAAAGCCATCCAAGACTCCGATTTCCTTAAGGCGGTTGTAAAAATTACTACCGTCAATATAAATGGCAACCCTTTCTTTTTGTAAATTTTTTAACAAATTTATCATGCTAGTATTGTAATTCATCATCGACAAAACAAAAACTGCCCTTACTCAAAAGAGTAGTGGCAGTGGTGTTAATACGTTAATTATATATAGTTGACATAAAATGTCAAGGGTAGTCTAAGACTAGTGTGGACAACCAAAAAAAATACCATAAAAAATTATTATTGATTCTTATCAAAATATGAAGAAAACAAAAAATCATATAATGCGGGGGGATCCTCTTCACCCATCCTCAATTTTATAGTTTTGTCGGCAATCCTTTCTCGAATCGCTCAATCAGCATTTCCTTTTTCTCTCTGCTCCATTTTTTGATTTGAATTTCTCTTTTACGAGCTTCTGTCAATGTTTGGTATTCTTCATAAAAAACAATCGTAAAATTCCCACCTTGGGTAAATAAGGCCCCCTGTTTTATATTGTGAGCGTGAATACGTTTTTTAAGATTTTCTGAAATACCGATATAAATCTTATTATTTGGATTTTTTACTATATAAACGTAGTACATAAACAAACGAGTGCCCCTCGACTCACTTCGTTCGCTCCCGTTCGAGGGCCTGAGCGGCCCCTCAGGGCCAGTCGAATGGCGGGACATTCGACTCGCTTCTTACAATGATCGTAAAAAGTAAAAATCGAGTGGCTTGCCATGAGCGAGCGACGAATGAAGTGAGGAGCGAGTCGAATGGAACTCGCAGGACGTTAGCGGAACACCTTATGAATCTGCCCCAAGAAATGTCACAAAAACAGATGGCACTTTTGGAAAGAGTATATGGTCAGGTTATGGCGTATATCTAACGCACCATTTTCTCTGTAAGAAATACAGATCTTGAAACCTTTGAACTGCTGTGGAGGGCGACAGTTCCTCCATTTCGTTCCATCCTTACGGATGAAACCGCCGGCAGCCGACTTTCCGGTCGTACAGCAACTCAAAAGATTCAATCTTGTTCTGTTCTATTGGTTAGAATTTTTATGGTTTCAAAATCTCAACCCTTTTTTCATACAACCTTATATAAACGCCATACAATTTATACGCAGGTCTTTTATTAAAAAACAGCAACAATCTATCCTCTAATTCTTTTGGCAATAAACTTTTTGCGTTATGGAGAAAGATAACGCCAACTTTATTTGAAAGATTTTTGGGCTTTGCAAATTTTTTGTCCAACGTAACAACAACGCGCTCTTCCCGTATCGCTCTTTCTAAAACCCTCCTATCTGATAGTGGGGTTGCACCTTTTTTAGTACGAACTTGCTCAATACTAATACTGTCCCGACTATTCAATCGGGACAGTAGTTTTTTATCAGGAAAATTTTCATCTAGCAACAATTTCAGAGCTTTTTTCTTTTTCCCGTCTTTCCTTTTTTTCACGTTCGACTAGCTAATTCTCCAGCATATCGTATCGCAGCATCAATCTCTGTTTGTGTTAAATTCGGGTAAACCTTTTTGATGTATTTATTCTTATCTCCTCCATTTGCAGCACTCATCTGACCCATAATTGATGATACGGGTATTCTTGTACCACGCACAACAGGCGTTCCTCCGAGAATTGATTTCTTTGAAATAATTAAATTTTTCATACACTTGGGTTACTTTAATTCTACATAACTTCTTGCCGACATAAAACATCAAGAAATAAATACCTGTGGATAATAGCATATTGAAGTAATTTTTACAATATTCCACCCGCAGTATTGTTTTTGCGCTCGGCAGGATTTGAACCTACAACCTTGACGATAGAAGCGTCCTGCTCTTCCGTTGAGCTACGAGGGCAAAGAAAATCAGCTGTACAAAGAAAAACTATGGAATAAAAAAGAGGTAACTATTTTATGTTCCTAAACCCGCGCAGAATGGCATCGCCGAGTTTTTTGGCGGTTTTTTCTGTTTCCGGCGTTTTATTCTTTTCCAGCTTTTTTCTATTTCTTCCAGTTTCTTTTTTTGTTCTTTTGTCATTTTCCCTGATTCCTTTTTTTCTGCTTTTTGTATGTCGGGAGAAACGTCCCTTCCCACTCCGCTTCTTCCTCCTTTTTCTCCGATGCTGGGTCTTTGTATTCCCGCTCTATCCGCTTCAGAAACTCCTCCCAAGATTCTCCTTCCTTCATCTGGAACATTTGTAAGTCCGCCATATTTTTTTATTTCATCTTTAATTATTTTGGGAATGATAAAGGGATCACCACGCGCTTCCCATCGGGATTGGATACCCGCCATAGCGTTGCCGCTAAAGCCTTGTCCGTGTCCCTCATCATTCCTGTTACACGATAACACGTAATAAGTATGAGCGTCAATACAAACCGAGCGTCAAAAAACAATTTTACTACCTCGATTTCTGTTTTAATGCAAAACCTATCAACAACCCAAAGATCAATATCATTCCATTTCCTATAAGTAAAAATTTGTATGTTTCGGGACGTTCTATTATGGCTGATTTTTTATTTTCTTCACATTTTTCATAGTCAGCAACCTCCAATCTGCTTATTTGTCTTCTTTCTTCATCGGGAACACTAACAAATTCATAATCCCCCTCCAAAAATTCATTTAACTGCTCGGAGTCGGAAGAACAACCAAAAGAAAATTTGGTGATGAGAGATATATACTTCCCGGGATCAATTCTTTTTTGCTCCGCTACATAATCTTCATATTTTTGACATTGCAAAAACTCATTTCTTAGTTCAACGCGCCTTTCAGACGAAAGGGGTATTTTTTCACGTTTTGTCCAATCTGCATAGTCACGAGGCTCACATTTATTAACAATTGCACGATTTAATTGTTGAATCTGAACCAAATAAAAAATAGAATAAATTAAAAATATTGATGCTGTAATAAATAAAATCAAACCTATCGCGCTAAATTGAGCTAAATATTTCTTCAAAGATGCAAATTTTGAAATCATTTTATAAATTTTAAGTTGATAAAAACAAAACTGAATGGCTTGCCACGAGCAAGCCCTTCCGTAAGGAAGGGCGAGTCGAATGGAGATGGGGGGAATTGAACCCCCGTCCGAAAGAGAATGATAGAACGGTTTACACGCGTATTCTGATTTTTTTGAAGCCGCTATTCCTAAAAATCAGACAAAACAGAATATCGGCGTGTCTCTTAGCGTCAAAGCCTGCCGAGACATCAGGCAATCAAGCCTCAAGATGTGACATTCTAATCCCCCTATGAGACATCAAGGAACAGAACGGCTCACACGAAAGGTAAACTTACGCGAGAGCTGGCGCAATGACAGGTGAATTGCCGGTTGCGGCAAACATTACTGCCTTTGCTTTTGAAAATAAGTTTGCACTTATTGGTCAAAGAGATGATTCACGAGGTGACTCTTTATCCTCGGCTTGAGCGCAGTATCATTATCACTCCCGTCGAAGCCCTTCATCCCCACGTTTGTTTTTGTATGCACAAAAACAAACGTGGGGAAACTAATACGTCACTACAACAATTAGCACGATTACAACAATTAAAACTTTTTTAAGCTCCGTTCAATTTTTCGTTTTGATTCGCGCTCTTTCATTTTTTCGCGCTTATCGTGTTTTTTCTTTCCGCGCGCAATCGCTATTTCTAGCTTCACATGCCGTCCTTTACTATAAACACGGATTGGGATAATTGTCAATCCCCTTTCTTCTCCCTTTCCTGTTAAATATTTTAATTCGCTCTTCTTTAAAAGAAGACGGCGTGTCCGCTGGCTTTCATATCCTTTGGGGGTATTTGATGCCTGATACGGAGGAATATCCATGCCAACAACATACGCTTCCTCTCCGCGCACAATGACACGAGCACCGGCCAATGCCCCCCGCTTGATACGAAGCGCTTTTGCCTCAAACCCGCGGAGCTCAATGCCCGCTTCAAATTTTTCCAAAATCTCAAAATCAAATGATGCTTTTTTATTCAACACTAATGTTGTCATACTATTTATCTTACTGCATGCGCGCTTCCAGATAAATGTTTTCTAATAAGAGCCTTGTACAATAGCCCAACATGGGCTACCATGACCCATAGAAAATACCAAGGAGGTGTGTTCATGAAAAATAAAATATCGTTATTCAGTATCATTGTTTTCCTTCTTTTGCCGTCTTTTCTCATCGCACATGCCTCAGAAACATTGTGCACGTTTAGAGAAAAATCTGTCCACGTAGATCTGCCAAATGACTTTGTAGAAAAAATAAATATAACGGTTCAATATGCCCTTGATCAAAAAGCGGCATTCGCCGTTTCGTCTCTCGATCTTTTTCATTTCCATCTACTTGTCCCGTCCACAATAGAAAATGTACAGACGATATTGCAGAATATACGAACGGGTTGGACTGCCGATACGGCTCTGTGGCACATACACACGTCAACGGCAATGCTTCTGCACTCCCAAGAGAACATTAAGTTCAAGGGGTATGCAGATAGACGGAATATTTTTATTTCGTTTACGAATAACGTTCCTGTTATTCTTGATCCTGCAAAGTATCACAAGGGACCGGATGATGCATATTCAATCGGCATCCTCGCATTTGAGGGAGAATATTTTTATGCAAATCAGGGCTGTCTGTTAGACATCACGGATATAGAAAACGCCTTTGCAAAAGAAATGAGGAATACTTTTACCGTGATGACTCAGGATGGGAAGCGGACAATACTTATCCGCATCCCATATAAAAACAATGTTATATAAAAAACCGCCTACATCAATGTAGGCGGTCATTTTTTATTCGTGTTCATTGCGTTCCATAAGACGAAAATGTTCAAGCGCCGATTCCAGCTGAACGTCGCCTGACGCATCGTTCCTTGGAACAACCAAGTCAGGGGTAATGCCTCCGTTTTCAGGAGTACGGGTACGAGCGCTATCAAAATAAAACTTTGCTACTGTTATACGCACGGCACTCCCCGGAGCGTTCTGAAGATTTTTGCGAGCTTGGGCGCTACCCTTCCCGTATGTTTTCTCCCCGATAATAAAGGCTTTTTTATGAAATTGCACAGCGCCCGCGACTAATTCTGACGCGGAAGCAGAACCCTTATCTACCAAAATAACTACAGCGGTATCGGAGAAATACGCAGGACGATTTAACGACATTATTTTTTCACATCCGTCTCGTTTACACACTGTAAGCATCAATGTATTCGGATCCATAAACACGGCAGTAAGGATGAGCGCCTCGCTCATAAATCCTCCCGGATTCCCTCGGACATCAAAAATAATTTTGCGTATTCCGCGGGCAGTAAACGATTCAATCGCGGGTGCGATCTTATCCCGAAACATATTGTAATCAAATCCTCCAAATTTAATATACCCCACCTTTCCGCGCTCAAGTGTTTTTACAATCGCAATACGAGGATCAATTTGTTTTCTCTCGGCTATAAACACGCCTATGCGTTCATCCCCCCGCCAAATCTCCAACGACACCTTTGTACCCCGCGGTCCGCGAATCAAAAGCACCACATCCTCTACTGTCTTGCCTTCAAGCGAAACAAATTCTGTTTCGTTTTGCTGTCGTATTGATTTAATAACATCGCCTTCTCGAACAGGCGTCCCTGCAAGCGAAGAACCCGGAAATACATAACGAATACGGAACTCTTTTTTATCCTGGCTCAATTCTATTGAAATACCCACTCCGTCAAAAAAAGCCCCGGAATCTATTTCTTCTTCTTGTTGAGCGCGAGGCGACAAATATCCGTCGCGTTTATCCTCTGTATTACATTCATTTAACACAGAGGATAATTCAGCCGTATGCGTTGGGTCGTCATTTTTCGCAATCTTGTGCTTCTCCATGCACGCAGAAAATGCTTTTCTCTTTTCCGTTTCATATTCAGGAAAATAATATGACAATTTTAAGACGTGCCGTTCCACTTCTTCAAATATGGCAAAACGCTTTGTTCTGGCATTAAATGCACCCGACGTTACTGCTGTTGCTTGCTTTTCGTATCCCGTACCACTTGCCGGTATCTGCCGTGTCCCCGCGCATCCGACACAAACCAAAAGAACAAAAACGACTGCCGCAAAAATTTTCTTATGTATTCGTACCACGTACCACCTCCTGTCATTGTTTTTAAAGCACGCATTCGTGGTTAGTATACAAAAAACTCCGCAAAAAACATACTTGCCTTTCTGCTTTTTCTTTTGTATAACATGTGCCTATAATGGAGTCATGTCACTTCGTACACGCATCCAAAAAACACTCAAGGACGCAGCACCGAATATTGATGCGGTCATAGAAGTGCCGCAACGACCTGAACACGGCGACTACGCGACAAATATCGCTTTTCTGCTTGCCCGCCAAAACTTTTCCGCCGAAGGCGGATCCGCCCCTGGCGGAAGCGCAGGGGGGCTCGCAAAAAAAGGCGCGTCGTCAAAACAAACCGCCGAAGAGCTCATAAAAAACATTGACGCCGAACTATTTGAACGGCTGGATGTTGCGGGGTCCGGTTTTATTAATTTTTTTCTAAAAAAAGAAATTCTGCACAATGAATTAGCAGACATACTTAGCAAAAAAGAATCGTACGGGAAGAGTGCCGCAAAAAAAGAACGCATGAATGTTGAATTTATTTCAGCAAACCCGACCGGCCCCATAACGCTTGGCAACGGAAGAGGCGCGTTTTTAGGAGACGCCCTTGTGCGTGTTTTACGATACGCGGGATTTGCCGTAGAGAGCGATTTTTACGTAAACGACGCAAAAGCAGGAGGACAAGTGCAATCTCTTGGCAGGGCAATCAGAGGCGAAGATGATTCTTATCCCTACATAGAAACCTTGTATCTCAAAGATAACCCCGACGTAAAAGAAACGCTAGAAAAACTTCCCGTTGAAGAGGCTGGGTACCAGCTTGCGCAAATCATCCACAAAAAAAATGAAGAAACGCTCAAAAAAATAGGCATCCACATTGACACCTTTTTCCACGAACAAGACCTCTATAACGATAAAAAAATTGAAAAAATAGAGAACCTTTTTTCAGAAAAAAAACTTACGTATCAAAAAGAAGGAGCTGTGTGGCTTACCACAAGCAAGTACGGTGATGATAAAGACAAGGTGCTCATACGAAGCACCGGCGCTCCTACATATCTGTTAACCGATCTTGCCTACCACTGGGACAAATTTATACGCAGAAAATTTGATGTCGTTATCAATATTTTGGGCGCCGACCACCATGGCACCGTGCAAAGTTTTAGGGCAGCTCTCACCGCTTTAGAAATAGAAAAAGACTCATTTGTGCCGATAATCACGCAAACCGTACGGTTTATGGAACACGGCAAAGAGCGGAAAATGTCAAAACGAAAAGGGGAATTTGTAACATTTGAAGATTTGGTGGGAGAGGTGGGAACGGATGCGACGCGTTATTTCTTCCTTGAAAAATCGCCGGATACGCACATGGACTTTGACATTGCGCTTGCGCGCGAACAATCATCAAAAAATCCGGTCTATTATATCCAATACGCGCACGCGAGAATGTCGTCTATTCTCCGTGAAGCGCAATCGCCAGGTGATGCGGACTATGCTCTTCTCTCCGAAAAAGAAGAACTTGCGCTCATAAAAAAAATGGCGCAATTCCCCGATATTATTGAAGACACGGCAAACGATTACCAGGTACATCGCATTCCCCGCTATGCCTATGAACTCGCGCATGCATTCCATGACTTTTACGAAAAACACCGCGTCATACAAGAAAACAAAAAACTGCTTACCGCACGCAGAGCGCTCATAGAAGCAACGCAAGTCGTGTTACAACAAACACTAAACATTCTCGGTGTTACATCCCCCGAAAAAATGTAAGGTAAAACATATGCCGGGAGGGTCCGAACAGGCCCACAAAAAAACAGCACGAAGAATATAAAAAAACAACCCAAAAATCAGAATGAAGCCCCCACGGGCGTACGCCCGTGGTATCCTTCATTTCTTCGGCGGAATCCGCCGAAGCACCCTCCTTCGCTCTTCGAGCTTCGGAGGGCCCAACCTTCGCATTCATCCACGGCTTTACAGCCGTGGTATTCTGCGAAGGCGGATAAAGAAGGCGGGCACAACGCCTTTCTTTTTTTTTATTCTTTGATAACCCCCAAAAAAAACTATCTTTATTTTCATCGCTTGCGCGTGGCTCTTGAGATGAGTTAGTTCAACAAGTAAGTGCAACACTTTGAGATAATCAAAGTGTATGCAATATCAACATTTTTCAATTGAGGAGCGCGAAGAGGTACAGCTCGGATTGTGGCGGAAAGAGTCGATCCGCTCAATTGCCCTGCGTCTTG
>JAUYHD010000016.1 GCA_030690215.1 bacterium | reverse complement strand
AGAGGATTTACGATACTATCTTAGATTATGGAATATGTACTACAATGACCTTGAACATTGCGGATTGAATGGGAAAACTCCAAATGAATTTCTCGCGAATTATCAACTAATCAATCCGCCAAATGTGCCTGCCTAAAACATCAGTTGTGATTAATGAGGTGGCATGGATGGGGGCGTATTCCTATGAAGGAGAAACCGCGAGTAGCGCAGCGAAAAACGAATGGCTGGAGCTATTTTCGGATACGGCAATGAATCTTGAGGGATGGACCTTGAGCGCTAAAGATGGAGAAATGACAATTATGCTTATGGGGAGTATCTCTGCGGGCGGGTACTATGTACTTGAACGGACTGATGACTCTACCGTTTCTGGGATTACCGCCGATTTTATATATGGCAATGACGGTTCCGGCTGGTCATTGAGTAATAGCGGAGAAATACTAATCCTCAAAGACTTAGACGGCAATGAAATAGATAGAGTAGACGGGTCTGATAATTGGAAAATAAACGGTTCAGAAGAAATATTTGGGAACAACACCTCAAAAGAGACAATGCAAAAATCCGGAAGCGGATGGATAACCGCACCGGCGACCCCAAAGGCAGAAAACGCGGAGACAGAACAATCTGAAGAAGATGATACTACAGACAACGAAGATGAACCGGAAGAAGAAACACAGCAACAAGAAGAAAAAGTAGTACAGGCGGGGTTTATTGAGAAAAAACAATTTCGTGCGGACGCGGGAGACGATGCCGTAGCGATTGTTGGTGTTGAAAAATTATTTGAAGGAAAGGGATATGATTTGGATGGCGATCCGCTTGAGAAAGGTGATTTTTTGTGGACGTTTGGCGATGGAGGAAGCGCTCGCGGGAAGAATGTGCGCCATACGTTTTTGTACCCGGGCGAATATCGTGTTGTCTTTGATGTTTCGTCAGGCGTATATAACGCATCTGATATGATCACTGCAACAGTAACCCCGCTACCCCTTTCTATTACGGAAGTAAAGCCGGGTACGGAAGGATTTATAGAATTGCGTAATGATTCCGCTTATGAATTGGATATATCGTATTGGGGCATCGGGAACGGCAATCTTGCTTATTATTTCCCGCAGGCAACCCATATATTGCCGTATTTACATCTTGTCATCCCATATGCCATCTCTCATATTGAATTTTATTCGTTCGGAGAATCTTTGATGTATTATCCCGATGGGCGTGTTGTTGATATGATGCAATACGGCGGGGTTACGAAAGACGACGAAAGTTTCCATAACATAAACCAAAGCGCGCGTCTCGGTATTGCAAGCCCCGGTTCGGAGCGGTTTGTTGCTCGTGTAGCGCCGAGCACGGTATTGAATTATGAATCGGGAGTTAAGAATTACGGTACTGTTGCCGGAGTGCAAGAAAATAATGATATAAAAAATGACGCAGTCGAGGAAATATATAAAGAAACGGATCATACAGATCGCCAAATAGCATCAGTAGTCCCTAGCGGGAAGTCCTTGTATCAACATCAGTGGTTTTGGTTTGCGGTCATTTTTATTTTTGCGCTTGCGTCCGCTTTTGCGGTTTTCTTGCAAAAACGCT
Organism: bacterium; assembly: GCA_030690215.1. Classification (GTDB taxonomy): domain Bacteria; phylum Patescibacteriota; class Minisyncoccia; order 1-14-0-10-42-19; family 1-14-0-10-42-19; genus 1-14-0-10-46-36. The sequence continues at coordinate 120,510 of JAUYHD010000016.1, read as the reverse complement.
ATTCTTCCTAGAGAATAGGATGGGTGCAAAGCAGCTCTTTTACACCCAGAATACCCAGAAAGGAGGTATATACGCGTGTCTCAACAAAAAAATTTTCGCTCCAGATATCAAAAGAAGAGGTGCGCAAGTTTTTTGATCTTGCGCTTGCGACAAAAGTTTCCGGAGGAGAAGGGCTTTTTCTTATGGGGGATTTTTTCTTTTACGGAGATTCCTTGGGCAGAGACCCGGTAGAGCATCTTATGATAGGAATGTATATTTATTGCGGGTTTTATTTCTGCTTGTCTGACATTGTCTCTGACATAAAAAACCGGGAAGAGGGGGAACGCATGCTCGCGCTTGTCATTGCCTATCTCCGCGCGCACTCCCAATTTGCAGTAGAATCCGGCACGCAAGAGTGGGACGGACATTCCAACAAACTGGTCGGACATATTTTAAAAAACGACGGTGAACAACTTGAACGACTTTTTTCATTTACGACCCGTCCTCCGGAAAAGAAATTTGAATCTGACGGAGTTGTATTTTCCTGCGGTGAAGCGTCTGCGTCCGGAGTAAAGTGTGACGAGGTATACCCAAGCGAATTCGACGCGTTCTACGGCAAAGTTAACCGTTTGATACTTCTTACTCAAGAAATTATTGAAGCGCTCTACCATATTAAAGGGGTGGGTCTTCCCGAGAAAACGTTTGAATTGAGCTGTCCTGTTGAGGCCCCGAAGATTGACCCTAAAAAAGGATCTTCTCTTGCAAAAAAGACCCCTGAACCAAAAAAAGAGGGAACGCAAGAAAAATCAGAACAAGACATCAAAGAAGATTTTCGCAAGGTTATAGAAGTCACCGAACACTTTGATGTTTCGTTTGACGATGTCGGGGGGCAGGAAAAAGCAAAGCAGGAATTACGCGATGTGCTCTATGCTCTCAAGAACCCGGGTATTTTTGAAGAATACGGGATTCGCGGAGTTGCTGGGATATTATTTTACGGTCCTCCCGGCAACGGAAAGACGCATCTTATCAAAGCGCTCGCCAATGAAGTGCGCTATCCGTTTTTCCGTGTCCAGCTCTCTGATATATTTATAAAATGGGTCGGGGAACCCGCAAGAAATATGCGTCGGACCTTTGAGATAGCAAAAGAAAACGCGCCCTGTATCCTGTTTTTTGACGAGATAGATGCTATCGCGGCACGGCGTGATGATAGCCACGAATCAAGCAAGCAGGTGGTTGCAACTATGCTTGAGCAGATGAATGGGCTTCAGTCGCATAAAGGAGTTATCGTCATTGGTGCCACAAACAGGCGCCAAGACGTTGATCCTGCTATTCTTCGCTCTGGCAGATTTGATAAAGAAATTTCGGTGGATCATTTAAGCAGAGAAGGGAAGCGGGATGTTTTTAATATCCATGTCAAAAAAATTGAAAAACGAAGCAAGGCAAAAGAAACTATCTTTGACGCCATAGATTGGGACGCGGTGCTATCTGAAGTCCGCGACCATATGAGCGGTGCCGGAATAGAGGATGTTATTTCTCGAGCAGTGCGCAAGAAGATTAAGGAAGCGCTGGAGATGAAAAAACAAACGTTTCCGGTTACCACCGAAGATTTGCTGTTTGAAATAAGGGAATACAACAAAGAAAAATTTTCCGATTCTCATAAAACTATCGGTTTTCTTTGATGCTACGAAAAAGACGGGATATACCCCGTCTTTTCTTTTTGTGTTTTTCGTTGTATAGTAATGAAGATTATGAGTCCCATTACAAGTTCAGGGAAACCCTCAAAAACTTTAATTTCTAAGGAAGAATCCGCCGCACGGATTTTTTCGGCTGAAGCAGAGAATACAAAAAAAACTTCTAACGGGACAAGGATTCTCATCGCAACAGGATTATTTCCGCCCGATATCGGAGGACCTGCGCAATACGCCAAACACCTCCATGATGAATTGCGAAAACAAGGCCATACGGTACACGCGGTTTCTTTTAGGCGGGAAAGAAATTTGCCCCCCGGTATCAGGCACTTTTTTTATTGTATGCGCATCCTTCCGTATGTGCGAACGTGCGACTATATTATTGCGATGGACACGTTCAGTGTTGGGTTCCCCGCGGTGCTTGCCGCAGTAATATACGGAAAACGAATAGCAATTCGTATTGGAGGCGATTTTTTATGGGAATCATATGTGGAACGCGCAAAAAAAGCGGTTACGCTTAAAGAATTTAACCGCAGTATGCCCCATTTGAACATAAAAGAAAGAATTATTTTTCGCGTTTCGCGATTTACGTTACGGCATGCGTCTGTTTTGGCATTTAATTCCGAATGGCAAAAAAATATGTTTCGAGATTCATATACTCTTGACCCCAAAAAACTTTTTGTTATTGAAAACTTTTATGGAGAAAAAATAGAGGGGAGGGAACCGGTAAAGAAAAATTTTTTATGGGCAGGGCGCATGATGTATCTTAAAAATACCGATATGCTCAAACGCGCATTTGCGGATGCTCGCAAAAAAAGAAACGACATTTCGCTTGAAATGATCACCGGCATGCGGTATGAGGATCTCAAGGAAAAAATACGGGAGTGTTATGCGGTTATTCTGCCATCGCTTTCTGACGTGCATCCTAATTTTATTATTGACGCGCTCCAGATGAATAAGCCATTTATTATGACGCGCGAATCGGGGGTGCGCGAGCGGCTTTCCGATACGGGACTTTTTATACATCCGAATGATGAGCGCGACCTTACAGAAAAAATACTTTTTTTGGCAGACGATACAAATTATAAGGAGTACGCGAAACGCGCGGAGGCGTTTCGTTATACGCATTCATGGGAAAACATGGCGCGTGAATTTACAGATCTTTATCAAAAAATATGAAAATTCTCACCATCGGTTCGGACAGAAAATTATTTGAAGAAGGATCGGATGTTCAAAACCGAATTATTGAATACGGGACGCTTTTTGATGAACTTCATATCATCGTGTTTACAACGAGATATCAGAAGCATGGTGTACGGTTTAAGAATACGAAAGTCGGAGACAATGTATGGATATATCCGACATATTCAAGAAATAAATTTTTTTATATTGTTGACGCGGTCCATATAGGGAAACGGATATTTCGTACGATGCATTTTCGGCAAGGACACGATTGCATCTCTACTCAAGATCCTTTTGAAGCCGGCCTTGCGGGCTGGTTTTTAAAACGGGCCTCCCATATTTCGCTACAACTCCAAATCCATACTGATTTTTTTAGCCCGTATTTCGGGCGTGAATCCGTGTTGAATCGTATCCGCGTGCGTATCGCAACATTTCTTATTCCCCGCGCAGACGGAATTCGCGTCGTTTCAAAGCGAATCAAAGAGTCATTAGAATCAAGAATCCCGCCGTCGACCCCGCTTCGCCAAGGCTACGCTGGGCGAGCAAGGCTTTGGCGGGCAAGCAAGAATTAAAGATTTTTGTTCTCCCGATTTTTGTGGATGTTGAAAAAATAAAAAACGCGCCCGTTACAATCGACATGCACAAAAAATATCCCGGGCATGATTTTATTTTGTTAATGATGTCTCGTTTTACAAAAGAAAAAAACATTCCTACGGCGATACGGGCTGTAGGAGAGCTGAAGAAGGAGTGCCCGACGATACTGCTTATCATCACGGGGAATGGTCCGGAAAAAATAAATATAGAATCAATAATTAAGAACCAAAAATTGCAGAACAATGTTATCGTAGAAGAATGGACGGGGGATATCGCTTCATATTATAAAACCGCAGATGCGTTCCTGCTTTTTTCTGCGTACGAAGGATACGGACGCGCCATTATTGAGGCAACGATAGCGGGATGTCCCGTCATTATGACCGATGTGGGTGTGGCCGGCGATGTTATTTGCAATGGGGAAAATGGTATCATTATTCCTGTGGGCGATACGGAGGCGTTGAAAAAAGCGATTTTGGATTTATATAAAAACAGAAAAAAGGGAATTGGCATGGGGGAGCGCGCGCAAAGAGATGTCGCAAGACACCTATATGCAAGCAAACAAGAGTATCTTCAGATGTATAAAAAATCACTAGAACAATGTCTCGAGTAAATAAAAAAACAAAAATATGTTATGTGTTGCCGGTATATGATTCGCGTACCGACACGCATTTTGGATATATATATGATTTATTGGTGCGCGCGGGGGAGCGCATGGATATATATGTGGTCATAGAACGCGCGCGAGACGGGGTCGCTTCAATCCCAAACGCGAAAGGAGTATATGTGCAGCGCTTTCGTTTTTTCCCGTTGCGCGTGATTGAAAATTTTTTCATTCTTTTTGCTGCGCGTGTTCGCGGGTATAGTTCTTTTTATGTGCATTACTCGTATGTTTCCGCGTTTAACGCGGGGCTTGTAACGCGGTTTTTCTCCGGGACGTCGTATTATTGGAATTGCGGGATGCCGTGGCTTTTTGGAGAAGATGGTTCTTTGAAAACAGTGCTTGATATGGTGCATGTTCTTGTCACCGGCACCCCCCGTATGGCTGATGTATACGCGAGCGTGTACAACATTCCGAGAAAAAAAATAAAAATTTTGCCGAATTGGATTTCTGTTGCGGAATTTGCCGTTTCGTTTTCTGAAGAAGAAAAAAATACGTTGCGCAAGAAACTGGCCATTCCCTTCGGAGAAAAAATAGTGCTGTTTGTGCATCGCCTGTCCGAACGCAAGGGGACAAAGCTCCTGCCGCAGATTATTTCTTCGCTGGCTCAAAGAAACGCAATAACGGTTATCGTAGGAGACGGCCCTGACCGGGAAACGCTTGAGTCAAGTTTGGTGGAGCTGGATGTCGCGCAGTCGGTCCGGATGGTGGGGGGCGTTCCTCACGGGGAATTGCCTTTGTATTATGCGATTGCGGATCTTTTTGTTATGCCTTCGCTTGAAGAAGGATTTCCTCATGTGCTTTTAGAGGCGATGGCGTATGGTGTTCCGTTTGTAGCAACTGATGTCGGCGGTGTTCTGGATATTGTACCGCCGCCATTTCGGCAATATGTTGTCTCGCCGGATAATCCTGGAGATTTTATAGTGAAAGCAGGTAATTTGTTGTCGCGCACCCCGGAAGAACACATAGAGATACAACACTTATTTCGCGGATGGGTGAGGCAGTATGATATTTCTCTTGTCGTGCATAAGTTTGAAGAATTATTTCATTCATGATATTGAATACATAGTGCGATGGATAAAAAAATAATAGAACAGGCAATACAAGAAACAGCGGGCCTTTTGGAAAAAGGAGTTTTTGTTGATGATATGATGCGCGCGTATGCGGTACTCATAGAATCGCTCACAAAAGGAGGGACCGTGTTTATCTGCGGAAATGGGGGAAGCGCGGAACAGGCGGGGCATTTTGCCGGAGAACTTGTGGGGCGCTTTAAAAAGGAACGAACCCCCATTCCTGCCGTCGCTCTTGGGATGACAACAGCAATACTTACCGCGTGGTCAAATGACCATAGCTATGAAGATGCGTTTGCGCGCGAACTTGAAGCATTAGGGAAAAAGGGTGATGTGCTTGTAGGGATAAGCACAAGCGGCAATTCAAAAAATGTTATTGCGGCAACGCGTAAAGCAAAAGAAATGGGCCTGCACACAGTCGGTCTCTTGGGTGAAGGAGGGGCGCTCGCTTCACTCGTTGATGTTTCTGTGCGTATTCCTTCAAAAGATACCGCGCGTATTCAAGAGGTGCATCTTTTTATTGTTCATATGCTGTCCGGAGCAATTGAAGATGCGCTTTCTGGATAATCATGGAAAAGAATATAAAAATCGTGTATGTGACGCATGCGCGTCTGCCGACAGAAAAAGCGCATGGTCGCGCGACAGTAAAATTATGTGAAGCGTTCGTACGAGCAGGGGCAGAGCTGGAGTTGGTTGTTCCTCGTCTTTGGGCTCGTGCGCCACAGGATATTTTTGCGCATTACAATATAAAAAAGAAATTTACGATTACCTATGTGTCTGCGGTTGATTTTTCATTTCAGCCGTTTTTTGAATATGCAACATATCCATTGCGGTTTATTTCGTTTTCTGTGTTTGCCGCCTTGTATTGTTGGAAAAAATATAGAAAAGAAAAAAATATTATTTACTTTTCTCACGACGCAGTCCCGCTTTATTTTTTAAGTTTTATTTCAAAAAATATATTTTATGATATTCATGATTTTCCGTCGGAGAGCGTGTATGCGGGCACGGTCATGAAAAAAGCGCGCGGGTTTTCCGTTCAGACAAAGGCAAAGATTCCCTTTTTGAAAAAACATTTTGGGGTTCAAGAAGACAAGATTGTCTATTGGCCGAACGGAACGGATGTTGCCCAATTTATGATACCGATGAGCAAAGAAGAGGCAAGAGAGCGCGTGATGATTTCCGGACGCAAAAAAATAGCGGTTTATGCGGGCCAGCTTTTTTCATGGAAAGGCGCGGATACATTTATCCGGGCGTCTCGGCTATTGCCGGATATTGATTTTTATATCATTGGAGGAACGAAAAAAGATGTGTTGCGTACAAAACGTGAGGTAAAAGAATCCGCAAACGCGAACGTCCGTTTTATTGAATTTGAACAGCACGAGAACATGCCTTTCTGGTTTCGTGCGGCCGATGTGTTGGTATTGCCGAATACGGGGCGCGAGGACATTTCGCGATACTGGACATCTCCCATGAAATTGTTTGAGTACATGGCGTCAGGCACGCCCATTGTTGCGTCGCGCCTTCCATCCATAGAAGAAATCATTGATGAAAAGATGGCGTTTTTCGCAAAGGCAGACAATCCCGAATCTTTCGCAGACGCAATCCAAAAAGCGATTGACGGGGGGCAAGACAAGGGAAGACGCGCGCAAGAGGAAGTGCAAAAATATACATGGGACGCGCGCGCAAAAAAAATAATCACGCATATGCGCGCCAGAATACTACAGCAGTGAGCAGGCTATTGGCCCGGGGAAAGATTTTTTAATTGAGAAAGGGTGTCTGAAAGCTGTTCAATATTGTTTGTGAACAATTCCAAGTATGGCTGGATCGTTATAAACCCAACTATGAGAAGGGCAAGAATGATGCCCCACTTGAGAAAAAAGAAAAACCGTCCCCAGAGGCGTGCTCGGTTGAGCTGTTTCACTATCTTTAATGTTTCTTGCGAGACTGTAAGATTGTCTTGGAGGAGTTTTTTTAATTCTGTATAATCCATGTTTTTAGTATACTATGGATTTGTCGGAGTGTCTTTGCGCAAAACATTTCAACCGTGTTGCGTAAATAAAAATAGAGCCGCCTTTTCTAGAAATGGGGAGGCGGTTTTTTTATTTTTGGGCAACATACGTAATCTCGGGTTTTTTATGTATTCTATGTTAATACGCATTCACAGCGGTGGGTGCAGGATTCGAACCTGCGAACCCCTTGTGGGGGTTAACACATTAGCAGTGTGTTGCTTTCAGCCTCTCAGCCAACCCACCGCTGTGAACGTTATTTTTAACATTTCGTCCGCAACATGTGAAATTTTTTTCATAATGATTCGCCCAGTCATTCGACTGGGCGCCCGATCGGATGATCGGGCGAACCTGCGAACCCCTTGTGGGGGTTAACACATTAGCAGTGTGTTGCTTTCAGCCACTCAGCCACGCCTCCAACGCTTTGGTTACTATACCAAAGCAAATCCCAAATTCCAAGCATCAAACTCCAAATAATTTCTAATTTTTACCGATAAAAATTTATAATATATTTAAAATTCAGAATTTGTTTGTAATTTGGAATTTGTAATTTAGAATTTCCGATTTGCTAGAAGCAAATCGGAATTATCCTTTCGCGACCACAATTCCGAATATTTTTTTAGCACCAGCATTTTGCAGCAGACGCGCGCATTCGTTGAGCGTTGCTCCTGTTGTGAGCACGTCATCTACGAGAAGGATTGTTTTGCCTTTTGGCGAAAATGCATCAGAGAGCGCGATAGAATTTTTTATATTGTTTTTGCGTTCTTGTTTCGTGTGGAACGTGGTTTGCGATGGCGTATGTTTTATTTTTTTGAGCGCGTCCAGGCGCATATCCCACCGGTGCGCGTCAGCAATGGCGCGGGCAAATATTTCTGTGTGATTATATCCACGGGTTCGTTTTGTTTTTGAAGAAATGGGGATTGGGATAACCATAACAGATGCATCGGGAGGGAAAAGAGGCGCGAGATCATGGGCGTATTTCTTGCATATGTCCCCGAATTGCTCGGCGAGAGTATATGCGTGGCGGTACTTTATATGCCGTACCACTTGCCGTATAGGAGGGGTGCTATAACGGAATAACGAAAGCGTTATAACGCCCGAAGAGAGCCGCGTTCGTTCCGGCATCGCGTAAAAAAGTTCGCACTTTCGGCAAAAAAGGGTGTTAGGCGCCCTACACCCCAAACACCGCTTAGGGAAAAGAAAGTCCCCTATGGACTTGGACGCTGTGTGGATAAGTCTGAATACCATGCGCATATTTTATAGTATAATAAAATAAGATTGACAAGACCTGTGTATGCCATAGTAGGGGGCTAGAGAACGTTCTGTGGTATACTAAAAAGATAAAGCGTGTTCGTGTCATTCTGCGACGCGGTTTTTAGCGTAAATGATACATGGCTGACATTTCTTTTTTCAAAAATATTGGTTTCGGCAAAAAGTTTACCTTGTGGAGTAAGGGCGCAAAAAGCATTACGGGTATTGATTTGGGTTTATCGTCGGTAAAAATAGTACAGCTTCGTCGGGAAAAAGAACGCGCGGTGCTTGAGACATATGGCGAACTTTCAACCGGTCCGTATAGCGGTCTTTCCGTGGGGCAGGCAACCCAGCTTGTTGATGAAAAAATAGTGGAAATGCTGAAAGACCTTATTAAAGAGTCCGGCGTTACGGCAAAAGATGTTGTGCTTTCTATTCCGCTTCGTTCAAGTTTTGTTACGCTCATCAAGGTGCCATTTATGTCGGATGCCGAAATAAATCAAATGGTTCCGTATGAGGCGCGCAAGTATATTCCCGTACCGATAGACGAAGTGGTGCTTGATTGGTGGGCGATTCCGGAAGGATTTGTGCAGACAAAAGAAAGCGGTCCGGAACCCGACGGGAATGAACCGGAGCAACCAGAAATGGAAGAAAAAAAGCGCACGGTTGCTATTTTGCTTGTTGCCATCCACAAAGAAACAATCACCAAATATAAGGAAATTATGGAGAAGGTTGGGTTGTCTGTGCGCGCCCTTGAAATTGAAGTGTTCAGCATTGCCCGCTCTTTGCTTGCGCGGGAATTAGCACCCATTCTTCTTGTTGATTTTGGCGCGTCATCCACAAAAATTACCGTTGTAGATTACGGCATTGTGCGTTCATCTCACGGCATAGATAGGGGATCGCAGGATATTACGATGACCATTTCGCGCGCTTTGGGGATTGATTTTACGCGCGCCGAAGAAATGAAACGGGAGATTGGCCTTTCATTGCGGCCTGAACATCGGGAGGTGCATGGTGTTATTGAGCCAATGCTCAACCATGTATTTTCAAATGCGCTTCGGGTGATGCAGGACTATCAGCGTCGGCATAACCGTTCTGTGAACCGCGTTATTCTTATCGGGGGAGGAGCAAAAATGTACGGACTTGTGGATTATGCCGTAAAAAAATTCGGGATAGAAACAACGTTGGGCGACCCATTCCGGCGCATACAATACCCCGCATTCTTACAGCCGGTGTTGAAAGAAATAGGTCCTTCGTTCGCGCAAGCAATCGGTCTTGCAATTCGTGAACTCTGAAAATGAAAAATGTAAATATCAAAATAAACAGTTTATATTCTGCATTAAGGACAATGTATTTCTATAAATTTCGCGAAGTATATTTCTATGTATTTTCTGAAATGCGTTGAAATATATAGAAACATATTGTCATTTTGATTTTTGAATTTTAAATTTTAAATTTTTGTATGGCTGATACCCCATCATTCATCCCAAAACGAGCGCCGTCAGGCATGGTGAGGCGCCCCGAACTACGGCGCCAGTCGCCGATAGACAAATTTATTATTCTACCCATGATTGTGCTCTTGGTGTCTTTTCTCTTGGCCGGAAGCATTTTTCTATATCGCCGTTTTCTGGAAAATCGTATTGATGATTTAAACGCAAACCTTCGCCGTATTGAGGGACAATTTGAAGCGCCCTTGATCAATGAGCTCACCCGTATTTCTAAAGAAATTGAAGCGGCAAAACTGGTTTTGGCAAGTCATGTAGAAAATTCCCAAGTATTTAGTTTTTTTGAGCAGTACACGCATACGGATGTGTATTTTAGTACGTTCTCATTTGACGGAGAAGCAGCGGTTCTCACGGGATCTGCGCCAAGCTACACGGCTCTTGCCGAGCAGATGAAATTATTTGAATCAAGCGGTGTTATCCGAACAGTCCGTATTTCCAACCTTGGCTTGCAAGATACCGGAGAGGTTGGTTTTGATATTTCTCTTGGTTTTGATGTATCCATTTTTCGTTATCAACCATAGTATATGAAACTTATTCTTTCCATTGTTATATTAGGAGGGGCGGTCGTGGTTTTTCTCTTTTTTGCGCGGCCTGAACTGGATAAAATTTCTCTATTGCGCGCAGAAGAAGGAGAAATTTCACAGTCGCTTGCGGAACTGCAGGAATTGGCGCGACTCCGTGACGCTCTATTATCGCAATATAACGCGGTAAATCCTTTGGATATTGAGCGGCTGGATAAAATCGTGCCATCAAAAATTGACTCGGGGCTTTTGATTGCCGAGCTGGAATCGTTCGCCCAGCAATATAATATTGTGCTGGAGAGCATTTCAATTACTGATGAACAGCAGCAGCGCACGCAACAGCAGCAGCGGGGCACAATTGTGCGTGAAGTCGCCGAACAGCCGTTTGAAAAATTACCGTTAACGCTTAGCATTGTCGGAACGTATAGTTCGTTTCGTAATTTTCTTACGCGTCTTGAAATGAACACCCGCGTTATTGATATTGCAGAAATCAGATTTAACGCGGGGGACGAAGATTTTTATGAATTTCAAATTGATGCGAACACGTATTGGATAGGAGCAATGTAACATCAGGACAATTAAAAATAATATAATGACATGTTCCACATCATATGAGTAAAACAAAACAAAATATTCTTTTTGCTGTTTTGGTGGTTGCTCTCTTGGGGACGTTGTATATTTGGTATTCTCAAGCGCCAAGCACGGGGAACGAAGGTGTTTCTCGCGTTGAAGGCCCGTCAAACCAGCAGCGTATTCAATTTCTTGCGCTTTTGCGCGTGCTGAAGGGGTTGAAGTTTGATACGTCATTTTTCCAAGATCCGGTGTATCAAAGTCTTATTGATTCTGGGGTTCAAGTAATTCTTCCGGCGGAGAGCGGGGCGATTAATCCTTTTTTGCCGAGATAATATATATAATAAATAACGCTTCATGGCTGACACGAGAATTTTAAATGCGCTTGCCGATAAAAATCTTATTGAGCAAAATGCAGTATCCGAAATTGCAAATAAGGCAATCACCGATGAAGATATTGAGCGGGAAGTCTTTGAACGCGGAGTTTCGGAAGAAAATTTTCTGGAAGCAAAATCAGAGGCGCTGGGCGTTCCATTCCGATATCTGAAAGGAGTACCGGTGCCGGGGGATATCCTTCGTTTTATTCCGCTTGACGCGGCAAAACACTATCAAATGATACCCTTGGGAATAACCGAGGGCGTCCTTGAAGTCGGCATGCTTGATCCAACCGATATTGAAGCGCGTGAAGCGGTCCAGTTTATCGCTACAAAGTTTAATGTTGCTTTTAAGGTATTTTTGATTGCCCGGTCTGATTTTATAAAAATTCTTGAAGAATATAAGTCGCTTGGGAGCGAGGTAACGCAGGTGCTCGGGGAGTTGGAGGACGTTATGGTGGAAGAAGGGAAGCGGTATAAAACCACCGAAAAGAAGTCAAAGGAAGACGAAGAAACATTCAGCGAGAAAGCGCCGGTAACCCGGATGGTCGCGGTCATCATACGCCACGCCACAGAGGGCAATGCGTCAGATATTCATATTGAGCCCGGACGCGACAAGCTTCGCGTGCGGTTTCGTGTTGACGGCGTGCTTCATACAAGTCTTTTGTTGCCCGTGAAAGTGCATGACGCAATCGTGGCGCGCGTCAAGATTCTTACCAATATGCAACTTGACGAAAAGCGAAAACCGCAGGATGGACGGTTTTCTACGCGCGTGCAGGGGCGAAATATTGATTTTCGTGTTTCTACGTTTCCTACGAGTTTTGGTGAAAAGGTTGTGCTTCGTATTCTTGACCCGGAAAAAGGGGTGAAAGATTTGGTGGCGCTTGGTTTGATGGGAAGAAATCTTGCCGTAGTTACCGAGGAATTAAAACGGCCATATGGCATGGTGCTGGTAACGGGTCCTACGGGTTCTGGGAAATCAACAACGCTCTACACCATGCTTCAGATTTTGAACAAAGAAGGGCTTAATATAGTCAGCTTAGAAGATCCTATTGAGTATAATATCGCGGGCGTCAATCAATCGCAGGTGCGTCCCGAAATTGGCTATACGTTCGCGACGGGTCTGCGCTCTATTTTGCGTCAGGACCCGGATATTATTATGGTAGGTGAGATCCGTGACAAAGAGACGGCGCAACTTGCAATTCACGCGGCTCTCACGGGGCACTTGGTGCTCTCAACTCTTCACACGAATAATGCAATCGGTGTTATTCCTCGTTTAATAGACATGGGCGTTGATCCATATTTGATTGCGCCCACCCTTATTCTTGCGATTGCCCAGCGGTTGGTGCAGGTGCTATGCGAAGATTCAAAACGAGAAGTGCCCATACAGGGAAAACTTTCGGAAAGTTTGAAGCAAGAAATTGAAGGCATGCCTCCTGATATCAAAAAAAGCATAAAAATGCCGAAGGCAATGTATCAGGCAAAGCCATCGGCAACCTGCCCGAAAGGAACAAAAGGACGAATTGGTATTTTTGAGGTGCTCGCAATGACAAAAGAGCTTGAACAAATTATTCTTTCTGACAATCCTTCAACGCCGCGGATTGAAGCGGAAGCAGAACGCCAGAGTATGATTACTATGCGCCAAGACGGCGTACTAAAAGCGCTTGGGGGCATGATAGGTATGGAAGAGTTAGCGACGGTTGCCCAGCCAGTGTATAATGAAGAGGACGTAAAGGAAGCGTAACATAGCAAATAACAGTACCTAAAAGATATGGCTGGGGTTGCTATGGTTTTAAAGAATAACAAATATATACATTTTCGGAGAAAAATAAGGGCGGGGTTCACCCCGTTACAAATCTTGGGCAAAAATTTTTATATTAAAAATTTTTGCGAAGACAATGCACAATAAGAATATATGCTGTTTTTTAGAAAGAACAAAAATCAATTTCATGCACGCCGATTTGTAATGGGGTTTACCCCGTTAGGCAAAATCGAATCGTCTTACGTGTTGCGGCTACCAGCTGTTTTTGGTTTATTATATGAAGGGATCATTTTTTTAATCAATGGGGTATTATTTTCCGTAAGACGTAGACGCAGCTTTCGATTTAGCCAAACGGGGTTTACCATTCTTGAACTGTTGGTGGTGATAGCAATTATCGGCATGCTTGCCTCATTTTTATTTGTGCAGATGACCGGTTTTCGCGCCAATTCGCGGGACGCGACCAGGGAAGAAAACATAAGACAAATTAAAAATGGTTTGGATTTGTACCATGTAACGCATTTTCGTTATCCTGCTATTTGTTCCGAATCAGCAATTGATGGCACAGCGGATTGTCTTTCTGTAGAGCTTATTAATGACGGTGTTTTTAGCAAAACTCCCGTTGACCCATTTGGATCATCCGGGACCTGCGGAGACCCGGATGACTATTTATTTTGTTATGAATCCGTTGACGGGTCAACCTACACGCTTCGCTATAATTTAGAAACAGGCAGTATTCCCGGTAAAAATCAGGGGTGGCAAACGACCGCGCCATAATAGGATAGAATATGGCACAGGGGACAAAAAAAATATTGATTGTGGACGATGATGATTTTTTGGTTGATGTGTACGCATCCCGATTTCGCGAAGCGGGGTTTGACGTGGATGTCGCGTTAAGCGGGGATGTGGCGATAGAAAAGCTAAAAGCCGGTTTTAATCCCGATGTAGTAACGCTTGATGTGATGATGCCGCGCGCAAATGGCTTTGATGTTCTTTCCACTATTCAAAAGGAACAGCTGATGAAAAAAGGTATTGTTGTTATGATAAGTAACATCGCGGGTAAACACGACATTCAGAAAGGATTACGGATGGGAGCGCGTGCCTATTTTGTAAAAATAAATCATACGCCTGCTCAGATTGTAGGCCGAGTAGAAAAATTATTAGAACATAAAACATAGGGCGAGATTGGCAATGAGCAGATTAGCATTCAATTAGCAGATTAGCATCACGTATATGGCAACAAAAGACTATTCAAAACTTCTTGAGCAATTCATTTTTGAAGTATTAAAAACAGGCGCTTCCGATCTGCATGTAACTGCCGCGCGCAACCCGACAATTCGTATTGCCGGCGAACTTATAAAAATGCGTACGGCCGAAGTACTTACGCCCGACGATACCAAGGGGATACTCTACACCATGCTTTCACCCGAAAAACGGGAGCAGTTTGAAAAAAGCAATGAAATAGATTTTTCGTTCATGTTTGAAGACAAGGCGCGTTTCCGTGTAAATGGATTTTACCAACGGGGGTATGTTGGCATTGCCATGCGTCTTATTCCGGTAAATATTCGCACGCTTGATGAGCTTGCGCTCCCGCCTGTAATTGCGGAGTTCGCGCATAAACAGCAAGGATTTTTTATCGTGGTGGGGCCTACCGGACATGGAAAATCAACGACACTTGCAGCCATTGTTGATTTAATTAATCACGAGCGCACCGAACATATTATTACCATTGAAGACCCGATTGAATATATTTTTACGCCCGATCAGTCCATTGTAGACCAGCGCGAAGTCAGTCTTGACACGCATAGTTTTAATACGGCGCTTCGGAGTATGTTCCGCCAAAATGTTGACGTTGCGATGATTGGAGAGATGCGCGATCACGAAACGATATCAGCGGCAGTGACCGCGGCAGAAACAGGCCATCTTATTTTTTCTTCTTTGCATACGAATAATGCCGCTCAAACCATTGACCGTATTATTGATTCGTTCCCTCCTGCCCAGCAAAATCAAATCCGTTCCCAGCTTTCAAATACCTTATTGGGCGTTTTTTCACAGCGTCTCCTGCCCCGCATTTCAGGGGGGCTTATTCCGGCCTATGAGCTTTTGATATCAACAACCGCGGTCCGAAATCTTATCCGCGAAAACAAAATTCACGAACTTGATTTGGTTATTGAAACCGGGTCAGAATCAGGCATGATTAGCATGGACCAAACGCTTATTGATCTTGTGCGGAAGGGAGAGATAACCATTGATGTTGCCCGGTCGTATTCATTAAATCCCCGGATGCTGGAGGAGAAGATATAAAGGAATTTCCCCAAGAGCGCGAGTTAAAAACGAAGCGCGATTGGTTGGAAAACTTTTACCCCGTTAGATAGTCCCATGAGATGGCGGTTACGCCTATCTAACGGGACGCTCATCTAACGGGGTGCGCAATTTTATAATTATTCGTTTTACTCATACATAACATTGGCATGTTATTCAATTACGAAGCAAAAACAGAACAAGGAGATATCCGAAAAGGCACAATTGAAGCGCCCACTCAAGATCTCGCGGTCTCTGCCTTACAGCGGAACAATTTAATTATTGTCTCGGTCGCTTCTGCTGAAGAACGGGGCACGTTTTCTGAAAAGTTTTCCGCGTTTTTTGAACGAGTCAAATTGCGGGATATTGTGATTGTTTCGCGTCAGCTCGCCACACTCTTTGAAGCAAAAGTTCCTGTTGTTGATTCGTTTAAGATTTTGGTATCGGAGGCGCCAAGCAACGTGCTTCGTAAAAATTTGCGCGATGTGCTTGATGACATCCAGGGGGGGCTCCCACTGTCTCAAGCGATGGGGCGCCATCCGAAGGTTTTTTCCGATTTTTATGTAAATATGGTGCGCGCGGGAGAAGAATCCGGAGAACTTGAAAAAGTATTCACCTTTTTGGCGGATTATTTGGACCGGTCCTACCAATTAACGAATAGGGTGCGCAATGCCTTAATTTATCCCGCGTTTGTGTTGTCCGCTTTTTTGGCCGTCATGATTCTTATGATGACAATTATTATCCCGCGCTTGTCTTCTATTATTATAGATTCAGGCCAGCCCATCCCGCTGTATACGCAGATTGTCATTACTGTTTCCAATTTTTTTGTGAACTACGGTATTTTTCTTTTAGTGCTTTTTGTTCTGTGTCTTCTTGCGTTGTGGCGCTATATTCAAACAAAAGCCGGGAAAGAACTCATCTCAAGCTTACAGCTTCAAGTCCCTTATATTGGGGAACTCTATAGAAAGTTATATATGGCGCGCTTCTCGGACAACTTGCAAACACTAGTCGCGGGAGGAGTAAGCATTGTCCGCGCTCTTGAAATTACGGGAGATGTGGTGGGCAATCAGGTGTATAGAAATATTATTTACGACGCGCGAGAAGCAGTGCGTGCCGGCGCGTCTATTTCCGAAGCTCTTTTTGTGTATCCCGAAGTGCCGCGGTTGGTGTCGCAAATGATTAAGGTGGGGGAAGAAACCGGAAAGCTTGATTTTATTTTAGCGACCCTTTCAAAATTTTATAGGCAAGAAGTAAACAATGCGGTTGATAATCTTATCAATTTGATTGAGCCTATATTGATTCTCGTTCTTGGTTTGGGTGTAGGGCTTTTGGTCGCGTCCGTTATTGTTCCTATCTATAACATTTCAAGCTCTATATAGAGGAGTAATCACGAATATGCGGGTACTAGTAATACGTCGGCACATAACTAAAAACGCAAAGTGCAAAGCGCAAAACCACAACGCAAAGCGAAAAACCGCAGTCCGGTAATAGTATATAATCTTTTAGTTTTTAGCTGTGGTTTTGAGTTTTTATTTTTCAGCTTTGAGTTTTGAGCTTTTAGCTTTGAGCTTTTCATATGATTACCCCTAGAAAGCTTATCCACAACGAATATGTGCATAAACGAGCGGGGGAATGTATAATAGGCCTAAGGCATAATTTGCCTTGTTAAAGCTTTAATAAGGTCGTTCTCTTTTTATTATTAAAATAGGAGTCGTTTTTATTCTATTTTTTATGTCTATGTTTAAAAAGACAAAGCTTGCGAAAGAAGGATTTACTTTGATTGAGCTTTTGGTGGTTATTGCCATCATAGGTATTTTGGCGTCTGTCGTGCTTGCTTCTCTCAACAGTGCACGGTTGAAGTCGCGGGACGCGCGCCGTATTGCCGATATCAAGCAGATTCAATTAGCGCTTGAACTCTCTTTTGACGCAAATATAGGTACCGGGCAGGGATACCCAGCTCTGCTTTCCAGTCTTTCGACGGACGGATATATTGCGTCGGTCCCGAATGACCCATTAAGCGCGCCATATACGTATGAGCGGTGCAACGCAACAATGTATCACGTAGGGGCGGCATTGGAAGATCCAGCAAATCCCGCGTTGTCTAGTGACTTTGACGCGATGCCAGCCGGCTGTTCAGGAAATTGGGGTCCCGATGGTTCTGCGGGTTCGCCTGCGGTATGTTCTGGATTTCCAGGAGTAGATCAAGGGTCACACTGTTATGATCTAAGGCCATAATTTGTTGTGTAAATGGCCATGATAGTGTTTGCATTTCTTTTCGGATTGATTTTCGGCAGCTTTGCAAACGTCATACTTGTACGATTAAACACCGGAGAGTCCATCGTAACGAAGGGCTCCCGGTGTTTTTCGTGCGCTAAAAAATTAAAATGGTTTGATTTGGTGCCTATTGTTTCTTTTTTCGCGCTTCGGGGACGTTGCCGTTTTTGTAAAAGCAAAATTTCAATACAATATCCCATCGTTGAACTTGGAACAGGCATATTATTTTTATTATTATTTTTGAATTTTTATTTTGGATTTGATTTGTTATTTGGATTTTGGCATTTGAGCCTTGAAAGATTCTTAATACTTGGGTATTGGTTATTGATTGTTGCCGCGTGGTACATGCTCTGGGTCGCCTCACTCTATGACCTCCGCCACATGATTTTGCCTGATCGTCTTTTAATTTTTGCCTTCTTCTTTGGAGTAGCAGCTCTTGGGGTTAGCTATGTGCTACCTCTCACTCATAATCCATTCCTCATAACCCATAGCTTATCCCCCATAACTCATTACTCGTTACTGTATCAATTTGGCGCCGCCTTTCTTGCGTCCCTCTTTTTTTTCTTTTTATGGTTCCTATCCCATGGAAAATGGATGGGGCTTGGGGATGCAAAATTCGTGTTCGTATTGGCTCCGCTCTTCTCCCCCTTGCTTTTGCTCATAGCACTCATGCTTTCCTTCGTTATTGGGACTATCGCGAGCGTTTCGCTGCTTCTTTTTCGGAAAGCAGACATGAAGACAAAAGTGCCATTTGGTCCGTTTCTTTTTTTGGGCGCGCTCATAAGCTTTTTGGGGGGAACGCCAATTTTTGATTGGTATCTGGGACTCTTTATGTGACGTGGTATAATAAAACTAGAAGCATGAAGCATTATTTTGCTGGATTTTTCTCTCCTGATTCATAATTCTATATTCTTGATTCAATACAATGGATAGAATAAAAGCATACATAAAAAATAATTCACAAAATCAAAGTACATCCGGTTTCACTATGATGGAGCTTTTGGTGGTGATTTCGATTTTTGTTATTATTTCCGGTATGATTCTTGCTGATTACCCGGGATTTTCAGAACGCGTAGCGCTCGAACGTACCGCCCAGGAAATTGCGTTATCAATGCGAGAAGCAGAAACCCTTGCTCTTTCGGTTCGCGAATCGGTCCCGGGGTCAGGGACATTCGCGGGATATGGGGTTCATTTTGCTTCCGCAAACCCTCGTGAGTATATTCTTTTTGTTGATTTGCCCGTAGGCCCCGGCTTGCCGGGGAATGGCGTATATGACGGCGTATCGGAAGAAATTGACCATTTCTTTATAGAAAAAACCCCGCAAATAGTGGATATATGCGTTAATGCGGAAACGAATCCTCCCGGAAATTGCAGTGTTTCTTTTGTTGATATTGTGTATCTTCGTCCTGACCCCACAATTACCATTACAAGCAATATCAGCGGACATCCGGAGTTCAGCGTTAAGGTCCAAACCCCAAGAAGAAATTATAGCAAAGAGATAATCGCATGGATTACGGGACAAATTGAAATACGATAATGCGAGAATCATGAAGCATGAATTATGAATTAGGGTTTTAATTTTTTAATTCATGGTTCTTGATTCTTAATTCATGATTCAAAAACAATAACAGTTGCAACATATAATATGCATAACAAAAAAAAGTATACACATAACAAAGGAGGATTTACATTGTTAGAAACCCTTGTCGCGATTTCGGTGCTGATACTTGCAACGGTGGGCCCCATGACCCTTGCTTCAGACAGCATTCGGAACGCGTCTCTTTCACGCAACCAAACAGTGGCATATTTTTTAGCCGAAGAAGCTGCCGAATTTATCCATAATCGGGTAACGTCCAACAGTTTTTCGGGGGACAGTTGGCTTGAAGGATTTGGCACGTGCCTAAACGCGAATGGATGCAGGATTGATGTACCTGATAACCAGATTTCCGGTTGCCCTCCCTCATGCCCCGTGCTTGAGTTTGATGGAACAAACGGCCTGTATGGATATGGTGGCGCTCCGCCAGTTAATTCCCTATTTACACGCACGATACGTATGCAGGAAATTGTAATTGACCAAGAAGTACAGGTGGACATCATTGTTGAATGGGAACAGGTGGGGGGTGTTCGCCAGGCAATCATTGAAGATCATTTGTTAAATTGGAGATGATGCGAGAATCATGAAGCATGAATTATGAATTAGGGTTTTAATTTTTTAATTCATGATTCTTGATTCTTAATTCCTAATTCTTACTTCTATAAACATCAATACTATGAGAAAGATAATATGAAAAATAAACATCAAAATGGCAATACATCCGGCTTTACGTTAATAGAGATGATCGTCGCTATCGGCATATTTACGATTGCGATGCTTATATCAACAGGCGCGATTTTGAGTATTTCTGCGGCGCAAAAACGGGCTGCCGCAATCCAAAATGTCCAAGATAATATCCGTTTTGCGCT
Organism: bacterium; assembly: GCA_030690215.1. GTDB lineage: Bacteria > Patescibacteriota > Minisyncoccia > 1-14-0-10-42-19 > 1-14-0-10-42-19 > 1-14-0-10-46-36. The sequence continues at coordinate 100,315 of JAUYHD010000016.1, read as the reverse complement.
TGAAACCATGGCAAAAGAAGCGCGTCTCGGTTATTCATTTCATTGCGGGAGTGCTATTGATGAAGTGCTTACGGACCCGCGGGATTGCGGTGGCGGGGGGCCTTCATTTACCTTTTTTAATGCTCGAGGCGAAGTCGTGTCATATCAATTGCGAAACGGCCAGATTGAGCGTTGGAGCGGTCCTCCTGATAATACTTTTTTCCCCGTGACGTCTCAAAATGCTTCCATTGATCGGCTCGATTTTTATGTATTTGGTTCTGGTGTAGGAGATGACGTCCAGCCGCGGGTTGTTATTACTGCTCGCGGCAGCGCTACGGTGAAAGGGCAATCTATTACTATTGATTTGCAAACCGCGCTAAGTCAGCGATTACTGGATTCGTAATACATTATGAATCATGAAGCATGAATTAAGAATGAGGGATTTTTAGTAGACATGTTTCCATAATTCATAATTCTATATTCCTAATTCAAAGTGATGAAATAACAATATGGAAAATAAAAAAAGAAGCAAAATAAATAGAACGAACGGCTTTACTTTGTTATTGGCGCTTCTTGTTTCTTCCATTGTACTTTCGATTAGCTTGGGGGTGTTCGGTATTGTTGTTCGTGAAATTTCTCTTTCCACGTCTGCTCGAGAATCACGGCTCGCGTTTTACGCGGCAAACTCGGGTATTGAATGCGCGGTGTATTGGGATTTTGTGCAGGGGGCGTTTGCGACAAGTTCCCCCGCGCCGACTACAATCACTTGTAACAACCAATCTTTTGATGTGGGGGGGTGGGGTTCTTGCACTCCAACGGCATGTTCTTCTTCGGAAGAAACAAAAGATGGCCTTAGTACGGTGAGCCAATTAAATTTGAGCAATGAATCGTGCGCTTTTGAGGTGGAAGTCGTTAAAACGTGCGCAAGCGATACCGGTGGGTGTACGACGGGAAACGAACCGAACAAACGAATACTCACCACGATTCGTTCGCGCGGGCATAATACATGTACGGGAGGATTTGTTGTTGAACGAGGATTGCAAGCGCAATACTAATAATGGAGTAATCACGAATATACAAACATTAACTATTACACAGATACATAAAGCTAAAAACGCAAAGCGTAAAGCGCAAAACCACAACGCAAAGCGAAAAACTGCAATACAGTAGCGGCGTATAATCTTTTAGTTTTAAGCTTTGAGCTTTTCATATGAGTGAATACTCCAGAGCCGTCAGATTTGAAGAAGTAAAAAAACGAATAGAAAATCTAAAAAAGGTGATAGAGCATCATCGGTATGCCTATCATGTTCTTGACCGGCAAGAGATTTCGGATGCGGCATTGGATTCGCTCAAGCACGAATTAAAAACACTTGAAGATGAATTCCCGCAATTTCGTACCGCTGATTCGCCGACCCAGCGCGTAGGGGGCGCGGTACTCGAAAAATTTAAAAAAGTTCCTCATATCTCGCCGATGTTTTCTCTTGAGGACGCGTTTTCTCCCGAAGATATCCATGATTGGGTAGCCCGCATAGAAAAAAAACTCGGCAGAGCGTTCCAGACAAATGAGCAAGAATTGTATTGCGATTTAAAAATGGACGGGCTTGCCCTTGAGCTTACGTACGAAGGCGGAATATTGGTGAAAGCCGCAACGCGCGGCGATGGCAAAGTTGGGGAGGACGTAACGCAGAATATCCAGACGATTGACGCAATCCCATTACAGTTGCGAGGAGTATTTCCTCATATGTTTATTGCGCGCGGGGAGGTTTTTTTGAGCAAAAAAGAATTTGACCGAATTAATCGCGAACAAAAAAAGAAGGGAGGAAAAGAATACGCAAACCCCCGCAATGTCGCGGCGGGTTCAATCCGCCAGCTTGACCCCGCCGTTACTGCCTCGCGAAAATTGGATTTTTTTGCATATGGCATTGCGGGAGAATCGGGAGATAAAAAATATCTTAAAGAATATCCTTCGCGGAGCAAAGAATATGAAGCGCTTCGTAATTTTGGCATAAAGACCAATCCTCATGGTATGGTAGTTCATTCTGCAGAAGAGGCGATTGCATTCCGCGAAGAGTGGGCAAAAAAGCGCGAAAAACTTCCATATGAAATTGATGGAATCGTCGTGACAATCAATAGTAACGCGCTTTATGACAAACTGGGGGCAGTAGGAAAAGCCCGCAGGGGTTCTATCGCATATAAATTTGCCCCCGAAGAAGCAACCACCATCGTAGGCGATATTATCATCCAGGTGGGGCGCACGGGTGCTTTGACCCCCGTCGCTCATTTAGAGCCTGTATCGGTAGGAGGGGTTATGGTAAGCCGGGCAACGCTTCATAACGAAGACGAAATAGCGCGCCTTGGGGTTAAAATCGGAGATACGGTTATTGTGGGCCGCGCAGGCGATGTCATTCCGGATATAAAAGAAGTAATTAAAAAATTGCGCACCGGAAAAGAAAAAGCATTTTATATGCCTCGTGCCTGTCCCGTATGCAAAGAAAAGATTATTAAAGAAGGCGCGATACATAAATGCATCAACAAAAAATGTCCCGCGCGTCATCGCGAGCATTTATATCATTTTGCATCGCGTGTCGCGTTTGATGTTGAGGGGCTCGGTCCAAAAATTATTGACGCGTTGTTAGATAGCGGACTTATACAAGATGCGGGCGATTTGTTTGAGTTAAAAGAAGGCGACATCGCTCCTCTTGAGCGATTCGGCGAAAAATCCGCAGAAAATCTAATCCGCGCCATCCATGAGCGCAAAAAGATAACACTGCCCCGGTTTTTAATGGCGCTTGGTATTCTTCATGTGGGAGAAGAAACCGCCTATGATTTAGCCAACCATTTCGGGAGCATTGAAAAGATACAGTTTGCATCAAAAGAAGAGATAGAATCCATAGAGAATATCGGCGTTATTGTTGCGAAAAGCATTTATAACTGGTTTCGGGATGCGTATAACCTCCACGCCTTAAAAAAGCTTCAAAAACATGTTACAATATCGCATCACGCAAAAAAAGGAGGAACGAAATTAAAAGGAAAAACGTTCGTATTAACCGGGTCGCTTACATCAATGATCCGGGACGATGCAAAGGCGCGTATTCGAGAACTGGGGGGTGATGTTTCGAGCAGTGTCTCGGCCGAAACCGACTATGTGGTTGCAGGAGAAGAAGTGGGATCAAAATTGGAAAAAGCAGAGAAACTAGGTATTACCATTTTAACGGAGGAAGAATTTTTAAAGATGATTAAGTAGTCGCTCATATGAAAAGTTCAAAGCTTAAAAATCCCGCCAAAAGCGCCGCTCCGACGAGCGAGCCTCGCCTTATGGGGCGGGAGGCTCGCCTCGGACGGCAAAACTCAAAACCACAGCTTAAAACTAAAAGATTATACACTACTATTGTATTGCAGTTTTTCGCTTTGCGTTGTGGTTTTGCGCTTTACGCTTTGCGTTTTTAGCTTTATGTGTCTGTGTAATAGTTAATGTTTGTATATTCGTGATTACTATATGATTTCAAAAAAAGATATTGAGCATTTGGCAAAACTCGCGCGTATTGATGTGAGCGAAGCGGAAAAAGAAAAACTAGCCCAAGATTTACAGGCGGTTTTGGCGTACGTAAAAACGTTGCAGGAAGCAGATGTGGGTGATGAGTCATTCACTCATTTTGAGCATCTAGAGACACGTTTGCGGGAAGATGCCAAAGAGAACGACCTGGCAGAAGCAAGACGCACACAGCAATTGCTTGCTTCCGCTCCAGTACAAGAAAAAGGGTATGTTACGGTAAAAAATGTTTTAGGAAAATAATATGTCGGTAATTGATTTGAACAATTTTACGATTGCGGATGCGAAAGAAGCGCTCCACGGCAAAAAGATGTCGGCACGAGAGCTTGTGGGCATGTACACCAGCCAGATTAAAAAAGAAAACAAAAAACTGAACGCGTATCTTGAGGTATTTGAAGATGCAGAAGATCAGGCGAAAGAAACAGACGAACGGATGGCGAGAGGAGATGAGCCCCGCGCGCTTGAAGGCATTCCGTTTGCGATAAAAGATAATATGCTCATTGAGGGAAAGCGGACATCGGCCGCGTCAAAAATTCTTGAGCCGTATGTTGCTTCGTATGATGCGCATGTTATACAAAAACTTCGTGATGCGGGCGCGGTCTTTTTGGGGCGTACGAATATGGATGAGTTTGCGATGGGCTCTTCTACCGAAAATTCGGCGTTCGGGCCTACCAAAAATCCGTATGATACATCGCGCGTGCCCGGGGGGTCTTCGGGCGGGTCTGCAGTCGCGGTGGCATCAGGAATGGCTCTTGCGGGGCTAGGATCGGATACGGGCGGTTCTATCCGTCAGCCCGCGTCATTTTGCGGGGTGGTTGGTCTTAAGCCCACGTATGGCGCAGTCTCGCGCTCCGGGCTTATTGCGATGGCTTCTTCTTTGGATCAGATAGGCCCGCTTGCGCAGTGCGTGGATGACACGCGGGCAGTGTTTGAGGTTATTCGCGGAGAAGACAAGAAAGACGCAACAACCGTATCGTATGCCGAAAAAAGACCCGCGCAAAAACTTGTCATAGGCATCCCAAAAGAATACGGGCTTGAGGATGATATTATGGATGCTGATGTCAAAGACGCGTGGATGCAGGCGCGTAAAACCCTTGAACAAGAAGGATACGAAACAAAAGAAGTAACCCTTCCGTACACATCCTATGCGCTTCCGCTGTATTATATAATTATGCCTGCCGAAGTTTCTTCTAACCTCGCGCGGTTTGACGGTATTCGCTACGGCCTTTCGCATAATGGCAAAGACCTCCTTGAGGTATATGAGAAAAGCAGAAGCAGGGGATTTGGGGATGAGGCAAGACGTCGCATTCTTTTAGGGACATATATTCTTTCTGCGGGGTATTATGACGCGTATTATGCGAAAGCACAGAAAGTACGGGCGCGTTTTATCAAAGATTTTGAACGAGTGTTTAAAGAGGTAGACGCGCTTTTAACCCCGACTGTTCCTTCGCCCGCATTTCCGTTCGGAGAAAAATTGGGGGACCCGGTAAAAATGTATGCATCGGATATTTTTACGGTTTCCGCAAATTTGGCCGGAATCCCCGCGCTTTCTGTTCCTTTCGGAAAAGGGGAACGCGACGGCGTTTCGCTTCCCTTGGGCGTACAGCTTATGGCGCCATGGTTTCATGAATCTACTTTGTTTGATGCAGGAAGGATATTGGAAAAATATAGGGAGTAGGTATTCATATGAAAAGCTCAAAGCGTAAAAATCAAAACTCAAAACCACAGCTTAAAACTAAAAGATTATACGTCGCTACTGTATTGCAGTTTTTCGCTTTGCGTTGTGGTTTTGCGCTTTGCACTTTGCGTTTTTAGTTATGTGATCATGTATAATATCCGCATATTTTTGATTACTCCAATTACAACATGAATGAATTTTTAGCATCAGTATCGGGACTTATTTTTTGGTGGAAAGCGATAGCGATTGTCATTTCGGTGACTGCTGTTTCCGCGATTATTGCTATTGTGGTAAAAACGCAAGAGATTGTGCGGTGGCGCGTGCTTAAAGATATTGCGGAATTTATGCGTACCGAGCATCTTCCGCGGGAGACGCGCTCAAGCAGATGGAGGGCAGTAGAGAAGCGAATAAAATCAGATCACCCGTCCGATTGGAAATTGGCGGTTATTGAGGCGGATTCTATTATGGACGATTTGCTTAAGCGTATGGGGTACGAGGGAATAACAATGGGAGAGCGGTTAAAAAATATTGAACCGAGCGATTTCGAAGCATTGCAGGATGTGTGGAAGGCGCACAAAATGCGCAACCGTATTGCCCACGAACCCGAAAGCGCAATCACGAAGAGCGAGGCGGAATACGCAATTGAGCTTTTTAAAAGGGGGCTCAAAGAATTTGAATATATCTAGTTAAATACCAAATTACAAAAACCAAAACACAAAATAGAGTTATTTAAAAAAAAGGAGGATTGCAGGGATGGCTATTTTAAAAAAAGGCGGGAAAGCCGAAGGGATGTTGCTCGGCGCGTTTATGGGAATTTTTCTTTTTGGGCTTGTGTTTCCTCTAGCGCTGGGGTTATGTTTTCTTCTATTGAACGGAGTGCTGACGTTATTCGGCATAGATTGGCTGGTGGTATGGTTGAGCAACGAATCAATAAAAGAAATTATTGGCTACTGGCTGTGGCTGGTTGTCGGGGGAGCGCTAGTTGGCGCGTGGTTTTTTTATAAGTTTCTTGAAGATGAAATAGCAAAAATCTGAAGGGCAAACCTTCAGATTTTTTATATGGCCCGTAAAGAAAACCACGGCCGTTTTAGGCCGTGGAGTTTCATTTGCGGTGTTTTGTAATTTGGATTTTGATATTTGAAATTTGTTATTTGTAGCTGGGGTGTTTCTCTTTTTTCCCGCTTTTTTTCATTTCGCTTCGGGCAAGCGCGAACAAAAAGCTTGAGAGGCGGTTAAGAAACGCAATCGTTTCGGGCGATACTGTTGCTCGCCCTGAGCCGCGTCGAAGGGTCTTTTTAAAGCGGACTACTTCGCGTTCCACTTTGCGCGATACCGCGCGGGCATAATCAAGCCAGGCGGCAAGCTCATGTTCTCCCGAAAGAATGAATTTTTTTGCGGGTTTTATTTCTTTTTCAAGCACCTCAATAATTGCTTCCAGTTCTTTGATGTGATCGGTGGTAATTTTGGCTGTCTGCTTGCCTTTAAAGATGAGGGCTGCCGCATGCGCTTGTATAATAAAAAGCTTTTCTTGCACATTTTCTAAGTGTTTTTTGATATCTTTCGGCAGTTCTTTTTGCGATTTAATAAGGCCTAAGAGACTGTTAAGCTCATCAAGTGTGCCCAGTACTTCTGCCTCAACACAGCTTTTGTCCATTTTTACTTTGCCTACTTTGCTGTGTCCTTTGTCTCCTTTGCCTGTGAAAAATATTCCCATATATTTAAACGATGAATGATAACAATCCTATTATATATAGAAAAAACGAGATAAACAAAAAAGCCCCTTTTCGGGAGCTTTTTACTGTGAAGAGAGCCAGTCCATAAAGCGTTTTCGGTGCTTTTCAACAGACCATTCGTCGTGGTTTTTAAAAAGCCGGGGATATGCGATTTGAAACTGCTCCAATGCCTTGTTTGTCGCGTGGGGGAAGCTTTTTGGGATGTTTTTGTTGTAGTGCGTAAGGAACACAGCAGGAGTTACCGGGTTATAATCTTTTACTAGAGTATCTTTGTCCATGTGTAAAGAATACCATAAAAAATATAAAAGAGCAAGAGTTTTAAGAAAATCAGCAGAAAACACTTTTTGGGCGTATTTGCGAATTTGACGAATTTGTTTTATCATAATAATCACATTGCGGGGTGTAAGAGGAGCAGTACCCCGTGATGATTTTATGCCGCGGGGTGGAGGAGTAGTACCTCGGGAGGCTCATAGAATATCTGTGACCCTTTACAGTAATGTAAAGTGGAAAAATTCCTTAAATTGCTGGAAAGCCATAAGAGCCCTTTTCGCTACAACAGAATCTGTAAAGATATATGTGAATGCGTGAAAAGAAAGGGGATTTGGTAATCAGCAGCCAAGGTCGCCTTAGGCGACAAGGTTCAGAGACTATAATAGGAACTTCCTTTGCGAGTTTGCAGAGGAAGGTGGTATAGTCCATTCCTTTTGGAAACAAGAGGTGTAAAAGAACCTCCAGACGCCGGTGCAATTCCGGCCCCCGCAAATTTTTTTGAAGAAAAATTTGCGAGGCTCGCCTTTAGGCGGCCCGCAACAAAAGTTGCCTGAAGAGGCAAGTTTCCATACCTATTTAATAATATTTTATTCAAACATGTCTTATTATAGAGAAAGTAGAAAACGTGTTTTTATTTTTCTTGTAGTTCTTGCTGTTGCTAGCTGGCTACTTCATGATTGGGTAAGGGATAATTTTATAGGATTAGTAGTTGTTCTGCTGGTATTAATACTTTTTCAACTTACTGAGCTTGGGGCATGGCTAAAGAATCGTTTCGAAGAACTGGAAGAAAATGCCCGCAAAAAATAATATGAAGAAATTTTTAACACAAAATTGGTTTAAGTTAGCACTCCTGGTTACAATTTTTTGGTTTCTTTTGATATTGCGTAATGGGATAGAAATTAATTATAAGGGCGAGATTGATCATAGTGGATGGATTGAAAATGAGCGGCCTGGGCTGTTTGGCTTGCCAAAGCTACCATGAATTATGACAATAATAACCGATAGCATTATGGCTCTAGCCGCTTTAACCGGAGCGGTGGTAGCAGTAATTGGTCTTACCGCTTGGAAGAAGCAGCTGAAAGGAAAAACTGACTATGAGCTTGCTAGACGATATTTAAGATCGGTTTATAAAATTAGAGACGCCCTAAAATATGTGAGAAATCCTTTTATTTCTCACACAGAAATGATGTTGGCTCTCAAAGAGGAAGGCAAAGACTCTTCTTCGGCAATAAATAATAAAGACTCAATTCGAGCAGTCTATGTTGTGCGTTGGAAAAAAGTTACAGAAGCAAATTCTGACTTAGATGTTGAATTAAAAGAAGCGGAAGTATCTTGGGGGAAAGGGGCGGTTGAAGTTCAAAAAGATTTTCAAGATTGTATCAAAAAACTTCTTATAAGCCTTAGAATATTTATTGAGCAACGAGTGACCGAGCCTGGGAAAATGGAAGAAATAGACAACATTATTTATGATGGCGGTGATGGGGATGAATTTAATCAAGCAGTTCAATTGGCAACCAAAAAAATTGAAGAGTATCTTAAGCCGCATTTGAGATAATAAAATATTTTGATAAGACCGAAGACGGGGTAGTTTATATTTTGCCTTAACGCACTAATTCCCCCACCTATTTTAATCAAATCGCAGGTGCTATATTGGGAATATAATAATTTAATATCGCTCGTTTAGACGATCAGGCCGCTTCTTCCAATTCATCATTTTTCGCAGAAAGAGCATAAATCGCCTTTAAATCCCTAGCAAAACCGTGCCAAATTCGTCCCACCCGCGCAAATTTTTCTTCAGAAAAATTTGCGAGGCTCGCCCGAATGGGCGGCGCGCAACAAAAGTTGCCTGAAGAGGCAAGTTTACCCACCTTCTTTAATTTTGGCGTACCCTTGACGGATGTTTTGGTTGCGTCCTACAATGGAAATATATGCTTACGGATCAAGATATCAAAAAATTAATAGAGGTTTTTGCTACAAGGGAAGAGGTTGCCACAAAGAAAGACCTTGAAGAAGTGCGAAAAGATTTTTCTGATTTACAATCTTCTGTTGATTCCTATGCCAAGAAAGCAGATACCTACTTTCAAGAAATGCTTGTCCTTGCTCATCGTGTTGATAGGATTGAGAAATGGATGAAACAGATTGCCGACAAGGTGGGGATTAAGTTGGAATACTAATTCCTCTAAAAACAAGTTGTCTTTCCTGGCAACTTTTTCACCCTATTTTAATCAAACCCACAAAGCTATACTAATACAAAAATAAATTTTGCGTTCTTGGGCGACTGCGCCACTTCTCTCCACTCATCATTTTTTGGGAAGAAGGCGTAAATCCCCCTTATATCTCTTGCCAGACCTGCCTACCGGCAGGCGGGCGGCGCGTAACACGTTAACATAAAAACTGCAGAAATGCGTTTTTTGTTTTATTCATATCTCTAATTCGCGCGAATAGGCGAATAGTTTAATATGGGGCGTTTTTGTATTTTTTGGTATGATAAGGAAATGGAGCAATTACCAAAAGAAAATTTTGGAGAAACAGAAGAGGCTTACTTTAAGTCATACGAAATGGGAGAGGACGACAAAGAAGTTTTATTAGAGAGCGCTAAAACTCTTTTTTCTTTGGGTGTTCTCGGTAAAGAAACGTTAGATGATTTGCGAATCGCAAGCTTTGATAGTAAGAACTTTTATGTAATTACAAAAGGGGAACATCAATCTACTGATGAGTTTAAGGTTGAAGATGCTTCCCAGAACGAAAAAGATTTTCATATATATTGCATTGGGCACGGAAAGAATTTTAGAAAAAGAGATTATGCGGGAGCGGGGGCTTGGTATGAAGTCCCAGAACTGGAAGAAACGGCGCTTAACGCTAAAAAAGTTCCCAATCCGAAAGTTCTAGAGAACAAGGAGAAAATATTAAAAGCAATCCTTATACCGCCCAAAGAAGTTTTTGAAAGGATCCATGGAAGCCGTTTTGAGTATGATACTGATCTTGTTTTTCATGAAGCTGGCCACATAGAAGAAATGTTACTTCGCGATTGGCCGAATGAGGGCGAGATCCCCGCCTTCCCTTCAGAAAAACAAAGACGGGAGTTTATGAAAACATTGGATATAACCCAAGATATTGATAGGGCAACGATTGGTGAGATGTACGCAATGATGATAGATAGGGAAGCAAAACGGCAATTGGGCTTTGAGCACATTGATATGGATGATGAGGCCCAGAAAATGATAGATAGTTCTCACAAAAAGGGATATTTGCTTGCAAAAGCGCTTGAAGAAAAATACCCCGATTTTATAGAACGCAAAAAATGGATTCAATCGTTGATGAAATAAAAATTCCCGTTTTGTTCAAAACCCGATCTAGCACATTATTTTGTTTTATTCATATCTCTAATTCGCGCGCTTTGCCCGTCCGAAGTCCCCTCCTTCTAGAAGGAGGGGACGGAGGAGGGAATAGGCGAATAGTTTAATATAGGGCGTTTTTGTGTTTTTTGGTATGATAAAAGCCATGGAAGATAAAAGCGACAACCGCACCGAAGAGTTGAGCAAAATAAAAGACGAAGTTGTTAATCTCAAAGAGTCGCCCTTATATAAGGAGCGGATAAAAAACAAGGTATTTCCTGTGATTGGCGAGGGGAGCCATCACGCCAAAATAATGTTTATTGGCGAGGCGCCCGGCAAAAACGAAGCCGAAACAGGCAGGCCGTTTTGTGGTGCGGCAGGCAAGGTGTTAGATAAGCTCTTAGCATCCATTTCTCTTGATAGAAAAGAGGTATATGTAACAAATATCGTTAAAGACCGCCCGACGTCAAATAGAGACCCGCTACCCGAAGAAATAAAGCTCTATGCGCCGTTTTTAGACAGGCAGATAGATATTATCCAGCCCAAAGTTATTGCGACATTGGGGCGGTTTTCAATGGATTATATTATGAAAAAGTTTGGGCTTGAGTCCGAGCTCCAATCAATAAGCAAAATGCACGGCAGAATGTTTGACGCAAAAGCCGAATATGGCACGGTAAAAATTGTTCCTCTCTATCATCCAGCTGTTGCTCTTTATAACGGAAGCGAGATGGAGACTCTCAAAAAGGATTTTGCTATATTAAAAGAGATATAAACACACATGTTCAAAACCCAACTTAGCATATTTTTCGGATTGGCCATACAATTTAATGACGAGGGTTACTTTGGTAGCCCCCTTTTTATTTTTTTGTAGTATACTAATTATATGAACACTGTTAAGAAAATACTGATATCAGTAAGCGTCTTGGTGCCTGTTTTTGCGTACGCGCAATCGCGTATCACCGAAATTATTTTGCAGTTTGTTTTCATCTTTAACCGGCTTATCGTTATTTTTATGGCGCTCGGTACCGTTATATTTTTGTGGGGGGTTGTATCATATGTTATCGCGGCAGGGGACGAAAAAAAAACCACGCAGGCAAAAAGCTATATGCTCTATGGCATTATCACGCTTTTTGTGATGGTCTCTGTCTGGGGGTTGGTTGCTGTGCTCCAAAATACATTTGGGATAGGTGAGCCGAGCACGCCCCTCGGGCCCCTTCTCTAAGCATGGAAATTTACGAAGTTCCTCATTCAAAAGAGCAATGGCTCCGGATAGCATTCGGGTTTGGGATGATTGTGCTTATTATTCGTATTATTTTAAAAATAGGAGAGCTTTTGGAGGTGTTTCTCTTTTACGGTTTTATTGAAAAAATGTAGGCGATTTTGTGCTAATGAAAGGGTGCCCCAGTTGTAATTTTACAAACTTATTTAACGCAAAGCGCTTCGCCCATCACGAAAATAAAATTTCGCGTTGGCTCATTAGGAAATATAAAAAAGCCCGTCTCCTTCCTTTATGAAAGTAACGGGCTTTTGCATTAATACATTTGGTGTCGCTGCGTCTGTGCTTGCATGTATGCTTCCAGGGCCATTCTCTCCTCTTTTGACCGCTGAGAAGGAAGCTCTCCGCGCAGATAAAGATCACACCATTCTGCTTCTTTGTTTGCCTCCGCCTCAGATGACATCCCTTGGTAAAAATCTCCATCAATGAAGATTTCCCACAGAGTAGGAGGAACCGGGCTGAGAGCTTCAAATACGAATACGTTTTTTGCCGGCTTACTTTCTCCGGCAAAAAGCTCAATTCCTTCAACGAATTTTGGTTTGGTGTACGCGCTACCAGTGCCAAAGAAGGAATTTTTTAATTCGTTATTGGGGGAAACAATTATTTTAGACATTTTCAAATACCTCCGTTTTTTATTTTCTAGCGCCAATTATAGCACTATTTTTAATAAAAGTCAACCCCGTTTGGCTAAATCGAAAGCCGTATCTACATCTGACGGATACTATATGTGGTTAAAGAAATAATGGTCCGTTATTCGGATCGTCGAAATTCGCTGGTAGATACAGCAAGGAAGACGATTCGATTTTGCCTAACGGGGTCAATATAAAATAAAAAAGGGCTTAACAAAGCCCCCTTATTTGTCATTTTCTATTTTTGAGCCGAATTTTTCTTCTTTTTTCAGCTTCTTCAAAGCGTCGTTTTTCTTCTTTTGTACTCGGGATTACCGGAACAATTGTTGTTTTTTGGCCATTCTCATCCATCGCAATGTAGGTAAAATAGTTTGAATTGATGTGCCACATTTCGCCTGTTTCGGGGTTAAGAGCATCTACGCGCACTCCGACTTCCATTGATGTGTTCCAAACCCTATTTACCGATGCCCGATATGTAAGGATATCGCCAAGTTTTGCCGGCGCCTTAAAATCAAAGCCATCGGAACTCCGGGTAACGCATATTTCCCCACTATGCATTCGTGCGGCAATACTTGATACACGGTCCATCTCCTGCATTACTTGTCCGCCGTTGATAACGTCATTTGGATTTAATTGGTCATGAAAAACAGTTTTTTGGCTAATGGCAACGGATTTTTTTACCGGCTTTCCCTTCTGTTTCTTGATGTTCTTGTCCCCAGGCCTTACGCCCTTGGGTATGTATATCCTGCTCATAGCGAGAACCACGGCTTCTTTCATTGTGTCTTCCGCTATGTGATGCGTTTTTTTATTGTCGCCTCCATATTTCGGAGCGCGCTTTATCTTGCCCGATTTTTTGAGATTATCAAAAGAATCACTTTCTAAAACATCTTTCGCCTTGTCTAAAAGAGGCGCTTTTGCCATTTTTCCTCCGTTTTTCAAAGATTCTTCTGCTTTCATTGTATGCTTTTTCTGGCGACTGTCCAATTTTTAGAGGTAATTTTTAGTATGGCGTCAATTCTTCAAAAATGCCTCAAAATAGGCCTATTTTTATGAAAAACCCTTGACAAGATAATATTTTTCTGTTAGTCTTTTTAGCGGTGGTTCTTTTAGTCTTTTCTGTATGGTATTTGTTGTTCTTATGGATAAAGGACAAAACCATATGGAAAAAACCAGCCAAAAAAATAAAAAAGGAGGGAATGTCCCCGTGAACAGGCGTAAAAAGCCGATTTTTCTTGTTTCTATTGCCATTCCTTTTATATTTGCGCCTTCCCTTATAGGTGACGCATTCGAGTTTGTGGGCTCGTTTATGACCCAAAATTCGTATGCCGAAGAGGTGTCGCAAGAAAAGGAATCAGATAGCCTTGGCCATCTTCAGAATTTACTTGAGAAAGAGGGGGTTTTGTATGAGTCCGTAAAACATGAGTCTGTGGGGATTTTGTCAGGGCGTATTGTAACAGCATATAATGCTGTGCCCGAGCAGACCGCAGGTGACCCGTGTGAAGGCGCGTTTACACCCCACACAGGTATCAATTTTTGCGATACGAATATTCCTATAGTGGCAACAAATGAGTTGCCCCTTGGGACGATTATAAAAATTGATGACCAAATCTTTCTCGTTGCCGATAGAACCAATAGCCGATACAAATATAGGTACGATATATTAACCCCAACACTTGCTGAAGCAAAAGAGTGGGGAAGGCGTACTCATGTTGTTGAGGTTGTGGGGAAAATAGTAAAGAGCAAAAACTCTTAAAAAGCGTTCCAAAGTATCGGAACGCTTTTATTTTTTATAGGAGGCGGGAGGCTTGCCCTGTACCAGAAAGCCCCGAGCGTAAATTCGGGGAGCGCTCACTTCTTATACGCTTCTATTGTCTGTGCGAGCATTGTGTCAAATCGGAATTCTTTTCCGATTTTTTCGTTTAGCGCGGTACCAAAATGATTTCGTAGTTTCGCATTGTCCATAAGTGTTTGGATGTGGCTTGTGAGCATATATTCGTTTTTGGGCGGCGTAAGCAATCCTGTTTTTCCTCCGTGTATGATCTCGGGAACACCGCCGACTTCAGACGCAATTACCGGCAGGCGCGCGGATCCTGCCTCAAGAAGCGCATACGGAAACCCTTCTTTTATTGACGGCAGAACAAAAATATCAAATGCTTTAAGAAGGGTAGGGGCATCTTTAATGTGTCCCGCAAGGAAGATGTTTTTTTCAAGCCCCAAGCGCGCTATTTTTTTTCGTAATTCTTGGCGTTTTTCGCCTTCGCCGATGATGACGCATGTCCAGCTCCGTTCGGGTATCCGTCCGAGCGCGTGAATAAGATGAAGGATACCTTTATTTTTGGTGAGCTCCGCGATAGTTCCTACCCAGATAGATTTGGCGGGCGGTTGTACGCCATATTCCTTTTTTAGAAGTCCGCGCGCTTCTTTTTTTTCTAAGAACACAGGCTCACGAACGGCATTTTTTATGGTTACGCATTTTTTGTACGCAAACGGCAGGCGTTTCGCCGCGCGTTTGTCATAATCAGAAACACAGATGATTGCGTGGTGCAGGAGGGAAGATGCCCACGAGGAAAAAAGAATAAGATATGTTTGCCAAAACGGACGGTTTTCGTGGAATGCCCAGCCGTGCGCGGTGAACACGACGCGAGGGACGCCCGCAAGACGAGCTGCAAACGCGCCGAGCCCCCCCATTTTTGAGCTGTTGAGATGGACGATATCCGGTTTTTCGTTGCGGAATAGCTCCCAAAGCGCAAAGAATGTCTTTATCTCTTGGAATATGCCGATCCCTCTCGTTGTTTGGAAGGTATGGACGGGGATATTTTCTTTTCTTAAGGATTCCGCAAGCATCCCTTCGTTGCCCATGACGGCCTGCACATAAAATTCATTTTTCGGCAAATGGATTGCGATATCATGCAGATAGCGCTGCGCGCCGCCCCAATGCGAGCGGGTGATGGCGAAGATTATTTTTTTCTTATTACGTTTATCCATGGTACTCATAACTCATTACTTATTACCCGCTTTACCGTCCGCGCCGGGTTGCTATAAGCAGGGCGGTTTTTAATATAATCGCAATATCCATAATGGTGTTTTGATGTTTTATGTAGTAGAGATCGTGCTGGAGTTTTTCAAGCGTTTCTTCCACGGAGCCCGCGTATACTTGGGGCATGCTTACCTGCGCCCATCCGGTAACGCCCGGTTTTATCAAGTGGCGCATGGCGTAATATGGGATAATTTCTTCTAAATGCGTGACTATTTCTGCGCGTTCGGGGCGAGGCCCTACAATTGATATGTCATTGTTAAGAATATTCCATATTTGCGGGAGTTCGTCCAGATGGGTTTTTCGCAGAAATCCTCCGACACGGGTGATACGCGGATCCTTTTCTTCTGCCCAAAGCGCTCCTTCTTTTTCGGCAAGTCCGTCTTTGGAAAGCGCTATCATAGAGCGGAACTTTACCAAAGTAAATTCTTTTTTGTTCTTGCCTATGCGTGTCTGACGGATAAGAATAGGGCCCGGGCTATTAATTTTTATCAAAAATGCGATGATCGGGAACAATGCAAGCGTGATAACTCCGCCCACGAGCGCGAGCGTAATATCCAATGCGCGTTTTAAAAAAATGTGGGTGGGGCTTTTGAGCTGCGCGAGATTTTCTAAAAACCATGCTTCGGTGATAAGCGAAACAGGGATTTTGCCGGTAAGACGTTCGTAAAAAGTGGGAAAATCCATGAATGATATTCCGAGCGGGAGTATTTCATAAAACATTCGGACTACCGCCTCATTCTGTTTGATGTCGGCGGATGCAACCACAAGATGAACCGAACGGTCCCGAATAACTTCGGGAAGATTGTGGTTAAAGGGAATGAGAAGGTCGGAAGGTACGCGATCCGGCGTATCTCCTAAGGTCATGAGTCCAGCCGGCTGGTATTCAAATTGAGGGTTTGTCTGCAAATACTGCACCATGTCTACAACATCCGGAGAGGCGCCAAAAAAAAGTATGCGTATTTTAAAGGAATTTGCGATGGACCGCGCGATAAGCATACGCCATCCTCCGAGCAATATCATCAGGAGAAGGATATGAATAAAGAGGTTTGTCTTTGGCGTTATCCCAAAATAGGGAATGAGATAAAAAAGAAACGCGCCGATGGCGCCACCGGCAAGCATGTTCCGGACGATTTTTTCCTGAAGCGCGGTTGTCGCCTTTAAAAACTTCCGTTCGTACAGTCCTCCGATATAAAAAATGGTGATCCACAAAACGAGGAGAATGCTAAACGGGGTTGCATGAAGCTCCCAATTGCTTGCAAACGCCTCTCTCCCGTAACGGAAAAGCAGGGTGAGCGCGAGGGACCCATAAAAAAGCAGAATATCTCCTACGAGGAGAATAATTGAAAGAAATGATATTCGTTTCATTGCCCTATACTGTACAACATATATAGACTTTTTTCTAGGGTGTTTTTGTGCGATTTTCTTAATATAAAAAGACCTAATTACAGCATATATATTGATTTCCGTTTAAAAATAGAGTACAGTATTTGGGAACAGAGCGACACATGTTGCGTTGTATCTTAACAAAGAGGTGGGTTAGAAATGCCGAACGTAAAAAAATTCAGGTGGTTGTTTCTTTGCGTAGTATGCGCGATATTTTTTGGAGGAATATTTTTTATGTCTTCGGGGTGTGGCGGTTTTTTTGGGATTTGCAGTTATGTGCTTGATGACCCGCCTGCGCCTGTTCCAGATTCTTTTAAACGCAGTGATCTAGGATTCGGAATGTATACGGATAATTCCAAGAGCTGGCAGATTACCGATTCGGTTGGTTCTAACATAGACGAACAATATAATAACATCATTCGTTGCGCCGAAAAAAAATTGGACGCAGAAATACGCATTACTATAAACCCCGCAGAAAAAATAAAGCTCACTGAACAAGAGCTGGCAGGAGCGGAAATCAGGATAATGCATATGTCTTCTGTTTTTCATGGCGCTGATATGACAGACGAAGAGCTTTCAGAAATACACCCCGATGAGTACCCCCCCGAAGAGTTTTTGGATGCAATCGGAGTAGCTCGAACGGATGAACAGAGTACACCCGCAGTCGCCCGTTCTCGGATTTTGGAAGGCACGATAGAAAGCGATTTTATGATTATTCTCTCCGATAAGGATGCGTGTATTCTTACAGAGCACGCAAACGGGCTGACCGGTTCGTTTGACGGCCATATGACTATTTGGGTAAACGAGTTAGGCCAGCTCGTTGAGCATGAATTTTCTCACGTATTCGCGAATGTTCTTGGGTTGACCGATGAGGAAGAAGATTTGCTTGAATCATGTACTCCCGATATCACGCATATTGATTTGTAAAAATAAAAAAAGTCCTAAGCTTTGTGCTTAGGACTCTTATTTTTTATGTTATTGGTTTTCCCGCATTTTTTCGGGGAATTTCGGAGGAGGCAGGGGATAGAACAAAAATTCTTGTGTATAGTCGGTCCAATGTCCTGATTCGTGTCCGTCTTCTCTCTTGCCGTCTCCTTCTTGCCCCTCGCCTTTTTGTTTTGGTATTCGTTCCACGATAGTTGGTATGCCCCGTTTGCCCCGCTCAATTGCTCCCAATACTTCTTTTTCCAGTTCTTTGGAATACGGTATGGTGTGCGCGCGCGGTTCGTTTTTGGGGTGATATACAAAAAGTGATGAAACAAAGGATTTTTTCTCTTTTTTAGAATCATCCGTATAATCCAAAAGCCAGATGAAGATTTCGCCCTCATACCCCCGTTGTTTGTCAGGATGGTGTACTATGGCACCTAGAAAAAGAAATTTTTGCGGGGTAGATTTTGGCGTGGGCCATCCCTGGTAGCTCTCAATGCCGTTCCAGACCATGATGCTTAGGGGGATGATGATCACGATAATACCCGCCTTTATAAGCCACCCACCTCGAAGCCCGATAATAAACCAGAGGAGGAGTGCTGCCATAAAAACAAATACCGCGATTGTTGTTATGATTGGTGACATTTAGTATCCCTCCTGCCGTACCCTGAATTGATAAAGCGACATCTGGTCGTGGTTGGTGTTTGTGATATTGTCCGCTTCATCAAGCGTAAAGCGGAATGCTGTTTCTTCATCGCCGTGTGTAGAAAGAAAAACAGTAGATGTCAGTACTTCGGTATCAGCGCCCCGGAACAGCTCTATGAGCTTGATTGTTACCGCAACCGATTCGTTGCTTGTTTTGCGGAACAGATGAACATTGACAATATATTCTCCCGGGATGGTGTCGCGAAGCGCGACTTTTTCTTCATTTTTTTCTACAACTATTTTCCTTCCGTCTTTTGTGATTACAGTATCATTCAACTGCCCAAGATCATCCCGATCCAAATGCATGAGGCCATCTTCGCGTCGGTTAAAATAAACAAGGTGGTCTTCGGGGTCTTTTACATAGAGATCTATGTCGTCATGCAGGTCATTATTCCAGGTCATGACAATAAAAAATTTTTCGTTGAGCTTGATGCCCTCGTCTTTCTTTTTCTCCGGGTTTACCTGGAGTATTGCCAGGAGGAAAAGAAAAATAAATATAAGGAGCATATTCAGGAAAACGTCAAAGAATGCCGTTCGGGTAAAATATGCCCGTTTTTTCATTGGCGTCGTTTCCGTATCAGGGCTTTTTCGAGACCCCGTGCTTTTATTTTGATTAATAGCATGCAGAAGATGCCGACAATGGTTGTGAGGAACGCGGTCCCGGCGCCCCTCCAAAAAGCGCTAAACAACGGTTTGAGCTTGTCGACGCTTATGTTTTGGAGATCTACCCCGACAAACAAAAGTATAAATCCAAGGATAGTTCCTCCAAGTCCGAGGTATTCACAAATGTCAGCGACGAACCACATGTCGTCTATTTTTAATTCAGTCTCTTCTGCTTCGTGCTTGGCATCGTTTTTAATGTAGCGCTCTTTATCATTTTTCATGCGCCATGCTAGGAGGCCGCAAAAGAGAATAGCGCACGTAAAAATAAGAAATATACCAAAGCTTATTTTTGTGGGGTCTGCCGACGCGATAAAAGCGAGTAAGCCTTTTTTGGTAGCGATGATCGCCCCTAAACAAAGCAGAGTCGCAAATAGAAGCCAGCGTAAAAAGAGGGCTCTTTCTTGCATGTCTGTCTCCTTGTAAATGAACTTTTTTTATTATATCACGCGAAAAACCCACATGATATGTAGACAAAGAGAGAATTATGGGGTGTTTTTGGAAATAAAAAACCCCCGGGCAGTGCGCCGAGAGTTTTTGTTTTTTGTTTGTGGGCCGATAACCCATAACCCACAACTCATTATTTTTTTTCCACGCGTTCGGTGTATTCTCCTGTTACAGTATTCACTCGTATCACATCCCCCTGGTTGATAAACATAGGAACCGCCATTTCAAGTCCATTTTCGAGCGTTACGATTTTATTTCCGCCTGTTGCGGTATCTCCTTTAACATTCGGCGGGGCTTCTTTTACGAGATAGTCTATTTTGATTGGGAGCGCGATATTGATGACTGTATCGTTAAAAATATAGCGGGTAACGATGAGGTTCGGTTTTAGAAACTTTTTTTGCTCTCCGATGGCACCTTCGTCTAATTCAAATCGCGCGCTCGGACTATCCGGTTCGGTGAATATAAACTTTCCCCGATGCTCGTAGACAAAGACCGCTTCCTTTTTTTCTATCTCGGCTTCTTCAAATGTTTCGCTTTGGTGGAATGTGCGCGAAACAACCTTCCCCGTGAGAAGATTTTTTATTTTTCCCTGAACAACCGGCTTTCGTTGCTGCATGCGAACAAAATTTGTTTCAAGGATTTCGTATGGTTCGCCGTTCATTACAAAAACGGTTCCTTTGGTGAGGTCGGTGTAGCTTAACATAAAATTAAGAATTTTTAATTTCCCCTTCGATAAGCTCAGGGTCCAGAGCAGAATCGAGGGACAATTTTTAATTTTTAAACATCGAAAATTGATTGAAAATTGTAAATTGATAATTGAATATTTTCCTAGTATACTAAAGATTATATGGGATATCAACCCACAATTGGACTAGAAATACATGCGGAACTCAAGACCAAAACAAAGATGTTTTGCGATTCTTTAAATGATCCGAATGAGGCGCATCCTAATATCAATGTCTGTCCTGTGTGTATGGGTCATCCGGGTATATTGCCTGTCGCAAATAAAGAAGCAATCCGCCATGTGTTGCGAATCGGTCTTGCGCTTGATGGCACGATATCCGAATATTCCCAGTTTGATCGTAAAAATTATTTTTATCCCGATTTGCCGAAAGGATACCAAATTTCGCAGTATAAGCATCCGTTCGTAGAGCACGGCAAACTTTATCTTTCGAAAGTCCAAAAAGAAATCCGCATTACGCGAGTGCACCTGGAAGAAGACGCGGGCAAACTTGTGCACGAAAAACAGGCGACTCTCGTTGATTTTAATCGCGCAGGCGTTCCGTTGATGGAAATGGTAACGGAGCCCGACTTTACGAGCGCTTCTGAAGTCCGCGAATTTTCCGAAGAGTTCCAACGGTTGTTGCGGTATTTGGGTGCGTCTGATGCCGATATGGAAAAAGGGCAACTCCGGATTGAAGCGAATATCAGTCTGCTTCCGGCAGACAATTTTCAAACAAATGCTAATGATCAAACTTCAAAAATAAAACTTGGAACGAAGGTGGAGGTAAAAAATTTAAATTCATTTCGTGCGGTGGAACGCGCAATCACCTACGAAATTAAGCGCCAAGGGGAATTGTTGGAGAAAGGAGAAAAAGTAACACAAGAGACGCGCGGATGGGATGAAGAAAAACAAAAAACATTTTCCCAGCGCTCAAAAGAAGAAGCGCATGATTATCGGTATTTTCCCGAACCCGACCTGCCTCCCGTGTATCCGCACAAAGAATTTGATATAGAAATACTCAAAGCGGAATTGCCGGAGCTTCCATACCAGAGGCGCGCGCGCCTTACTGCCGAATACGGGCTTTCGGATGACGCGCTTATCATGGCGCTTGACGATACGGCGTTCCTCGCGTTTTTAGAGGCAGGCCTTTCTGAATTATCTGAATGGGTGACGGGCGGAAATAAGGAAAAAATAAAGAAAACCGCGCTGAATTATTTAACCTCTGACCTGCGGGGGATTGTAAAAGAAAAAGAAATCCCGTGGGGAGAGCTTTTGGTAACCCCCGAAAATTTTGCAGAACTAATAAAGATGATACACGCGAACGAAGTATCTTCCCGTGTTGCAAAAGACGTGTTGTTAGAGATGGTTGAAAAAGGAGGTGATCCATCGCAAATTGTTGATGAAAAAGGATTGCGCCAGGTGAGCGACACGGGCGAGCTAGAAAAAATAATTAAGAAAATTATTGAAGAAAACCCCGACGCTGTCGCCGATATTAAAAAAGGCAAAGAAAATGCGTTTAAGTTTTTGGTGGGGCAGACGATGAGGGCGACAAAAGGATCAGCCAACCCCGCGATGCTTCAGGAATTATTGAAAAAGATGTTATCATAATTACCATTAAGTATAAAAATACATATGGAACGAATATCAGATCCGTTTGAAAAGCGCATAGAAGGGGTCAAAAAAGAAAAACGCAAAGCGTTTGAGAAAAAAATGCAAAAGACCGAAGAAGCAGACGCAGAACTTCAGAAAGTGATCGGGGAGCTCACGGAAGACGAAGCAGAACTTGCAAAAGAGGTCGCAAGAAAAGCCAAAGACACTCGCCCCCCGTACGGGGAATAGGGGTCGGCATTACTATTAAATTTATTTTTTATCATGGATCAAGGACAACCCGTTCCCCAGAAAAAAGACGCTTCTACACCCGATGAGCGGGCAATAGAAAAAGAACTTGATAAACAAGATGAAATGAAAAAAGCGCTGGAAGAGGAGCTTGGACGGGAATTGACGCCCCAAAAGCTAGATGAAGCCCTTAAAAAAGCGCACGAACGCCAAGGGTCTGATCCGTTTTCATCGGATAATTAGAAATTTTTGTATCAGCTTCTCGGCCTCTCTTTGCGAGCGTATCCAGTGGATGCGCTTTTCTTTTTTCCACCAGGTGTACTGGTGTTTTACAAAGCGGAATATATCGCGGAGGAGTTTATCGCGCATTTCTTTTTTTGTGATTTCTTTCTGTAAAAATTTGCTTATCCAGCGAGGTTCAAGCCCTAATTCATCAAGCCGTTTCCAGCTCACGCCTCCGCCAGCCGGCGGACTAGCGTGGAGTTTTTTGATTTCTTGTATCATTCCTTTGCGCAGGCGCTCATCCAGCCGTTTCTCTATTTTTTTCTTAAGTATTTTGTCGTCTATCTTTATCCCAAGAAATAACAAGTCATTGTTTTTAACTCTTAACTCATAACTCATAACTTTTGGAGGCACGGGCTTGCCCGTAGTCTTCACAATTTCTATTGCGCGGATGAGACGGCGTTTATTTTTTGCTTCAATAGTACGCGCACGGCGGGGGTCCAATTTTTTGAGCATGGCAAAAAGCACGTCTGCTGATTTTTTTTCAAGCGTTCGGCGCAATTTCCAGTTTGCCGGCACTTCGGGAACGGCAGGATTATCGGCGAGCGCTTTGATATAAAACGCGCTACCCCCCACAACAAAAGGAATCTTACCTCTTTTTTCTATTTTTTTAATGGTTTTCTCCGCTTCTTTTTTAAATTGGATTACCGTGTAGTGTGTTTTTGGGGAGACGAGGTCAAGGCAGTAATGCGAAATACCCCCCATTTCTTTTTTTGTGATTTTACCCGAAGATATATTCAACCCTTTGTAGACCTGACGCGAATCGGCCGAAACAATCTCGCCGTTGAATCTGCGCGCAAGTTTTATCCCCAACGCGGATTTACCGGATGAGGTGGGGCCGAGGAGGACAATAAGTTTTTGGTTTCTTGACTTGTTCATGAATGTATGATACTCTTTCGGAAGATAATTAAAAACATGTCAGGGGGATTGTTGATATGGACATATCGGGTAGAAACAACCAAGAGCATGCACAAAAAGTGCGCGTTCTCATATGTTTATCGAATAATGACTCTATTGACCTTTCTGAAGTTTCTTATTTTGAATTTTCTTCATGGATTGGTGTAAAAACGATAGAAGACATAGTGCAGCACATAGCAGATTTTAGGTACAATTTAGCAACGCATTACCCTCGCTGGAACCTTTTTGTTCAAAGAAAAGGCGAAATGCGCATTATACCAAGTCATGAGGTGCATGAAATACGAATTATAACCGAAGAAAACGGCATGCACGCAGCTCAATTTGCATTTGTTTAAGAAAATGGAGGAGGATCAGAAATGCTATTAAAAGATGATTTGGGGGAACGTGTTTATGCGGTGCTTGTCATGAGCACGTTTCTTGCTCTTACTATTTTTTTCGGTTTGATAGGAATGGGCAGCTTTTATTTAGGGAGGTTGCCAGGAGGAGTTATTTGGTCGTTCATTAGTCTTGGTTTTTTTGTAGGATCGTATCTCGTTTATTGGGCAGCATTCATTTATAAAAAAGGGGAACAAGGATACGTATAAAGTTTTGAGTAATCCAGAGTAGTTTCTTAAACCGGCACAGGCTTCTATGTCGGTTTTTTTATTTTTCTGCCTGTTTGAGAAACGCCGGGAGAGTCATTACGCCCATATCTTTTTTGCCGTGTGCACGAACCGAGATGGTGCCGGCGTCTTTTTCTTTTTCGCCGAGGATAAAACTATAAGGAATTTTTTGCATTTCCGCTTCGCGGATTTTTTTCCCGATGGATTCGTTTCTGTCGTCAAGCGTTACGCGGATATTACGAGCTTCCAATTCTTTTTTAACAGACTCCGCGTATGCCGATACTTTGTCGTTGACGGTGAGGATTTGGATTTGCGTTGGCGCGAGCCAAAAAGGAAATACGCCTGCGGTATGCTCAATTAAAATCGCAAGGAAGCGCTCAATAGAACCCATGATGGCGGCATGAATCATTACAATCCGTTCTTTTTTGCCTGCTTCGTCAATGCAATACAAATCAAAGCGTTCGGGCAGATTCATATCAAGCTGTATTGTTGCTAATTGCCAACGCCGTCCGAGCGAGTCGCGGAACATAAAATCTATTTTAGGGCCGTAAAAAGCGGCTTCGGGGAGAGAGACAAAATCTTTGCCGTGTTTTTTTGCAATAAGCTCTTTTAATTGCGCTTCGGTCTTTTTCCATACGTTAGGCTTGCCGAGATAGTTTTTTGGGTGTTTGGGATCATGTGTTGAAAGCCGTATGGTGAAATCGGAAAATCCGCATTTTTTATAAAATTCGGTTATGATATCCCAAATTTTTTCCATTTCTCCAATTGCCTGATCTGCGCGGCAAAAAACATGCGCATCGTCCTGTGTAATCGCGCGTACGCGGGAGAGCCCCGCAAGTTCGCCCGATTGCTCGTCGCGGTAGACTTTTGTGGTGGATGCGTATCGTTGGGGGAGTTCGCGCCAGCTCCAAAGCTTTCGCGCGTAAATCTGGGTGTGGTGCGGGCAGTTCATCGGTTTCATCGCAAAAATATGCCCTTCGCGGGTTTCTATTTTAAATAGTTCGTTTTGGAATTTTTCCCAGTGACCGCTTTTTTCGTACAGCGCTTTTTTGGTGATATGGGGGATGTCTACTTGAGCGTATCCCGCTTTTTTGCGGAGTTCCCATACAAAATCATCAAGAATGTTTCGCAGGAGCGTTCCCTTTGGAGTCCAGAGAGGCAATCCGGGCCCTACAAGCTCGGAGAATGTAAACAAATCAAGTTCGGGTCCAAGTTTTTTATGGTCGTGGCGTTCCGCTTCCGCTTGCATCGCAAGATAATCATCCAATTCTTTTTTGGATGCGAACGCGACACCATAGATGCGCGTAAGCTGGGGTTTTTTTTCGTCTCCCTTCCAATAGGCACCAGCAATTTTGGTGAGCGTAAATCCATCGGGATTTATTTCGTTGGTGTTTGTAACATGTCCGCCCTTGCACAAATCAACAAAACAGTCATTTTGTTGATTTGTGGAATTATGAATTATGAATTTAGAATTAGGGGGGCATGTTGCGTATGCGGTAAGCGTCCTCTTTTCTTTTTTAAAATCCTTTGCCAATTCTTTTTTAAATGGCTGGTTTTTAAAGATACTTTCAGCGTCTTTTGCTGTTATCTTTTTTCCTGAAAATAAGAGGTTTCTTTTTATGAGTTCTTTCATTTCCTTTTCTATGTCTTTGAGGTCTTGATTCTTGATTCCCTGTCCTGAGCTTTGTCGAAGGGCAGATTCATGATTCTGAAACAAGAAATCATAATAAAACCCATGTTCTATTGTGGGGCCGATACCGAGTTTTGCCTTAGGGAATTTTTTGAGTACCGCCATCGCCAATAGGTGCGAAAGGGAATGGCGGATATGGTCAATGTCTGCTTGATTTTTTGGCATATAAATACTATAGTATCAGCGGAATGAAATTTAATAAAGGAGGCAAGTCATGTGTGTATATCAAATCATTACTCCGGAAGAGCTTTTAAGCAGGAATAAGAAGCTGTCTTTGGGCGCATTACCAACAAGCAAGAAACTGGATAACAAGAGCTTGTTGAAAGCAAAAGCTATTATTTCCTATTTTGCTGATTATTTGGGCGGCCCAAAGAGTCTTGTATTCGAAGATTAGCTTTTGGGCATAGAAAAAAGGGGCCCGCATGAGTCGGGGCCGAGATCGCTTTCTTGCATGTTTCCTTTGGGAAAAATTCACCCAAAAATAATTCGTTATTTCAAGATAAAAAAGATCAAAGAATTTGTAATGGAAGAATTTCGCAAGGCTGGATGGAAGATGGACATAGTTTCGGCTCAGGGGTATGATTATTTTTCTTTCAAAAGCCTAAATCAATATGATATTAAAAATAGCCTTCTTGTATTATATTAAAATAATTTTTTTAGAAATCGAATAAGTACGTTAAAAATAATGTAATAAAGGAGGTTTATCTTGAGAACAAGATTCACAAAAGAAGAACGCAAGGAGTTAGGAAGAAGGCTGGAAGAGATAATTAAGCTTCAGGAAAGTTTAGAAAAACGCAAGGAGAGCATAAAAGGAATTCTTAACAATAATGATTGTGCTCGTGTAGATTATTTCTTACAGGAGGAGGGATCGCCAATCCTTATTTTTGATTGCGGCGATTTTTTATTTCCTCAGTATGATGGGCAGTTCATAGATTTTATAATTAAGAATCGAGATTGGTTACAAGAATTAGCGCACCTGTCATTAGAGAGTCATTCTTCTGGCCATGTTCATTCAGATGTAAGGAATCGTTGGAAAGAAATAGCAAATGGTTCGTTTTTTGAAAATATCAAGAAAATTGAGCTCTAGGGGGGGGGCAATACTATGGGTTGCAATGATGGTTCAAGGGGTCGGGATTATGTTGGGGAAAAGGAGTCTCGCAGAATGAGAAAAACGGTATGTGCGATGTCCATTTCGAATTTTACGGTAGAAGAGTTTGAATTAATCCAAAAACTTTTGGACGATCTAGATTTTCACAGGTGGGACGAGGGGATGGGAAAGATGCGGAAAATAATCAAAAGATATTCTAAAAAGGAGAAATAAAATGTGGGGCGATGAAGACGAAGACTCGGAACTTAATAGGCAGACAAGAGTAGCGCTTATCGTTTTTTTTGTTTCTATAGTTCTGATCGCTGCTATCGGGGCAGTCGTATACTTTTATGCTAATGGTTCTTTTTAAACAAAAAAACCGAGCACTGCGCTCGGTTTTTTATATTTTTAAATAACCCATAACTTCCCGCCATTTATTCAAAGATTATAACGTATAGAATGGCGGGATCCCGCTATACAATAATTTAAAAATATTTAAAGTAAATAGCGGGACATAACTTATTACTCATTACTCGTTTCTGGTGGTTCAATAGATTTGATTCCGTCGGCAATAATGCTCACATTGCCGTTTCGGTGCGATATCTTGCCTTTGAGCGCGATTCCCTTGTCCGCTTCTATAAACTGCCCGCATGATTTTAGAACGCGCGGGAATACAACAACTTCAATTGAGCCCGCAAGGTCAAGAAGCGATAAAAATACCATTGGTTCCCCCTTTTTTGTTGTTATCTTTTTAACGCTTTCAATAATGCCCCCAATAATGATAGGCGTCTCTTCTTTGAGCGCTTTCGCGAATTCGGTGTTTATTTTTTTTGTTTCTAAAAGCCCGCGGAACTTATCAAGCGGGTGCCCCGAAATATATAATCCCAGTAATTCCTTTTCCCATTTGAGGCGGTCTTCGGAAGCCGCGGCTTTTACTTCTTTTAATTGAAGTGTCGGAGTGTATGACGGCCCGCCCTGCATTCCGAAAAGAGAATTTTGTCCCGTTTGTTTGCCTTTGCTTGATTCTTTGTGGAAAGCAAGAATGGTATCCATATTCTCTAGCATCTGGTTTCGTTCACCGAGCGAATCCATAGCGCCCGATTTTACGAGCGATTCCATTGATTTTTTGTTGATGTCTTTTGTTGGGATGCGCTCCAAAAGCCCTGCAAGCGTCTGGTAGGGCCCATTTCGGTCGCGT
This sequence comes from bacterium, assembly GCA_030690215.1. Classification (GTDB taxonomy): domain Bacteria; phylum Patescibacteriota; class Minisyncoccia; order 1-14-0-10-42-19; family 1-14-0-10-42-19; genus 1-14-0-10-46-36. The sequence goes on along the minus strand of JAUYHD010000016.1, from coordinate 72,369 downwards.
TCCTGCATAATCATGTCCACGACATTTGAGCCAACATTTTTAATAGTGCGCAGGCCAAACCGGATAGCGAGTTCGTCTTTTTCGCGCTGTGGAGTAAATCCCGCGTTGCTTCGGTTAAGATCAGGCGGGAGGACTTTAATGCCGAGGTTTTGGCATTCTTTTACGAGATAGGCGATGCGGTCTACATCTTTTTCGTCCGCGTTCATAAATGCCGTCATAAATTCCAGCGGATAGTGTGTTTTGAGCCAGGCTGTCTGGTAGGCGATAATGGCGTAGGGGGCGGCATGGCACCGGTTAAATCCGTAACGCGCAAATGGCGGAAAAAGTTCCCAGATTTGATTTGCCGTATGCTTATCAATTTTATTTTTTATCATTCCGTCTATTAATTTTTCTTGCTGTTCGTCCAAAAGAGATTTTATTTTCTTTCCGATTGCTTTTCTCAACGTATCTGCTTCGGGCAGGGTGTATCCCGCAAGGTCGCGGGCAATACGCATCATTTGTTCTTGATAAACGCCGATGCCATATGTGTTTTCTAAAATAGGCGCGAGCTTTGGATGGAGGTAGGTTATTTTTTCCTCGCCTTGTTTTCGCTTGATGAATGACGGGATAAGTTCCATGGGGCCCGGGCGGTATAATGCGACCATTGCGATAATGTCTTCAATGGTTGTTGGTTTTAAATCTTTTAAGTAGCGCGTCATTCCGCCCGATTCAAGCTGGAATACGCCTACGGTGTTTCCGTCAGCGAGTCCTTTGTATACTTTTGCGTCGTCGATCGGGATGGCATCAATATCAATGCGTTTTCCCGTGCGAGTTTCCACCAGATTAATTGCTTCTTCAATAATGCTTAAGTTTTTGAGTCCCAAAAAGTCCATTTTTAAAAGTCCTAAATCTTCAATCACATTCATTGAGTATTGTGTTACGATTATTTGTTTTTCGCCTGACGCGTCGCGTGATACCGCGTATTGAAGCGGTACGGTATCGGTGAGAGGGTCTTTGGTGATCACCACTCCGCAGGCGTGTACGGAAGCATGGCGTACGACTCCCTCAAGTTTTCGCGCGGAATCAACGAGTCGGCGCGCCTGTTCGTTGTCTCTGTATTCTTCGGCGAATTCGGGATTTGCTTTGAGGGCTTTTGCGAGCGTCATTCCTACGCTAAACGGAATCATTTTTGCAACCTTGTCGCAAAAACCATATTCCATTCCCAACGCGCGGCCTGTATCGCGGATTGCAGCGCGCGCCGCCATCGTTCCGAACGTGATGATTTGGGCTACATGGTCGTCTCCGTATTTTTTGCGCGCGTATTCAATAACTTCGTCGCGCCTGGTGTCGGCAAAGTCTATATCAATATCGGGAGGGCTGATACGCTCGGGGTTCATAAACCGCTCAAAGAGCAATCCGTATTGGAGCGGGTCAACGTTTGTGATGTTGAGGGAGTATGCGATAAGCGAGCCCGCAGCCGAACCTCTACCCGGCCCCACGACAATGCCGTTGTTTTTTGCCCAGTTTACAAAGTCCTGCACAATCAAAAAGTATGACGAAAATTTTGTTTTTTCTATAACATCAAGTTCGTAGGCGAGGCGGTCGCGCGCTTCACGCGACGGTTTGTTGTTAAAACGGCGCATGAGGCCCGCTTCGGCGAGTTCTTTTAGATATGTATCGGGTGTGTGACCCGAGGGGACTTCAAAGTGGGGGAGTTTAATTTCGCCCAAATGGATTTGCAGATCAATTTGGTTTGCAATTTTGAGCGTGTTTGCTATTGCTTCGGGAACATCGTTGAACGCTTCTTTCATTTCGTCGGGCGAAGTAAGCGAAAAATCATCCGCTTTCATTGTCATGCGGTCTTCGTCATCCACTTTTGTGTTTGTCTGTACCGCGACCAAAATGTCTTGGGCTTGCTGGTCTTCTTTTTTTAAGTAATGGACATCTTGCGTTGCGACCATGGGAATTTTTAATTCTCGCGCGAGTTTTTTTAATCCCTCTTGGACTTCAACATGGTTTGGAATATTCGGATGGTGCGAAAGTTCAATATAAAAATTGTCTTTGCCGAAAATATCCTGGTACTCGAGTGCCAACGCTTTTGCATTGTCCCAATTTTTTGCAAGGAGCGCGCGGGATATTTCACCAGTCAAACAGGCAGAAAGGGCGATCAATCCTTCGGAGTGTTTGCGGAGCATTTCTTTATCAATGCGGGGTTTGTAGTAAAACCCTTCAAGATTTGAGAGTGTTACAAGCTTGAGCAGATTTTCGTAGCCCGTGTTGTTCTTGGCGAGCAAAATGAGGTGATAGCGCTTGTCGTCCACCCCGTGCACTCTGTCGGAAGCGTTTCGCGCTGCGATGTATGCCTCTATGCCGATGATGGGTTTGATGCCTGCCTTTTTTGCTTTTTTATAGAATTCTATCGCGCCGTACATATTGCCGTGATCGGTAAGGGCGATTGCGGGCATGCCAAGTTCTTTTGCCTCGCGAACAAGCTCGTCAATTTTTGCGAGTCCGTCCAGCAAACTATAGTGGCTATGAACATGGAGGTGGACGAAGGACATGGAGTTATTTTATCATTTCTCTAATGAATTTTATCATGTAAAACATAACCTCTTTCATTTCTTGCAATTGGTTCCACTCATCCAGATTATTATTACGGAGGTTATCTTTTGCAAAATCATACCGAACATCAGTTAGATCTTGGATAATAAAATCGCCCCCTCCGGTCATTTCTATTTTATATTCTTCAAAATTTAAAGTTTTTTGTTTTTTGATATTTTTTATACTAATGTTATTTAATTCAGTTTTTGAAAGTTTTTTTGATAATTTTTCAAGGTCGTGAGATTTAATTTCTTTTATTAAATCGTCTCTTTCCACCTGTTTGCTTGCTAGTAATAAGCGGGATTTTAAGATTAGCTCAAAACTATAAGAAAATAAAATATATATTGATCGAGAATAGGCAGGGTCGGTTCCGCTGCCCCTATGAACCAGCTGGAGACATTCGTCTAAAAAATTAAGGCAAGATTCGGCACGCGCAATTGCTCTGTTCGCCAAAATTTGTTTGTTGGTTTTTCCAGCTTCGTATTTTTTTAAAAGATTTTTCATTTAATGACTTCCATCATATCATTTTTTCTATTTTAGTAATTCAATGGGGTTAACTATGTTTTTCTTCTGCGGCAAAGGGATCTGGCAGGGTGAGTTTTCCGGTTTCTGCATCACTCAAACCCGCATAGAGTGTTGCAGTACCGTCGCCGTGGCGGATCAAACCGCCGGGGAAAATAACATCTTCAAGCTCTGATTTTTTTGCGTCACCTGCGGGGAAGTTTTTTCTCGTTGCGATAATCTCAATTGGGGAAGCGTGATGCGTATGAGGGTCATACACGAATGACATTGCGTAGTAATGCTTATTGTTTTCTGCTTCTTGATAGGCAATGTGTCCAATGACGCCGATTTTGCCATTTTGTAACGGATGCAATTCATTTGCGCCGCCCCATTCTTCAGGAGCGAATTGATTCTCAATTATTTTCGCATTAAGGATATTCTCTGCGTTTAGATCCTCCAGGTGCTGTAGCTCCGTATATCCTATCGTGCCTTTCCCATTACTCCCGCCTTGAGGGCGCGTGAAGACGCCTATTTGCTCGTTTGCAAGAGGGGTAAGCCGGATATCTTTCATCATGTCCGGACCGGCAGCGAATTTTTTAAGTGATGAAAAATCGTGTCCGCGATAAAAAACTGTTCGGTAGCCAACGCCACCGGACACAAAGGGATGGGGGTACACCTCAACACCGCCGATAATCGTTTCGTCTTTGAAGCGTGTTGCGAAACCGTCTTCCAATTGTAAGGTTGGCGCGCCGTTGGCCGGAACCCATACGTCTTTCTTTTCTTCAAAAAAGAGAACCTGGGAATCCGCCCATGCCTTTCGTGCCTCAACGCGCCCGGCGATAACGGTTGCGTTCCCAATCCGGAAAGGTGGCGAGATATTATATACATCTTTTTCGCCGACGCCTGAAAACCGCAACTTCTCCCCGATGGGGGGAGCTTCTTTTTCTTCAAATCTCTGCAGAAGTTCAGCAGAGCGCGGAGGAGAAAATTCCTCTTTTTCTTTGTTCTGTTCCATAGACATGATGATATTTTTTTATTGTATCATTTTTTGATAATCTGGGGCACTTTTAGTATGCGGAAAATAATGGCGGAATGAGTACCCTCACCCCGTTAGATGAGCGATTTTTTTGGGCTCTATCTAATGGGGTGTGTCCTGCAAGCAGGCACAAAAAAGAGCCCGTGGGGCTCTTTTGGTTATTGTATTTCGTCGCAGAAACACACCGCATATCCGAATCCGTCGTGGCATAGGCGTTTTTCTTGGTACTCTTTTGCGAACATGTCCACTACGTCCATTATCATTTGTCGGAATACGAGCAACTCCTCAGTCGTTTGCGGTATCTTGTTTTTGTATAGATTCCGCAGACTTTCGGTTATGTCCAGCATGTTTTGTAGTAATGTGTCTAGGCTGTTGCATCCTACAAGGTAGGCGACAATGCGTGCGCGTTCCTGGGCGTCTTTCAAAAGCGTATCAAACGATTCGGGTGGCCAGGTCCATTTGTTCCAGATGTCTTGTATATGCTGGGGAAGTTTTTCTACCTGCTGGTCAAACCACCCGTTTGTGTATTCTTTCATCTGTTTTTCCCTCACATCCATGTCCGCACAAAATATATAAGTTCGGGCTTGTTTCTTGTGTCTTTTGATTTTGATATTATTTCAAATCCGGACCATAAAAGAATATCGCTGAATTCATCGTCCGGATAAAGGGCGTAAAAACGCTTAAGTCCCGTTTTTTTGTCTTGGGGCGTTGTTTCTCCTTTGCCTTCGCGCATAACGACAAATCCTATGCCTTCGGGCTTTATTACGCGTTTTAATTCAGCAAGCGCCCGCATGATAGTCGTTCGGGGGATGTGGACATATACCGATGCCGCCCAAAAGCCGTCAAAGGAATGATCCGGAAAGAAAAGCGAATAGAGGTTCATTTGATGCGTGTTTGCGTTTGGCGCCCATATTTTTGCTTCATCAAGCAGTCCCTGGCAGGCATCAATCCCAAAATAATTATATTCGGTGTCTTTGCAGAAAAATCGCGCATCCCTGCCGTTTCCACAACCGATTTCAAGAATATTTCCTGCGGGTAAAAGCCGTTTGAATTCTTCAAATTGGTCGGCCCAAAAATCGGGGTCAAATGGCTGACCGCCGATTTGCTTATTTCTGTTTTTTGCCATTTTTGCATACGTCTTGAGCGTTGTTTCTTCTTCGGGCGATAATTTAATTTTCAAATTGCGTCTCCTTGTTTTTCGTCACAGAAACACAGCATATATTCGGGGGCGCCATGGCAGAGCTTTTTGTCTTCGTATTCCTTGGCGATTTTTCGGGATATCCCGCTTGCCACAACATCAAATGTTTCGATGCCGTCTACGGGTATTTGATCGTTGTATTGCTGTCGTAGCGTTTCTATTACCTCTGTTGCTTCTTGTATCATTATGTCCCGGGAAGCGCACCCTGTAAGATCAGCAACAATCTCTATCCGTTTCTTTGTTTCTTCTAACAGTGCATCAAATGATTCGGGCGGCCATTCTGCTTTCCACCCATCTTGCGTTTCTTGAGGGAGCTTTTTTGCTTCCTGATTAAGCCATGAGGTTGTAAATTTTTTCATCTATTCGTCTCCTTTTCGTCACAATAACAGACAAGGCCAGTAGTAGTTCCATGGCAGAATCTCTTTTTACTGCCCTGTTTTGCCCATTTTCTTGTGGTTTTTTTGATAGCCTTTTTAAATTCATCTTCGTCTGACGGGACCTTCCCCGAAAATTCCATGTGCAGGTCGGTAATAATTAGTGCGACATTCGCCGTGAGAGAAACCGGATTTTTACAAAGGCCAAGATTATTAACAATGATATGCGCTCTATGGAACATCTGAAGCATTATGGTTCCCCATAGCTTTGGGGGTTTTGCCGGCTGTTCCCATTTCTTTTGTATCTCTTGGGATTTTGTCTTCACCATTTTTTCAATGGATTCTTTCGAAAATTTCTGCACTTTTCCTCCTTCTGTATTTTCAATTTCATTCTTGAGAATAGCATGGGTGGTATAATAAAAACAATGGCAAAGCATAGATTTATTCTCGGTATAGACGAAGTGGGGAGAGGACCGCTCGCGGGACCGATAACCATTTGCGCAGTAGCGACAATGGTAAATTCGAAATATGAAGCACGAAATTCGAAACTGTTTAGGGGAATTAAAGATTCCAAGGCGCTTTCGGTTAAGAAGCGGGAAGAATGGTTTAAGGTTTTGCGCAGGCATTCGCGTGAGAATAGATTGTTTTATGCTACTTCTTCGGTAAGCCATTCGGTGATTGATAAGATTGGCATTGCGAGAGCAACTCATCTTGCGATTCGTCGTTCGTTAAGAAAAATAGCGCTTCTTGATTCTAGATTCTTGATTCATAATTCCCGTATTTTATTAGACGGAGGGTTACGAGCGCCTCAAGAATACAAAAATCAGCAGACTATTATAGGAGGAGATAGGCGGATGCCTATTATTGCCGCCGCTTCAATCATGGCAAAAGTAACGCGCGATAGGAGAATGGTGCGTCTTGCAAAAGTTTACCCCAAATACGGTTTTGATATTCATAAAGGGTACGGCACACGAGCACATGAAAAAGCCCTAAGAAAGTACGGATTATGCGACATCCATAGGCGCTCATTTTGCGGTAAGTTTATATAGGATATACTTAGTAAAAGGGACATGTTCAAGGCGCTAAAAAAATTTTTGGATAAAAATATTAAAAATACGGGGAAACACACGCTTGTTTTTTTTGCATTTTCTGTCTTGATAGGGATCAGCATTTTTATTCAGATGAATTTTAATGGTCCATTTAATTACTCGGCCGTACCTTGGTTCCTTAGATTTTCATTCCCGTCAGCTATAGAGCAACCCTCATTGAAGGTATGTAACGGCCCAGTACGAGTGTATGTAGATATCAATTTTAAGGGGGCTTCGGCAGGATTCGGCCCAGGAGAATACACGCTCGCAAAACTCAAAGCGTGTGGGATTTCAAATAATACAATTTCTTCCTTTCGGGTTCCGTCGGGGTATCGTGTTATTTTGTATAATCTTGATAATTTTGGCGGAGCTTCAATCAAGCGGACCGTAGGTGATTCAACATTGGTAGACGATGGATGGAACGACAAGATGTCTTCTATGAAAGTAGAATCGTTTTCTTCTACCGTGACCCCGCCTCCACCTTCAAATACGACAGCGGGGCTTGCTAAAGACCATGGAATAGTCACATATGATGGGCACAAAGGGACATTTACCCGACATGGTTATTCGTTGCCGCTTGTCTCATTCTACGCGCCACCCACAAGCAAATATTCACTGGGAGATGTTACTAGGTTTATGAAGTGGTATGCGGTATGTAGGCAAACATATACCACGCTCTATGGTTCGGTTGCGGGCCCTTATTTTGACGATCATCGCGGGGTAAAGACGGCGATAGTTGGGGTTGCGCCGACCACGTGCGGTGCAGGGTGCGGTGCGGGTATGAAAGCAGAGATTCTCCAGAGCGTATGGAATCAATTTGATATTACAAATCCGGGGGATCATTGGATAGCGTATTACGAGATGGGCAGAGGAACGAAATTCCCATTTTATGATCATATGGACGTGCTTTATCCGGGAGCGTTTACTCCTCATTATACGGCTCTTCGGTGCGGGCGCGCGGTAGGCGTTAATGTATTCGCGACTAATAATAACTTTCCCGGATTTTCAAAAGAGGTCGCGGCGTTCAAGAGCGATTTCTCTTTGACATTGCTTGATGTGTATATTGATACGAATGCGGGCAAGACGGTGAAAAGGAATGATACGGAAATAATCCCATGGGACATTATGGCGGTGGTGCTTGATGGGCTCCACAATAAATACGGGACAGCTAAAATGAAAAATCTCTTTTCGGCATTAAGTATTCCCGGGCTTGTGAAGGGGCCCCGCATAGCATTGTGCAATTTTGAAAAAGGGGTAAAAACAGCGATGGGGCAAGCGGCGGTTGATGCCATGGTCAAAGAATGGAAGATGCCGAAGTGTACATTGTAGATGCTTTGCTTCTCTGCCGGAGGCAGATCTGCCTTTGGCATGACGATTTAGCCAAACGGGGCTTTACCCCGTTAGGCAAAATCGCATAATGCATTCTTATGGGTCATTGTGCGGAAATGCCTAATGCAAGAAAAATAAGCGAGCGCGGTGGTCTTTTCTCCCCAAAGGCGAACGCATGACATATCATGCGATATTGCTCTACGGGGCTTTACCCCGTTAGGCAAAATCGAATCGTCTTCCTTGTCGCGTCTACTAGCGAACCTCGATAGCCCAGACAATGGACTGCTGTTTCTTTAATCGGGTATAGTATCCGTCAGACGTAGACGCGGCTTTCGATTTAGCCAAACGGGGCTTTACATACCGCCCCTTTTTCGTTACTATAGAACAATATGGTAGTACGAATGAGGCACACCAAGTCACACACAAATAACCGCCGGTCGCATCATGCGCTAAAGCCGGGGGCGCTTTCGGTGTGCGCAAAATGCAATCAGGCAAAACTTCCGCATCGGATTTGCGAAAACTGCGGAACATACAACAAGCGCGAAGTAATAGACGTGCTCGCGAAACTCAATAAAAAAGAGAAAAAACACAAAGAGAAGGAATTACGGGCTCAAGAAGAGCAGGAAGCAGGAGATAAGCCGATGGAGGCGGCGGAGCTTTCCAAAAAATAAGGAGCGAAGCAACTATATTTTTTGGGAACCCCATTAGATAGAAAATTATTGCAACAATTTTCATCTAACGGGGTAAGGATTTTGAAAAACTCTCTTCGTTCATTTAACAAAATCAACTATGGCCAACCGACATCTTTCACGATCAATCGCGATGCAAACCCTTTTTGAATGGGATTTTACTGGGTATGACGACGCCCAGATAAAAGAAATGCTTCTGCGTAATACAAGGGAATTCGCGCCCGGTGTTGAAGATGACGATGATTTTGCAGAGGTGCTTGTGTACGGTGTTCTCAAGAAAAGAAAAAAAATAGATTCTATTATTGAAAAGGCGGCACCCGAGTGGCCCATTGAACAGGTCGCGCGAGTGGACCGCAACGTATTGCGCCTTGGTTTATGGGAGCTTTTGTTCGGCAAGCGCGACGAGGTGCCTCCGAAAGTCGCGATTAACGAAGCAATTGAGCTTGCAAAGAACTTTGGCGGAGAATCGTCCGGCCGTTTTGTAAATGGCGTTTTGGGGACTGTATATAAAGAGATAGGCGAGCCGGGCAAAGATGACACCGGTAAAAAGCTGTTTGAGGGAGATATGTCAAAACTTCCGGTAGAGCATCTTGGCGGGGGCGTGGTGTACCGCAGAGAGGGTGATGTGCTTTTGTTTGCCCTTGTGCATGACGTGTTCGGGTACTGGACGCTTTCCAAGGGAAAGTTGGGCACGGGCAAGGTTGATGTGGAAAAAGGAACGGCGCGTAAAATTCGGGAGGAGCTTGGTATTGCGGATGTGCGCATGGGAGAAGAGATGGGCACGAACGAATATGTCGCCTCCGACCCCGAAAAAGGAAAAATCAGAAAGCGGGTGACATATTTTTTGATAGAGACGAAAGAGAAAGAATTGCACCTTAAAGAATCGGGGGGGCTTGATGATGTGCGCTGGTTCGGGCAGGATGAGGTTGTTGGCGTAAAAACCTACCCTGATATTAAGCCATTATTAGAAAAAGCATTAAAGATATTATTAAAGTAATTTAAAAAGCTCAAAGTTTAGAGCTCAAAAGTCAAAACTACAGCTTAAAACAAAAAACCTTTTAGCTTTACGTTGTAGTTTTACGCTTTAAACTTTGCGTTTTGAGTTTCAACGATGAAAGATTTATCCGGTCTTGAGCAGAGTCTCGGCGTCAGCTTTATAAACAAGAGTCTGTTATATGAAGCCCTTACGCATCGTTCGTATTTAAACGAGAACACCGATTGGAAATACCCGCATAATGAACGCCTTGAATTTTTGGGCGATGCGGTCATTGAGCTTGTTATTACCGAAGCTTTGTTTTTGCGTTTTCCTGAAAAGCCCGAAGGGGAACTCACGAGCTTTCGGGCTGCTCTTGTGAATACCAAGATGCTCGCGGAAGTCGCAGGCATTCTGCATGTAGGCGACCACCTTCTCCTTTCACGCGGAGAGTCAAAGGATATGGGACGCGCGCGCCAATATATTCTTGCAAATACGTTTGAGGCGCTTTCGGGCGCTTTGTATCTGGACCGGGGATATGGTGAAGTAAAGGATTTTTTGGAGCGCGTACTCATGCCGCAGTTAGACGAAATTATTGAGAAAAAATTATACAAAGACCCAAAGAGCATGTTTCAGGAAGAAGCGCAGGATAGACACGGTGTTACGCCGACATACAGCGTTATCAAAGAGTGGGGGCCTGACCACGATAAGCATTTTGTTATCGGTATTTTTTTGGATGAGGAGAAAGTCGCGGAGGGCGAAGGCCCGTCAAAGCAGATAGCGCAGGAAGAGGCGGCACGGAAAGCGCTGGAGGTAAAAGGGTGGATTTGATAAAATGACAAATACCAAAATCCAAATCTCAAACAAATTCAAAATTACAAATTTAAAACACGGTTTGGGGCTTGCCTATTGAAAATTGGATATTGTTTGATATTTGTTATTTGGAATTTGGTTTTTAATGTTATGTATTTAAAGAGATTAGAACTAAACGGTTTTAAATCATTCGCGAAGAACACGGTATTTGAATTGCCGTCACCCGTTACCGCAATCGTAGGCCCGAATGGTTCGGGGAAAAGTAATTGCGCCGAAGCAATTAGGTGGGTGCTTGGCGAGCAATCAATGAAGTCCCTTCGCGGAAAGAAGGGAGAGGATTTGATATTTAGCGGTTCGCATTCAATACCGCGCATGTCCAAGGCGTCAGCAACACTGGTATTTGATAATACAAAAAACCAATTTCCTGTTGAATTTAATGAAGTGATACTTTCGCGCAATGTGTATCGCGACGGCGTAAACGAATATATGATTAACGGTTCTATTGTGCGTCTCAAAGATATTATGGAGCTTTTAGCGCATGTTGGCCTTGGATCTTCGCAACACCATATTATCGGGCAGGGAGAGGCGGACAGAATTTTGTACGCGTCTTCCAAAGAGCGCAAAGAGATGGTTGAAGACGCGTTAGGCCTCAAGATATACCAAATTAAGCGTGCGGAGGCGGATAGGAAGCTTGAACGCACCGCTGAAAATATGAAGCAAGTTGAGGCGTTGCGCAAAGAAATCCAGCCGCATTTGAAGTTCTTGAAGACACAAGCGGTGAAGTTCCAAAAAACGGAAGAGCTTAGATCAGAGCTTGAAGCGGCATATAAGGATTATTTGATGCGGGAAGAAGCATCTCTTGCCGCGTTAGAGAAAGATATTGCCGACAAAAAAGGAGAGCCCCAAAAAGAGCTGGGGCAGATAGAAAAAAAGAGAAAAGATATTGAAAGCGCTATAGCCAAGGAACGAAAGAGCGCCAGCGCATCAGATGAGAGCGCGTTTCAGAACATTACCCGCGAACTTGTTGAATTGCGGGATAAAAAATCTCGCTTGTCGCACGATCTGGGGCGGCTTGAAGGAATGATAGAAGCCGCAAAATCCCCAACACAGGGGGTGTCAATGGATGAGGTGGTGCCTCGCGAGGATGTAGAGGAATTGTTTGCCGAGGTGGAAGGGATTCTTGCATCCGCGATAGAAGAGGACGCGATAGACCAGATACAGTCATTTATTCACGAAGCGCTTGAGCGTATTACGTCATTTTTTTCGCGCGTTGATTCGTCGGATGCAAAAGAAAGACCAAAAAAAACCGGAATGGATACGCAGAAACTACTGCAGGAGAAAAAGCATGTTGAAGACGGAATACAGGAGATAGAAAAAAAGGAAGGAGCGCTTGTACGGCAAGAAAAAGAAATGGGAGGCAGTCTGCATGGCTATGAAAAAAAATTACGGGAACTTGAACGCGCGCTCTACGAGCTTGACGGGCAAGGGAACCGGATGAAAGATGCTCTCCGCAGCGTATCCATTGAAGAAGAGCGTTTACGCTTGCGCCGTGAAGAATATGTCAGAGAAAAACAGGAAGCATCTCATTATATTTCTGTTGATTCGCTTACTCCCGCGAGCGAACAGTTGCGGGGACAAGACCGCGAAAAAATATTGCGGGATATTGCTCGGCTCAAGTTTAAGCTGGAAGACGCGGGCGGGGTGGACGAGACGATATTAAAGGAACTTGATGAGGTGGGGGAGCGCGACGCTTTTTTTGAAAAGGAACTCGGCGATTTAAAGAAAGCATCTTCTGGTCTGAAGCATTTGTCTGAAGAGCTTTCCGGGAAATTAGAAAGCGAATTTGAAAAAGGCATTTCTAAGATAAATCACGAATTCCAAAAGCATTTTGAAACTATTTTTGGGGGAGGAAAAGCAGAACTGAAACTTTTAAAAATTAAAGTTCCGACGGAGTTAATTGACTCTGGGGAAGGCGCCGAACAGGATGTTTCTGTCGGGGAAGATATGCTCGAAGAAGACGGGGCATCGGGTAGGCATGCGCATTATATGACAGGTCTTGATGTATATGTGAATTTGCCTAAAAAACGCATACGCGGGCTTGATATGCTTTCGGGCGGAGAGCGCGCTCTTACGTCTATCGCGCTTTTGTTTGCTCTTTCAAGTGTTAACCCGCCTCCATTTTTGGTGTTGGATGAAATGGATGCGGCATTGGACGAAAACAATTCCCGGAAATATGGGCAGATGCTTGGGCTTCTTTCTAAGGGGACCCAATTGGTTATCATCACTCACAATCGCGAATCCATGAGACACGCGGGTATTTTGTATGGTGTCACGATGGGGAGCGAAGGTGTCTCAAAAATATTGTCGTTGAAGCTTGAGGAAGCAGTTCAATACAGCAAGTAAGGAACGAATATACAAATTTTAAATAATATAAAGACAAGTAAGGCTAAAAACGCAAAGTTCAAAGCGCAAAACTACAACGTAAAGCAAAAAGCTGTAATTAGTTTTAATCTGTGTTTGCTCTTTACAGCAGTAGGCGAGAGCACTATAATAGGCCCATATTACAAACTCGGCTAGGGTACAAGAGCCGTTTTAAACAACAAGTACAGGGTCGCCTTCGGGTGGCCCATTTTTTATTTTTCGTAAACAAAAAAAACACCCCATTCCCTCGCGCAAGCGATTAGGAATGGGGGATCAAGATGACTCATTTTCGCCCTCTCAGCTTATGGAGCGATTTGTACTCACTATTCGAAACTTTAGCAGAAAGCTAAGATTTTTGCAAGTATGGGGTTGGCCCAGCCCCACCTTTTTATGTGAAAGTGGGGCTGGGTTGACACGAGGGATTTATTTTTATATTATAAGTTTTGATTTTTTAGAATAGGACTTTGTCAGAGGGAGATAGATGTATGCAAAAAATTTTAGTTGAAGAATTATCTATTTCAGAAATTTTGATGGGACTTCTGATGAATTTGGGCGGTTATAGTTTTGACGAACAGGCTTTATATAATTTTTTTGCCATGACTGACGATCGCATTCGCTACGGGATTAAAAAGAGATCAAACGGGGATTTTTATAGCGAAGCTATTCGGGATTCTTTAACTTTTTTTGAAATGGGACAATTTTTTGAAAGTTGGGGCGATATGTACTTAGTACATAAACAGATTCCAGCCTCGATTTCAAAAGAACTTACCGAAAGAGGAGTTTTGCCTAAATACGAAAGTTTTTTTAAAAATTTAGCGAATCAATTCATACATACTCTATAAAGTTTGGCCCAAAGAAGGAAATCACCCTCCTTCTTTTTATTTTTCTGCTTTTTGCAATCTATTGACATTCATATTTTTTTAAAGTATAATTTGCAAAATTGATTTTTGATAAAAAAGGAGGAAGTACAATGGAGCTTATTAGTCCGGCAATTGAGGAAACGGTAGAATTTAAAGATGAATTTATAAGGCACTTTATACTCTATGCGAAGGGACATTATAAAAGGGAAGATACGGTTAGCGATCTTCGTACTATAATCGCAAAAATTTGTAATATCCCCGAAAAAAGTGTCAGTATTCGAGACGTCCTTTCAAGGACGCTTGAGGTTTTTAATAGTGTTTTCCGCTATGAACAAAATTCAAATCAAATTCAGGCATTCCTTTCCGTACTTGTATCTGATTTAATGGATGATTTTGAAGATTTTGCCAAGAAAAAAGAGCTCACCAAAACAAAGGAAATAATTTTGGAGACTTTTATCCAGGGGATTATGAATTATCTCAATATGCTTCAGGTCCGAGAAAGGCAGGACGGAAAGATTTTTTTATGCGGGAATCCCGATCCCGTTATTCTTCCTTTGGATGGATTAAAGGCGTAGATAAAAAATGGAAAAGATCGCACTGTGGGAGATTCTTGTACCCAAAATTTTTTCGGATGGAAGCAAGATTGAGATTTCGTACCATAATAAATGGGATGAGATGGTACGAGGCATATCCTCTGGTTTGACAATATTCCGGACCGCGAAAGGGCAGTGGGTGAGTCCTGATAACAAGCTGTTTACCGAAGAAATGATTCCGGTGCGTATTATGTGCACATGTTCGCAAATTGAAATGATCGCAGATATTACAGCACAGCATTATAAACAAGAGGCAATTATGTATTATCTTATAAGTGAAGATGTTTTTATCCAGCATTATGATAAAAACGGGACACGGATTGAACAAAAATAATAGGGCAAAACGACTAAAACCAATCGCCACACTCCCAAAGAGTGTGGCGATTTTTTTATAAGATATATATTATGCTGTTGGATCCTCCTCCGCTTTTGCTTCCGCGGGTGCTTCGGCTGTTGCTGTTGGCGCCATTTCTTCAGCTTTTTGTGCTGGTGCCGGGGCTTCTGTTTTTGCTTCTTCCGGTTTGATTTTTTTTGAGGGTAATGCGTTTACTTTTGGCGCGTTGATTATTTTTGCATTTACCAGCATATTGTGGACCGTGGCTGATGTTTTTGCCCCATGCGAAAGCCAATGCTGGATGCGATCTTGTTTGAGTTGGACACGGTCTTTGCGGGCATCATATGACCCGACAATTTCAAGAAAGGCGCCTGATTTTGCCGCATTTGCCTTTTCGGTAATAACAACCCGAAAACTTGGGTCATTTTTACGTCCTACTCGCTGTAGTCTGATCATTAACATGATAGGTACTATGATACCAAAAATACAAAAAAAGGCAAGAAAAGAGCCCAGACAAGATGTCTGGGCTTATTGATTTTATGTACCTGTCTTATAAAGATTTTCAGTATTGAACGGAGTTTTTTGTTTTTCTCCGTCAGTACTCATATTGTTTCCGAAAGACCGATAGTTCTTTCCCGTGGAGGAAAATCGGGGAGCTTCTATCTTGCTGGTATGCGCGAGCGCCCGTATTATTCTAAGCGCAGTATCCTTTGTCGCGAATGCGACTCTGTCGTGCTCGCTGTCCTGTATTCCCCAAAAGATCATACCTTCCGTTTCCTCAGCCATATGGCTGATGGTGCTCGGAGCTTTCAGATCTGTCATCCGTCCGTTTTTATAGACGATATATTCCTGACCCTTTATACCCAATGGGTCAAAAATGAATACCGGCGTAATAACGATAGATTTTTTGACGCATGCCGCAAGCAGTGCATCAAGTTTTCCGTGGCGGATAGTTTCTATCCCGTCAGTTATAGGGACAAGAAAGGTAAGCATTTCTCCATACCGTTTGGTGCGTTCCTCAATATGGGATAGTGCCGTCTCTATCATGAATTCAATGTCGGTAGCTCCTTTGCAATCGGTAGAGTGTATGAGCTTTTCTATTTTTGAAATATCAGGGGAGATGAGTCTCATCTGTTCGGCAAGAGCAATCCTCTGTTCTGTTGAGAAATACTGCCGCTCGCTGAAGTCCATATGAGCATAGGAGAAATCTCTTTGCTGTCCTTCATGGCAGATTGCAATATCAATCTGGGATGCCCAGCGTGCCAGATTCCCTTTTGTCGCAAGCGTTCCTTTGCCCGCCACTTCACCTGCCATAGAATACGAAACATCCCGCGCGGTAAATAGGCATATGTCGGGGACCGTTCGTATTTTTATCAGTGGTTTTGGCGCGCCCGAATCAATATATTCGGGAATCCGCGAAGGTTCCGCTTTTTTTATATCCTCAAGATTTTTTATTGGTTTTCTGTGGGATATTTCGCCCCGGCGAGGGTGCTCTTTCTTTCTCTGCACCCGAAAACTTTCTTTAAGGCGTCCTATCTCTACAAGGAAGATATTCACACTTTCGGCAGTCTCAAAGTTTTTTATACCGCGCAGATCTATATCGGTTTCAGGGCCCGCTTCATGCGTTTGAGAGGTGGAGAGCTCAATGGTTGGTTCTTGCTGATCAAGAAAAAAATCATTAAACGTCATTTTTTTGTCTTTTGCTCCCTGTTCTCGGTGCCCCTGCGGTTCTTTGTCTTTCGGCGCAGGGTTTTGGTCTTCTTTCTTTGGCTCCTGATTTTTGAGTTGGTCTGCGGGGGGAGCGCTCTCTTTTTTATCAGGCGAAGGGACATCCTTAAAACTTCCTTCAAAGGGCTTTTCGGATGTTGCGTCGCGCAATTCTTCATAGGTGTTGATCTGTGCGAGCGCGTCCTTTGCCGTTATAAAAAAAGATTTTATCTCTTCGAAAAATGCCTCCGCTTTTGTTTCAAGCGCTTGAGCGTGCGTTAGATTTTCTTCCCGCTGTTTCTCTTCAGCTAAGCTGTGGTCAATAGTTTCTTTTAATTTGTCCAGCTCATCAAGAGTTTGCGCTATTTCTTTTGTATAGACATGATGTTTCAGCGTGTCTATAAACAGCTCAACCAGATGATTTATCGGTTTCCTGTGGATTTTTTCCACTCGGTGAGTGATGTAGCCATAAAATACGCGGAAGTCATCCCATGAAACTTTCAGGCGTCCTTCAAAAAGCGCGTGCGCCCGCAAAAGCTTATGAAGTTTTGCGATAGCGGCTCGGTCGGTGAACACCGCGTCGTCTTCCTGGAGATTACGCGTCTCTATGATGATATCGAGGAGAGACACAAGAGCCCATGTTACGATAAGAGGTATTTTTATCCGAGGATCGCTCCCGCCGACGCATTCATACGCTTTGTCCAGATCGCTTTTGCTTACCCTTCCTTTCATTTCCTTGCTTATCGGGGCTTCAAGAAGATTTTCGGGCCATGTACGCGACCGTCTCATTGCTTCACGCAAATTTTTAAACCTCTTTTTGAATATGAGGTTTCTGCAGATAACTCCCAAGGAGAACCGGTCTACAACCTGTTCTTCCAAGAGTTTTGAAGACCTGCTTTTCGGGTTTGCCGCGGCAATAAGCTGGCGCATAGAAGAATGTGTCCATTCTTCCTTTTTGGTTGATGGATTGAAATATTCATATCTTCCTTCATTCAGGATAGGGAGAAGAACATTCATTATCTCGTCAGGCGCTCGCGTGATTTCGTCAAAAAATCCGGTATCACACCGAAGAAAACAGCCTGGCTCAAATCCCTCAAATATTTTTTCTTCTTCCTTTCCGTGGCCGAGATCGGTTTTTTCACGGATGAGTACCGCAGGCCCAATGATCTGATTTATGGTCATCTCATTTGTGCCCTGTACATGATGAAGGTGTAAGTCTGTTGCGTGAGCTATCAATTCGCTCGAGAGGGTTTTAGCGGTTCCCGTGGGACCGATAATAAGCATGCTTTCTTTTGCGAGGAAGCTTATGGGGAGGAATTTTTTTAATCCTTCCTGCCCTTCAATAAATTTATCAAGAGCTTCATAGAGAAACTTTCCTATTGCGGTTACTTCCATGATATCCTCCGTGTGGTTCTATTTTTATTTTTAATGTTCTTTGCCTTTTATGCATAGAAAAAGGCAAGGTAGGTTCTGACATATTCTTTGTCCTCAAAGTAGGGAAAAGAACGCTGCTCTTTTCCGGTCTACCTAGGGATAGAATGGGTCAGGTTGGTAACCTAACTTGCCCTTTCCTTTCTGATAGGGAATTATTCAGTTCGGAGTTTATTCTACAGAATGGGGGAGTATTGTCAACCCCGTTAGATAGAGCTTCGCAAAGCTTGCTCATCTAACTGGGTCAATGAAAAGTAAAAAAAATAGGGGCGCTTGCTTTTTACAGCAACTCGCCCCGTGTGACCTGGGTCTACAGGTCATCCGATCAAATAGGCCTCAAACGTGAGGTGCTCGCATGATAGCAAAGATTATTTTATTTGTCAAGCAAACAAAAACCCCGTCGCGTCAAACGCGATTCGGGGTCTTTGTGTATGTGCGTTTTCTTTTGCTCCGTTCAAGTCGCGATTTAAAGGCTCCGCGACTAACACCTATTACTCCCAGTGGGAGTATCGCCTAACTGTTCCGCTTCTTCTTTTGATAAAAATCAAATGAATATCGGAAATAGTTTAGATAATGATCCACGACCAGCTTCCGCTAGCCGTGCCTTGTTACGACTTAGTCCTTGTTATCGAGCTTACCTTCGGGCCAGATACCTGGCACTTCGGGTACTCCCGACTTCCCTGACTTGACGGGCGGTGAGTACAAGACTCGAGAACGTATTCACCGCAGCGTGCTGATCTGCGATTACTAGCGATTCCAGCTTCATGAGGTCAAGTTGCAGACCTCAATCCGAACTAGGGCACGTTTTGATGGGATTTGCTCCAGATTGCTCTTTTGCGGCCCTTTGTACGTGCCATTGTAGCATGTGTGTAGCCCAGGACGTCGAGGGCCATGCTGATTTGGCGTCATCCCCACCTTCCTCCCCTCACTTTGTTCGCAAACGAACAAAGTGAGTTTTCTAGTTACGTTCGCTCTGCTCACTTTAGTTTTCTAGTTGTAAAATTTAAACTAGCAAACTAGAGCAAGGCGTAACTAGTAAACTCACTTTGCGCTTGTGCGCAAAGTGAGGGGCAGTCTTGCCTGACATGTATAACAGGCAACGGGGGTTGCGTTCGTTGACCCACTTAAGGGAACAGTTCAAACCACGAACTGACGACAACCATGCAGCACCTGTCCTAGTGTCCTTGTGAGACATCGTCCCTTTCGGGTCGACTTCACTAGAATTTCTAGCCCTGGTAAGGTTTTTCGCTTATCATCGAATTGAACCACATGCTCCACCGCTTGTGCGAGTCCCCGTCTATTCCTTTGAGTTTTAATCTTGCGATCGTAATTCCCAGGCGGATGACTTAACGCGTTAGCTACGCCACTGGAAGGGTCGATACTTCCAATAGCTAGTCATCAACGTTTAGGGCGTGGACTACAAGGGTATCTAATCCTTTTCGATCCCCACGCTTTCGTTCTTCAGGGTCAGGAATGCGCCAGCTGATTGCCTTCGCATTTGGTGTTCCCCACGATATCAACGGATTTCACCCCTACACCGTGAGTTCCATCAGCCTCTCACACCCTCCAGTTATACCGTTTCCTATGCATTTCTTCGGTTAAGCCGAAGGCTTTAACATAGGACTAATACAACCCCCTACGAACCCTTTACGCCCAGTGATTCCGGATAACGCTTGGGCCCCTCGTATTACCGCGGCTGCTGGCACGAGGTTAGCAAGCCCTTATTCATGGGGTAACGTCATCCCCTCCTTGGTGTCGAATATACTTGAAGCAATACGTATTTTTAATTGTCTGTATGAACTTTTGAATTTTTTTAGATTTTTCTCACGCTTCATCGCATCTTTTCGTGATTTGTATGCTTCATAATAAACAAGCATGCAAGGTAAAAATTTTTTAGTATGCATACTCATTCCTGTTTCGTGTTCAACAATACGCCTTTTTAAATCCACAGTGTATCCGATGTATAATTTTTCATTATTTAATTTCAGGATATATACATAATACATAGCGTGATTGTACCACACTCAACCTCAAGGAGGGGATTCCTCCCCCATAAAAGCAGTTTACAGCCCGAAGGCCTTCATCCTGCACGCGGCGTCGCTGGGTCAGGCTTTCGCCCATTGCCCAATATTCTCGACTGCAGCCATCCGTAGATGTATGGACCGTGTCTCAGTTCCATTGGTGGGGGCCATGCTCTCACACCCCCTAGCCGTCATAGCCTTGGTGAGCCGTTACCTCACCAACAAGCTGATAGCCCGCAGGCCATTCACCGAGCGGTTCTTACGAACCTTTACTAGTAACCGATTTTTACCCGCAAGGACTGTTTTGAATTTTTCCTCCGGAGGAGGATCCGCCTCTGGCGGACAATGTTTCCGCTTCGCTAAAGCTACGGCGAGGCGAGAAAGTTTCAATTTCCAAATTTTTATTGAAAATTGATAATTGAGAATTAAAAATTAAAACATCTTGTGAGGGAAAATCGATCACTAGACTATCAAGTATTATCCCAGATTTCTCTGGGTTATTCTTGTCTCAGTGGTATGTACCTACGTGTTACTACCCCGTCTGCCACTGTCGTGCCTCACTGCCGTTCGGCACTCAAACTAAAAACTCAAAAATAAAAACGTAAAACTGAGGAATAATAATTTCAACTTTGTTGAAATTATTTCACATTAGTTTTGAACTTTTCGTTTTACACTTTGAGCTTAGGGAGTGCTGAGCGATAGAGAGGCACGACCGTACGACTTGCATGCCTTATCCACGCCGCCAGCGTTCATCCTGAGCTAGGATCAAACTCTCAAAAAGACGAGAGTGAGCGAGTCTTTTTGAGTCCGGTCGGATGACCGGACGTTCAAAGTTTCTCGCACTCTCGCGCCCCGTCATTCGACGGGGCACTTTATTTCGCGATTGCGCGCAGCGCAAGCGAAATATGTGAACGGAACAAAAGAAAACGCATATTTCTTTTTCTTTTGTTTTTAAAAGATTCTTACTTTATTAATCTCTTTTGTAAAATTGCTGGTCCAAGTACTCCCGCTGCTATTTTGGAAAACAAAAACTGTCTCCAAAGACAGCAGTGGGTTTACTTGTTAAAAACAAAACGTATTAAGCTAAACAATTATTGGGTCTTTCATACCAAGTATCAGTATAATCCTTTTATTATTGAGGTCAAGCCCCATTAGATAGAGCTTCTCAAAGCTCGCTCATCTAACGGGGTCAAGAGGTGATTAATCCTCCGGTTTTATCCCAGGGACTACCGGGCCATTCAATGGACCTAAGGGTCCTGGGCCTGGCGCTTGCTGCCAAGGTCCTGACGGACCTCCACCGCCAGTACGGCCAAGGCCAAAATAATCCACCGGGTCTCTTTTTGGATGTCCAAACAAGATAATATCAAATTCAGGTTTCATAATAAATATAAATAAAAGTTAATTCTTACATTAATGGACCCCACCCAACTGGGGGTAATTTGTGTCCTCCATGACCACCAGGCCAAAATGGGTCGTTTCCAGTTTTTGCTTTCATATATTTTTCAATAATTAAATATTTAAATAATCGACTTTTATTACACCCTCATTATAGCTTTTTAAAAGATATGTGTCTACACCGAAACACCGCTCGTGTTAATAAAAATGTGCTAGGTCGGGTTTTGCGCATTAGTCCAAATTCGGAAGTCGGACTTCCGAATGTTGCGATAAAATTAGAATTCCGGTTTGATGGGCGGGTTCCAATTGACTGGCGCAAATGGGACTGGAGGCAATCTGTGAGGTTTCGTGTCATCCTCGGGCTTTCCTGTTATGACTTTTTTCATACAATTTTATTATATAGTTCTGCCGAGTATTTGTCTACGGAGGAATCAAAAAATACCCCGCATAAAATGCAGGGTATTTTTCCTAATCACTCTGACAACCCAGAGATCGTTGCGGAGAATAAAGATTAGTAGCTAGCAATGCATCTGTCTAGCAGTGCTCTTTGTTGGCTGGTCAAAGAAAGAGTATTTGGATCGGCAAATACCGAGTTTTGCTCTTGACCGGTTTTAGTTTTCCATCCGGCAAAATCTGTTCTCCCATTAGCATTGAATGTATTTGGGTCAGTAGGGTTCCAATAAATATTGTTGTTTACCGTAAGGGTATCCAAAAATTCAGTAGCGTCATCTACTCTATACACAAGCAACTCATTTGTGCCTTGGCCCACATCAACGATGCCCGTCCATGTCCAATTTTTCGATATTCCGTCATGCACCCCTCCTGTTACGAAATCGTTGATCGGTCGGATGTTTGCTCCGTGAGTCCGAATATTAGTAACAACGTTCCGATAGAAAACACTATCCTGGATAGTAATGTTCATGGAGTTTGCAGAAATAAGTCCGCCCCATGAAGTTGAGGTTCTTACTCCGTCATAGTCGCCGTTCCCACAGATTGCGCTATTTTTTACAAGTATCGGACCCTGGTTGGCTTCAAGAGAGATACCGCTCTCATAATTATTAATAGAAATAAGACCGTCAAAAACAATGCCAGAGTTATCATAATCGAGCCAAAATCCTCTCGCTTTGTTGTTGGCGACGACAAAATTACGATATGTAACATCTCGGTTCCTTAAGTGCTTTGAACCTGCGACACTCCATTGGTTGAACCCTCCCGAATCTCCGCGCCAGTTGTTATATGAACTTTCTATATCTTCCCATAAGGCATTTTTGCTAAACACCATTTCTGTTCCTTTCCCGCCATTATAATTACCAACGAGTCTGCGTACGGTAATTCCCTCACCTCTTGTAATTTGCATCCCACCCCAGTTATTCCACAAAAATTTACTGTCTTCTATGACAAGGTTTTTCATGAGGACGAAATTAACACCAGATAAATCACCGGCAGTGGTATCGTGTTGGAATATCATGCCCCGTATTGTAAAGTTTTGCCTATTCTTTGCATAGAATATTCCTTTCCGGGTGCCGACTTCTACTTTTGAGGTGTTCAGATTGGTGGAAGATTTTACATAGATTTTATTGTTGACCTCATCTACATAAAAGGTTTTGTCCGTCAGTTCTCCCGTTGAAAGAGCTTGCATGTAGTGTTCACCGTTTACGAATACCATTTCGCGGCGTCTTGCGAGTTCTCCGGAGGGTACGCCAAGCCAGGAAACCGCGCCCCAGTCATAAGGCCAGTCATGAACCCAGAGACCTGATGTAGAAGTCCATCCTGTCCATACATCTGATCCTGAAATAATTGCTTGTCCGATGGGGGATCCCTCAATAGTAATAGGTGATGTTGTGATGCCGGTTTCATCATTGAATGCAACCGACTCTCGATATGTGCCTGCTTTTACAATAATTCGTACCGGAATTCCGCTCTTATTTTTTGAGTTTGCTAGTTGAGCGGCTTTGCCGATAGTTCTTAGCGGGCTTGTTACTGTTCCTGGGTTAGAATCTGAAGCAGAGGAATTTTGATTATCTACATATATGAGTGCTTCATTGCTAGAAGATGGAGGTGGTGGGGGAGGAGGCGGAGGAGTCGACAGAGGATTTACATTAACCGTGACACTGTCATTTGCGCTTCCTCCAGTTCCTGTGCAGGTCATTGTGTATGTTTTTGATTCCGTAAGATTTCCGGTTGATTCTGATCCCGATGTGCTTTTTGTTCCGGACCATGCGTTTGATGCGGTGCAAGATGTTGTGTTTGAGGAAGTCCAACTAAGTGTTGCGCTTGAATTATACGCAATGGATATTGGTCCATCGGAGCTATTTGCTTTGATGTCTATGGTTGTCGGAGGAGGCGGCGGCGGTGGTGCTGACGTTGTTGATTTTGTTAAAAAGTTTTCAGCAGACCAGCCGTCAGGATTGTTATCGTAATTTACTTGCCACCACCAAATATTGTTTGCAAAAACGGGTCCGCCAATAATTGTCCCGAGTGATCCCGTTTGGTGCGTGCCGAGCACCACCCCAGTTACAGTTGAAGGTATTGAGCGGACATTAAGATTGTCTGTTGTTTGCACGCGGTCGTTTATCTGGAATTTTGTGGACACAGAAGGCGCAGACGGACTTCCGGAAGAAACAAAATTAAACAACATCCAATTGAGATCAAGCGGGGTATTGTCAAACACAACGCGCAATACATGAGTTCCTTGGGTAAGGGAAACATTGGGCACTGTAATAGTTGTTTGTGTGTTCCATGATCCGGTAGATGGCACGGTAACCGAACCGGTTTTATTTGTTCCGTCTATTTCCAGGTGGAGAGAACGATTTGTTGTTTCTCCGTTTGCGATGCGGAGATCAATAGAGTATGTCCCTCCTTGGGAGACACTTACATCGTATGCAAGCCATTCGCCGATATTTGTAAATCCGATAGTCAAACCTTCACCCGGGACATCTTTTATATCCACTCCATCATTGCGAGTCCCGGCGCCCCCATCGTTTGTTGGGGTAGTGTCATGATACCCAATACCCTCGCCCCCTACTTTATAGCTTTCTGCTTGTATGGTTCCGGGAATAGAAAGTAGGGTTGTTGTTGGAGGAGGTGGCGGTGGGGGAGTTGGAGAAGGTTCCGGTGCTGGAGGAGGTGGCGGAGGTGGAGGTGTTGGAGAAGGAGATGAACTGGTGACAAGAAAATCTCCAGCAACCCATCCATCAGGCGCTACATCAAAATTAACATTCCACCATGTGTGGCTGCCAGCACTTTGAGGCCCACCGATAATAGTTCCCAACGCACCGTTTGATTGCTGTCCAACGATCGTGCCATTTGCTGTTGATCGGACATTAAGATTAAATTCCGAGCTCCCTGTGTTTACTTGAATACGGTCATTAATTTGGAAAGCAAGGTTGCTTGTTGGAGGAGGTGGCGGCGGTGGAGCTGGAGAAGGTTCTGGTGCTGGAGGCGGTGGCGGTGGAGGAGGTGGTAGAGGAGTTGAGGTTACGAGAGTTAAGAAATTTTCAACCGACCAACCATCCGGAGCGTTATCGTAATTGATATTCCACCAGAAAAATCCATCTGCAAATGTTGGGCCTCCGATAATTGACCCCAAAGAACCTGTTGGTTGTATACCAAGAGAGTTGCAAGATAAGCTTGCGCAACTTCTTACATTGAGAGGTCCTGATGTTACTTGGATTTTGTCATTAATTTGGAAAGCAAGGTTGCTTGTTGGAGGAGGTGGCGGTGGGGGAGTTGGAGAAGGTTCCGGCGATGGAGGTGGCGGAGGTGGAGGAGTGGGTGTTGTTGAAATGGTTGTTACGCGTAGCGATGTAGTTAAATCATTAAACCCGTCATCTACCAATGTGCTGTCGTCAGTAGTTCGCGTAAGACTTATTCCTGAATAGTTGTCTCCATCATATAACGTTGCCTGGTAGCCATTCGGTACCTTCATTGAAGATATGTCGTTGTTAATAACTCCGCATGCTTGAAGTTGTGCAAGGGTGTAGGTGCCAACATCAAAACCCGCTGAATAACCGATATAGTTGATGTGTTGATAGAGAGTTACAGAGCCTTGGCATACAGTTGTTGCCGGAGGAGGCGGAGGAGGCGGTGGCGGAGGAGGTGGGGGCGGTGGTGCGAGGACATTTATTGTAACGCTATCATTTGCGCTTCCCCCTGTCCCTGTACACGTTATCGTGTATGTTTTTGATGCTGTAAGATTTCCGGTTGATTCTGACCCTGATGTGCCTTTTGTTCCGGACCATGCGTTTGATGCGGCACACGATGTTGCGTTTGTCGAAGCCCACGAAAGTGTTGCACCTGTGTTGTAGTCAATTGATATTGGTCCGTTGGCGCTGTTTGCTTTTAGGTCAACGGTTGGGGCGGGCGGAGTGTATTCATACCAAATAGTAAACTGTATGGAATCGATCTTTGCTCCTGCTGAAGTGGTAGTTTGGTTTTGGGCGGAAATTCCCACTTCCAAATTATTAACCACTTCATCTCTGGTCCATGTGGTCCCCCACAAATCACCATTACCTCCATGGGTAACTATTTCATCTAAAGCAGGCCAGTTAACGCTTGTGTTAGCTTTGTCGCTGCCTATGTAGCCCGTTCCGGATTTGTAGAGGCGTATAGAATAATCTTTAACAAATTGCGTACCTCTACTTTTCTCAATGCTGACTTGTATGCCTTTAATTGTGCTCCCTTCAGGAATTGAAGAAAGTGACTGCGGAGCAACACGGAGATACCTTGATATATCTCCGCCTGTCAAAAGGTTTACTTGTGAGTACGCATCATCGCTTGCCGCGATATTATTGGTAGTACCCCAAATTTTTGTACCCACGGTTGTGTCGTTGACGCCGGTAGTTGCAGCAAACACGGTGTTGTCTGCTTCAATTACGGTTGGGGCGGGCGGAGTGTATTCATACCAAATAGTGAATTGAATAGAATCAATGACGGCCCCTGCCCCTCCGTTAAAAGTATTTTGGGCGGAAATCCCAACCTGCAAATTATTTACTACTTCGTCTCTTGTCCATGTGGCGCCCCATAAGTCTCCCGACCCCCCATACGTGAAGGTTTGGTCTGACGCGGGCCAGTTAGTGCCAGTATCGGCTTTGTTGTTTCCTATAAAACCCGCCGATTTATAAAGGCGTATAGAATAATCCCTAACAGTAACCGCTGCCCCCCTTTTCTTTTCAACGCTAACTTGTATGCCGGTAATAGTGCTTCCTGCGGGGATTGCAGATAGTGATTGAGGAGCAACGCGGAGATACCGCGTAATCAAATCCTGGTCCTCTATGAAGTTTGCCTGGGCGGACACGTCATCACTGCTTGAAACATTTTGAGGATTGCCCCAAATTCGCGTACCCACGGTTGCGTCGTTAACACCAGTATCAGAAGCAAACACGGTTATGCTGCCAGGGACAGGTGCTGCTACGGCAACATCGGATGTAGAAACGAAACTTGATACAATAACCAGGATTCCAAGTGTCAGAACCCCGAACAGATTTTTTTTCATGCAATTATTAGTAGATTACTGAAATAAAAATTATAAAAAACAATACACAGTATTTGTTTTAAAAAATATACGATTTTACCAAATTAAATGGTTTTGACAGTTAATGATAATAAAATTATGAAAATAGAAACGAGGCTACGAAAGTATAAAAATATGCGAACGAAGATACAATTACGAAAAATGACCTTTATATAAGTATAATGTTTTACCCCCCCCCAGCACTTACTAACTGTTGATAACTTCTGGGTAATTAAAAACACCCTATTTCCCAAAAAATAGAGTGTTTATTTTAGATCATCGGCATGCTATGAGGTTTCGGTTTTGCGAATAGAGATGGCAGATTGAAGAAAATTTGCATACCTGTGATAAGTCACTTGGGTTATCGTCACTCGTTTCTCCGAAGAGCATAAAATTTATCCAATGGGACATTTCATGGCCGAGCGCGTCAAGGGACGGGGTTATATCAATTGTGCCGCCTATATAGTATATTCCCGCGCATCCTTTTTTAGAAAACTTACATGAAAAAGCCTCTTGTCCCGTTTGCGGATTATATTTGTCAGGAAACTGTACAACAATTTGCATATCTTCAGCGGGCAAGCTGTAAATCGCGTCGGTCATATCAGGATATATAGATTTTGCGCACTCTTGAGCCATTTCAAAATATACGTCCACTGTATGTGCTGCCTCGTTTAATTCGTCGGTTGTGTAGAATTCATTATGGAAAAATTCAATTCCATAGTCTGTTATGTGCGAGTTGTCATGTATGGGAAAATTATTTCCCGCTCCGCTACATCCTAAAAAAAGTACAAGTAAAATAATCCCGGGTAGTATTTTTTTCAACGTACTATTCCCCCTTTCACTTTTTAAAAACTGGGGTTATGCTACACTATTTTTTTATTTATGTCAACCCAGCCCCGTTAGACAATATCGCATAATACGTCATGCGTTCGCCGCCAGCGACACATGCATTAGTTTGTTTTCTTGCTTTTTCATAAATGTTGTTTGATAAAATGACGTATAAGAATGCATCATACGATATTGCTCTACGGGGTCAACCCCGTTAGATGAGCGGGCTTCGCAACGCCCTATCTAACGGGGGCAATGCTCTAAATTTAAAAACCATTATTTTTTATAATTTTTGCGTACTCATGAGCGCTTGGACGGATGCGCCGTTCAAGGGTTTGGCGGTCAACTTCTACGAGTCCGAATCGCGGCCAGAATCCATCACTCCATTCAAAATTGTCCAAGAGCGACCAATACAGATACCCCCGCACACCAACTCCCTCTGCGATTGCTTTGTGTATCCATATAAGATGGTCTTTTATGAATTGCGTCCTTTTTGTATCGTGCGCGTCTGCGATTCCGTTTTCAGTAATATAGACTGGTTTTTTGTAGGGCGCGAGTTCTTTAAGAACTCGATATATTCCTTCGGGGTATATTTCCCAGCCGACATCGGTGGGGTTTTTTTTATTATTTTTCCCAAACAACATGTTTTTGTGCTGGTAATAATTTAACCCGATAAAATCTTGATGATTTTTAATTTTTTCCAAAAAATATCGGTTAAACCACCAGCGCGCAGACATCGCACCGATTCCGGTAAATGCAATATTGTGTTTTGCGATGCCAATATGGTTATCGGAGGTGCGCATGACACGGTAGGCGTCCTTATGCGCCGTTATGAGGTTATGTATTACCCGAATGTAAGCGATAACCGATTTTTTTTGTGGAGGCCACGTCCCAACCATGTACGACATGCCGGTATAAATGAGCGGTTCGTTGAGCGTCACCCAGAACCGTACCTCCGGTAGCGATTCCGCAAGTTTTTTTGCGTATCGGACAAAATCCGAAATTGTTTTTTTGTTTTCCCAACTGCCCTGTTTTGAAACCCAGAATGGAAGCGTCCAGTGCCAAAGAGTGACAAACGGCTCAATGTTCCGCGCGCGAAGCGCTTGTATCACGCGTTGATAGTGGGCGATTTCTTTTTCGTCAAAAAATCCCTCGCGAGGTTCAACGCGCGACCATTCTATAGAAAGGCGATGCGCCGTATGTCCTAGAGATTTTGCGATATCAAAATCTTCTTCAAAACGGTTATAGTGGTCGCAGGCAATTCCTGAAATATAATTTTGCGGATTTTTGGCTTCTTTTCGGATATCGTTCCACGATGGTAATGTGCCATGTTTTTTGGTTGCTTCAGATGCGAGCCGCGTTGCATTTTTTTTCTCCCATTCAGACCATTGGTTTGTGTTCCCGCCTTCTACTTGATGAGAGGAGGTAGAAGCACCCCATAGAAAACCATCAGGGAAAGCGTATTTCATAAAATGTTAAACTTAATTATTAAGTAAGTGAATAACACACAGTATAGCTAAAAGCTCAAAAATAAAAACGTAAAACTTAGGAATAATAATTTCAACTTTGTTGAAATTATTTCACATTAGTTTTGAACTTTTCGTTTTACGCTTTGCGTTATGGCCATATTATTTTTCTATATTCGCATTATATATCGCTTCTTTCGCTATATCCCACATTTCGGGTTTATCTTGCGTAACTTTTAACCAATACCACCACTCAACACCCCATAGATAAAATGTGTCAAAGCCGGTGCGCGAGGCATACGAAAGAACACCCTGGAATCGTTCGGGATTCATGGATATATACTGTTCTTCTATGGGGAGTTCGTATGTCATTTTTTTGTTCCAAGATTCTCCCTGAAGTTCTATAACGAGCATCGGTTTATTGCCTCCAAATAGGCGCGCGATAGTTTGTTTTGCGCGATAAAAGGACGAGGGGAGGGGGTAGGTGATATGTCTTTTGAGAGAATCGTTCCATACAATGCGATAGAGAGTAGAGCCGAATACATCGGCGTATTTTATTTCCTTTGTCCAGAATGAGAGTTCTCCTGACGCGGTGATAAGTATGGGGCGCGAATCAAGCGCGCGCACGAATGCCAGTTCATTTTCCAGCTCTTGTTCAGAAATATGGACACATTCGCCGAATGGCAGTAATGGTTCATTTTCAATTTGCCATAGAGTGATTGCCGGAGAGTCCCTATAGCGAAGAATGGTTTCTGAAATATAACGAAGCAGTTTTTCATGTTGTTCTTCGGGCGTAAGGCCCTCTATCCACTCGGGGATGTGGCACTCCGGCCAGCGAGGGAGTTTTTTGCCGATGGCGAGCACAATATCCACATTCCGTTTTTCCGCCTCTTGAATTTGCCAGTCAAGATCGGAAAAATTAAAAACACGTTCTGTTTTTTCTACCTCGTTCCAATACGCAGAAAGGCGAATGTGCTTTACGCCAAGATCGTCAAGAATTGCAATATACGCATCTTTCCAATGAACATTGAAACGTTCCGCGTAAAAGGGGGAGAAGGTGACACCGTATGTTTTTGGGGTTTTTGCGGGGGTAAGCGAGATAAGTACCAGAAAGATAGTTACTAGGAGAAGCGCTCCTATTCCTATGCCGGCAAGAATCGGATGTTTTTTAATGACTGCCATGGTTATAGAAAAAGAACCGCAAATCCGGCAATAATGAGGAAGATACCAGCGAGTTTGCTAAAAAGAACACGCGGAGTAAACGATTCGCGAATAACGCGCGGATAAAATGCCGTAAAAAAGAGCGCCAAAAGAAATATGAAAAAATATTGGACTCCCTGCATGGCATTAATAACAGTTACAGGACCAAGAAAAATTGCGATATTTAAAAGAAGATTACCACTGCCCCCCATAAATTGATTTGCGAGAAATATTTTTTTAGAAGATGGGGCAAGATGTTTTGATGTTTGGAAAATTATCTTTCGGGCGGTCGGCAAAAGTAAAATAAAGAGCGCGGCGAGCACGTTACCTGCTCGCATCCATATAAACCCCGGGATAAACTCGGTTTGGTTGAATACCTCTTCGGTGAGAAAAAAAGAGCACGCGAAAAAAAACGCGGCAAGAATGCCGGGGACTACAATTTTTACATTTATGGTATTGCCGTTTATGCGGAATAGCGGATCTCCGTCTGATTGTCGGGAAGAAAGAAGCAGTCCTCCCAAAATAAAAAACCCGATAGCAAAAAGTTCATGCGTTGTAATCGGGGTTTTCGAAATGACGGTTGTAAAAAAAATGATAAAGAGCGGGGTCGTAGCGCCAATAAGGGGGATTGCGCGCGATGCTTCGGATCGGCGCAATGTGGAATATAAAAAATAAATACCGACAACAAAAGCTATACCCGCGCTTAATGCAAAGAGGGCAAGCGGGGCAGCCAGCATGTTAAACCCGAATGGGATAAGGACAAAAGTTACTATATTTAAAAGTCCTACGTAAAAAGCATATGCGATTGGTTCCGGCACACGATGGGTAAGAAGCTTTTTATCCACGAGCGCGACAAGTGCCAGAAAAAAATACGCACTCACCGTAATGGGTATCCAGAGCATATACAACAGTATACCACCTCATTTTATTTTTGTTTACGCTCCTTTTCTTCTCATATTCCTTGGCATTTTTGGCGAGGCTCGCTTGGCGGCAAGCCAAGCGGCAATTTTTTTATGATTGCCCGAAAGGAGTATTTTTGGGACAGCATATGTTTTCTTGTTCCAAGTGATTTTTTCCGGCCGAGTATACGCGGGAATGCCTGCGCCCCCGCGTTTTTCTTCGAGCGATTCGTTTTTACCGAGTACGCCGGGAATATGACGGCTTATGGCATCAATCATAATGAGGGCGGGGAGTTCGCCTCCTGTGAGGACATACGGTCCTATGGAAAGAGTTGTAAGTGATGAGTTATGAGTAATAAGCATATTTTTAAGCACTTTATAAATTCTATGGTCAACACCTTCGTAACGGCCGGCGATCATAATGATATGATCATAGCGTGATGCAAAATTTTGCGCTATTTTAGCATCAAATTGTTTCCCGGCAGGAGTGAACAAAATT
This sequence comes from bacterium, assembly GCA_030690215.1. Taxonomy (GTDB): domain Bacteria; phylum Patescibacteriota; class Minisyncoccia; order 1-14-0-10-42-19; family 1-14-0-10-42-19; genus 1-14-0-10-46-36. The sequence continues at coordinate 40,622 of JAUYHD010000016.1, read as the reverse complement.
ATTTTCGTTTTTTTAATTTTTAGTTTTGGAATTTGTTTGGATTTTGGATTTTGGAATTTGGAATTTAAGATTGAGCGTATTGCTTTTATGATTGGTTCTGCCTGGAGCACCATGCCGGGTCCTCCGCCGTATGCTTTATCGTCCACTTTTTTGTGTTTTGCTTTCGTAAAATCACGTAGATTGTGGACGCGAATATCTATTAATTTGTTCTTTTGGGCGCGTTTTAATATGGACTCGTTTAAGTACGGGGCGAATAATCCGGGAAATATTGTGATGATGTCGAATCTTATTGACATAGTATGAAATATATGCTAGTTTAAGAAAAACTTCAAGATGGAGGCAATATATGTTGCACATATCGTGTGATCCGGTGATTTGGGGACCCCCAACCACGAAGGACCTTGAAAAAAGGATTAATATTTATGAGGATGTTTTGCGCAGAATAGAGGGCGGTGAAAACCCTTCCGAAGTTGTTGATGAAGTGAAAGAAATTTTTGGAAATTAAAACAGGGGGAAAAACGTACGCTATCTTTTGGGAAAATTCAAGTTGTTTGAAAGGAGGAATTAAAATGAGGATATTTTTAATAATAGAATTTCTTGAAGAAGATGAAGAAATTCGTCACAGCTTAGTCATTCTTAAAGAGGACAGTAGCGAGGTTACTGCTAGCCAGGTTTTAAGAAGACATATTTTGAAGAAGTATTCTTATGTCTATGAGCCATTGTTGTGGCCCGGTGAAGATCAGAAAGTAGCCGGATATATGATAGATTCAGAAAAAGTAGCCGAGTATAAGATAGATTCAGAAGCCGAGGATATCGCAGAAATTCGGGTACATGAATTAGGACAAGAAGATATTGATTTTGTTTCAGTGTCTGATTTTAATAAATAAATTTTGAAAGCGTTGTATCGGCAAAGATATAGCGCTTTTTTATTTTTATAAAAAGTGCGGACGTGGAATTTTATTAAACACCGAGTGTTTCATATATTGTATTTATAAACAAAAATCCCGTCGCGTCGCGCGCGTTCGGGATTTTTGCGTTGTATTACTTTAGAAAAGTAATAGGTCGTTCCTACATACTTTCTTTTGAAAGTATCGGACAAGGTTAGAGCTTTAAATCGTCCATGACTTGGTCCATAGATGCGCCTCGATTTTCATCTCGGCCTCCGCGGGGTCCTTTTCCGCCTTCCGGTTCCGCAATCTTGAGATTTACGCGGGCATTGTTTTTCAAGCCAACGATTCGCAAGAGTGTCCGGATTGACTTTGCCGTGTTTCCTTGGCGCCCAAGGATTTTACCCATATCTTCGGCATGGATGTTGAGAGTCAAAAGTACTCCCATTTCGTCAACTTTCCGCTCAACTTTTACGTCTGACGGGTTGTCAACGAGCGATTTTACGACAAACTCAAGGAACTCCTGGTCTAAGTTCTTAGTAGCCATATGTGCCTAAGTTAACTCTAATTTGGAATTTTCATTCATTGCAGTAGTTCGACTCTACTACTATTGACCGCCATTATAGCAAAATATGTCTTTTGAGTCAAGCGCGTGGGGTTTTGTGGCTAGCGTGTGTGTGGTGTATTCTAAAGAAAAGCACATTCAAAAATGTGAGACATGGGTGGCAAAAAGGAGCATACATTGAGAACGATAGCGCGTAGGATAATTATAATTGCTTTATTTTTTGGCATTCTTGCGTATACTTTATTCGGTTCTTGCAGAGTTCATAAGGCGCGTGGAGTAGAAGATTTTCCGCGCAAGGATGTAATAGCGGAGATCAAAAAGTTTGAAAAGCGCATGGGGTATCGGAAAGATGAAAACTTTCATCCGGAGAGCTTCTTGCAGGACGCATATTATATTTGTTATTCTACGGGACGATTCTTTTTGCCGTATACGTATTTTGGTATGAGTGTAACCCAAGGAAAAAAGGGGGGATGTAATATCAATCCGCTAGGGAAAGATGTTTTTGTTTCCAAGGTAGAGGGAATAGGGCGGAATAACGCCTCCACCACACGTTTTCTTACGGATGCTTCTCTCGAACGTTTTATAACAGTCATAGTTCACGAGGATTACCATGAAGAGGTCTCTCCTGAAGTCCAGCTTTCTTCGGATATAGACGAAGCCGCGGCAACCATGATGGGACTTGCCGGGGCAATTGATTTTGCACGAGAGAAATATGGAGAAGATTCGGAGATATATAAAAATCTTTTTTTAGAGCCTGCGTTTTTCATGCAAAAAGCAGTTATCGTAAACAAATATTACGTACAGCTGAAATCGTTATATGCGGATTTCTATAGATTCCAAATATCGGAAGCCGATACGCTGAACAGAAAAAGAGAATTATTCAACGAATTACAAAGAGAGTGCGGTACTATCACTCCTCAGCCTAAAACATTTAATGCGTGTCCTGCTGTATTAAACAATGCGGGGCTGGCGCTTGATATTACCTACACCCGTCATTTTCCGCGGATGTACGAAGCGTGGATACATTATGATAAGGATTCAAAAAAGCTCTTTGATGCGTTTCAAAAGCATCTTCCGCGGCTTGGCGAACTAATGAATGATTGAATAAAATCCCCTCTTTCTAGAAGGAGGGGATTAAATTATTCTTTTGCGAAATGCTTACTTTTCAAAAATTCAGTAAAATCGTCCATCTCTTTTCTATAAAGCTCAAGTTTTTTGATTTGTTCTTTGGGCGACAACAGTCTCATTATTTCTGCTCCAAAACTTTGGACTCGGAAGCCACCGAAGGCCCCAATGCGGTCAAACGCCAATCTTGCATCAAATGGCGTTTCCCTGTCTTGGTAAAATTCCGTGAAATAGCCCATCATCTTTTGTTGCTGTTCCAAATTTTTAATTGTCCATTCACGATCCAATTCTTTTTTCTTTTCACCCTTTGCGTCTATCCACCCTTTCGGTCCAGGAGCATAAACTTCTACCCAAGGAAAAGAAGCTCCATGTTTTTCTTCCTCCCCAGTATGACCTTCGCAAGATTGGCTGGTAGTAAATTCGTGAACTTGAAAAGCTGTAACCGACTCCTTAATTTTTTCATCAATACCAAGACCGAGACGGTCAGTAATGGTATCTACTTCTTTGCGTTTTTTCTCCCACGCAATTTTTTGTTCCGATTTAATTTGCTCTCCTTGTTCTTGTGAAAGAGGTTCTGTATTAAAATTTTGTCTCTCTAGGTTCATATGATTAAAAAATTTTCTTTTCCTAAAATACTTCTCACGGAGGTGTAAAAAATTATTCAAGCAGACCCCACTTAGAGCGCATTATCAGGTAAAGAATTACTGGTCCAAAACTCTTTGGCTCCTCCTTTTTAGCGCGGAAGGAATCGACCGGTCATTCGACCGGTCGCCCGATTGGATAATCGGGCGAACCTTCGGCCTCTGTCTTATCAGGACCCCGCATCAAAACAAAGCTTGATGCGGGGCGGGCAGCGTTTCCTGCCCCGTACTAAAATTTGGGAAAATTTATGGGCACACTAGGAATCGAACCTAGCACCTCTGTCTTATCAGGACAGCGTTCTACCACTGAACTATGTGCCCAAATTTTTAGTGCGGGGTACCACTGAACTACACTCGCAAATTCTTTAATGCGTATGTAATTTTTATACCGTATATAAACAATTTTGTGAAGTCCCAGGTTTCTAAAAAAATAAAGACCTAAAACGCACAAGCGTGTTTTAGGTCTTTTCTATTATTTAAACTGCACCCAATCAATTTGGCGGATTACAAAATCATCGCAGACACAAGGTTTTGCTTTGCAATTCCAGCAACCGGAGCCGTAGCGGGACAGCACACAATGTTCTAGGTTTATTTCCAAATAATTAGCTACAGCGATCGTCCATGCCAGCGCATCTGCAAGCTCTAGTCCGACTTCTTTAATCATTTCGATCCGGTCAATCTTTCTGCGTTCCATATTGAACCGAAGAATGACCATCTCAAGCACTTCTTTTGAAAGCCGGTTTATGAGGTTTTCAATCCCTTTTTGTTTGTTGTTTGCACCGTACAATTCGTTTAAATGATTGCACCAATCGCGCAATGCCCACTCATCTTGGTTGCCATGACTTAGGTTGAGGTCATATGCCGGCCGCACTCCACCCGGGCAATTGCATGGCTTGGTTTTGCAATACGCGCATACGTGCGGATATTTGCTTGCAAGAGCGTTTGCAAAATTAAGCCTATGAATTGTGTAAAAATTAAAATACTCAGCTATGCAAAAAATTCTTGATACAACCCGCGCAAGCGCCAGTCCGATTAAATCCGTATGCGCGTTTTTGCGAATCGCATCTTGCAGGTCACCAATGGCGATTGCTAGAAAGTCTATTCGATCACCCAAGTCGGGCATAAAGTACCTATTGCGTTCTCCGTACAATCCAAAAAAATGTTCATACAGTTCAGAAAATTTCATGATCGGCACGCCCCCTTTTTAATGTATCGGGGATTGGATTCCCATTTCAGCAAAGCGTTTCTGTGCGGTCTCACTATGCAGGAAGTCGGGGAGGCATATGATATGCCCGGTGTATTTGACTACATGTCCGGATGCAGTCTCTTCGTATGAATTAACTTCTTTGAGCTCTCGCAGGCAATGAGCCGCTACGGTAACCGCGCTTTCACAAAGGCCTTCTTTTTGGAATATCTCCGTTAAGATAAATAGTCGTTCGGCGGGGTTCAATTGTGAAAATTTTTCTTGCTTTTCAGTATCGCCAAACCAAACTGCTATTTCGTGTTCTGCGGCTTCCGGAGAATCTGATCCATGCGCCAAATTACGCAATACATCTGTCGGAAAATCTCCCCGAATTGTTCCCTTGGGCGCTTTATGAAGGGGGCCGATGATGAGCCGCGCGCCGGCAATCGCGTCAGGGCGTTTAAGAATAAGCGCAACAATCGGGCCCGACGTTATGTACGCAACAACATCATTGCGTACATCGGGGGCTTCTAAGAACTTTTTCTGATAATGCCGATCAATCAATAGCGGAGTAGCCGTAATTTTTTTGACTGCAGCGATTTCAAATGTGTTTGTTAAAAAGCGGTTAAGAATTTCATCCGCGCAATTCTTTTCAAGCGCGTCAGGCTTTATCAAAACCAATGTCCGTTCCATTCCAAATTCCATTCCGAATCTCCTTTCAGGATGTATTTACTACACAAAGGGTATGTGGAATTGTACACGTTGTCAAGATTCCATGGCACCTACACTTTCGCAGAAGACTACTGCCCGTCTACTTCGTACTCGGTCGCTGAGGATACGGAGGGTAGAAGACCAAAGCAGATTCGGCTATGAAGGCCGAATAAGCCTATGGAGCATCACTTTAATACTTTAAAGTATTAAAGTGTTTATATTCCAAACGAAAAACTTTTGAAAAACCTTAAGCGTACGCTTAAGGGGTTTCACAGGTATGGAGGCTTCGTTTATTTATATTTATAGAAAATTTTATTTTCTAGACGCACATCAATATAATCAATACCTTCCATATTTTTTTGGAGAATGCCCTCAAATGCGGAAATGAAGTTTGCGGCGGCAAGCTCGCCGTTTGTTTTTGAATCAAGAATAATGCGCCATCCATCTTTTGTTTTTATTTCATATTTTGAGATAAGGTCTTCTGACCCAGAAAGCATGAGGGCTGAAAAAGAAGCGCCGGTAACGGTTTCTATTCGCTGGAGGAGCGTTTTTATATTTTTAAATTCTTCGGGGCTCGCGATGGTCGTTCCTATCGCATGGGTGACGTTCCGCCTGTCTTCAATGCTAAAAAAGAGCGACCCTGAAATACGCGATGACTTTCCAAAAAGAAAACCCTCCTCATCAGCGTAAAAGCAAGATGCGTCTTTGCAGATTGTTGCCCAAATTTTCCGTTCCTCAAACAGCACGGCAATGGCATGGGGGGGGCGTTTTTTGATTGTTATTGATTTTATTTTAGGGAATTTTTGTTTGAGTGTTTGTTCCAGACGGGATGCGGTAAAAAGAAAAACAAAAAAATTATTTTGAGGAAGCAACCCCCACGTTTTTCTATCCAGATGAGCGCTTATTTCCACGGTAATATCTTTTTCCGGAAGGGTTCGGAGATCTTCAAGGGAGACCGCGGTAATGGAAAAATAGGGAATATAAAAAAATCCTACGCCGAGTGCTGAGCAAACCAAAATCCCTCCTCCAAACAGGGCAAAACGCTTAAAAAGTCTGTTTCGTTTAAAGCGCCGCGATCGGCGAAGGGGGTCTTTAGTCATAATTTTTAATTTTCAATTTTAAATTTTTAAACTGTTTTCAAAATTGAATCATTAAAAATTAATTAGAAATTATAAATTAAAAATTTAATTTTTTGGTTTGATTGCTGTTTTCCCGAGATATGTTTGGAGTACGGCCGGGATGCGCACGCTCCCGTCTTTTTGCTGATAATTTTCAAGGATAGAAATAAGAATGCGGGGGGTTGCAATTGCCGTGTTGTTAAGGGAATGGCAAAAACGCATCTCGCCATCTTTGGCGCGGTAGCGGATGTTGAGCCGGCGTGTTTGAAAATCATGGTAATACGAAGACGAATGGGATTCGCGATAACGTTTTTCTGACGGAATCCAGACCTCAAGATCGTATGTTTTTACGTGTGCCCGCCCAAGCTGTCCTGCGGCTACCGTCACTACCCGGTACGGCAATTCTAATGCCTGAAGAATGCTTTCCGAGTTTGCGGTTAATTCCTCATGCAGTTGGACAGACAGCTCATGATCGTTTGGCGCAAAAATCAATTGTTCTACTTTAAAAAATTCATGCAAGCGATAAATGCCTTTTGTGTCTTTGCCGTGCGATCCCGCCTCTCTGCGGAAGCATGGAGAAAACGCAACAAATTTTTTAGGGAGTATATCTTCTTCCAATATTTCATCGCGATAATATCCCATGAGTGGGATTTCTGCAGTTGCAGAAAGATATAATTCGTCATGTTCAAGCTTGTATACATCCTCGCGCGCTTGGGGAAAATGCCCCGTTCCAAAAAGATTTTCTTCACGCACTAACGCGGGAGCGAGAACCGGTTCATATCCCTTTTTTGTTACGGTATCCATGGTAAATTGCCAGAGCGCCATGGAGAGAAGGGTCGCTTCTTGTTTGAGAAAATATCCGCGAAATCCGGAAACTTTCGTCCCGCGCTCAAGGTCGGCAAGACCCAAGGACTCCAGCAATTCAACATGGTCTTTCGCCGGGAAGCCGAATGGTTTTGGCTTAGAACTTTGGCGCACTTCCGTATTTTCTTCATCGGTTGTTCCTTCGGGTACGGAGAGATCGGGGATGTTCGGAACATCATGCATGAGTTTTTCCCATTCGGGCACTATTTTTTTGAGTTCGGATTCTTTTTTAGAAAGATTGTCTTTTATATCGCGCAAATCTTCAATGGCTGCTTTTTTCTTTGTTTCGTCTTTGATAGTCGCGATAGTATCTGATGCTTTGTTTTGGAACGCGCGGAGTTTTTCAATTTCGGCAAGCCCTTCCCGCCGTTTTTTATCCACGTCAATGAGTTTGAGGACATTAAAATCTACCCGTTTTTTGCGCGCGGCTTCTTTAATCAAATCGGGGTTTTCTCGTATGAATTTGATGTCCAACATAGGTTCAGTATATACTATCAAAGGCAAAGATTCTACGCAGAGGAGGCCGTCAATGGATAGATATGGCTATGCGGATGAAATATTGGAAATAGAAAAAGCAACTACGTTCGGAGAGTTTGCCGATATCGCAATCCGAGTGCTCAAACGGATGGTGCAGCCGGTAGGTATGGTGTGCGGTCCGATATCAACGGGTGGTACGGGATCGGTTGAAAAAAATCTTGAACGCTTCCATAGAGCAATACGGTTTTTACGCTATCAGGGGGTTACGGTGTTCAGCCAGCTGCCATTTGAAAATAAAATATTTGAGATGAAAACGTGGCCCATGTACAAGGGGGATAGCCATCTTTTGAAAGAACTGTACCTGCCCATGTTTGAATCGCGCCTTATTCATTCATTTTATTTTTTGCCGAATTGGGAAACGTCCAACGGCGCGTCATGGGAGCATGCGCAGGCGAAACATTTAGGGATACGCATCATATACTATAAGGATATTGTGGTCTTTTGAGTGTGCGGGTAATACAAATACAATACCCCGCAGCGTGCTGCGAGGTGGCAATAGCATTTTGTTTTTCATAACCTTCTCTTATCGGGAAGGTTATTTTTTTCTATACTAGAAGTATGCGTTATGCGTATTTCTTTTTTATAGGGTTTCTGTTTATCGCAAGCAGTGCGTACGCGCAATTTGCGCTCTTGCCGCCGGCGGGGATGACCGCAAAAAATCCGCTGTATATATTTGAGCGCGCCTTTGAGTCAATTGGAACGCTTTTTACATTTGGGAGAGAAAGCAAAATAGAACGGCTTATTATGCTTGCCGAAGAACGTTTGAGCGAAGCAGTGGTGCTTTCATATGAAAAACACCCCAAAACAAATGAAACGATAGTGAGGTTTGGAGCGCACATGGAGAAAGCGGCAGAGCAGGTTGACCGCAGTAATAATCCAGAGCTCGCAAGCACGGTGCTCCGATCGCTTGCGAAACATTTTGCGGTATTTGAAGAAATTCTTGACGGAGTGTCCGAACAGATGCGCGTTGGCATTGAGAGCGCGTTTGAAGAAGACAGAAATCTTCAAAAGCGATTATTGTTTGAGGTTGCAGGCGATCGTCCGCTTCACGCATCCGAGTTGGGATTTTTATCGCTTCGCGAACGGCTTGCAAAATTAAAAATTGAAGTAGATCGCGGCCGGCAATACGAGACAAGCATTATTACATCGCATATAAAAGATATATTTGATGTGGTTGCTTCCGCCGTACTTCGGGAAGAAGCGCCTTCAACAGAATTTCTCTTTTTGCTTTCAAATGATATTACGCGGACTCTTGAATCATTTGATGAAATAGAACGTTCTCCAAAATATCCGTCGGGTGAGACGGGGGAGACAATAAGCGCTTTGAAGGCGGGTTTTATTGACCTGCAAATCAGCGTGTCGCGAGGTATGATACCCGTTGACCCCCAGTTCGTTGTGAGGATTATACAGGAAGGCGCGCAGAGCAGGGTGTCAGCGTTTGACCGGGCGTCAGGCGCGAAAGAAACCGTTCTCATCCTTCTGTTGCGCGAGTATGAAACATACGCGCTTTTTGCCGAAGAAGTTTCAAATCGTACCGGTCGTTTTATGCTTGATAGGGAAGAAGGCATTACGGTGGCAGACGAATTAGAGCGCCTGCAAGAAAAATACCGCGCGCAGATTTCTGCGAAACGGGATTTATTTTCTACGCAGGTGCGATCAGAGATGGACAGAATATTTTCCCAATAATATAACATCCCGCAGTGCAGTACTGCGGGATGGTTAATGAATTTTTGATGTTGTCGTACAAAAACGAATATTCGGAGGTATTTCTTCTACTTTCGCGATGTGGTCTTTAAAGAAAGGGAAGTGTTCATGCGCGTAGGCGAGCGCAAGTTTTTCCGCGCTTTCTTTTGAATATGCGCATATAAGATGAGAAGAAACGTGGTATCGCATTCCCGCTCCGTCGGGATTTAAAAGCACCAGTCCTATCGCGAACGCCTGTACGGAGTCTTCATATGATTGGATATCTTCCAATATATCGTCAAGAGAAATTTCTAGCAGGTCATACTCCACTTTCCATGATACGGCTGAAAACGAAACGCCAATGTGTTCATTCGCTATCGTATCTGCTTCTTCTTCCGAGCAGGAGATGAATGAGAGAATGTGTATCGTGATATCTCGCGATTCGTCATCTTTGTTTCTGGGGACTGCAAGGATGCTTACAATATAGAGGTTTTCTTCCATGGCTATCTTTCCCCCGATGTAAAAGATCTTTTTTACAATATTTTTTCTCGCACAGGATAGAAATCCGGATCAATGGTGCGGGCAAAACAAGCGTGTCCGATTCCATGGTCCCACGTTTCAAATGAGTGTATGGGGCGCGAAGGAATTTTTCCTGAGATTATATATTCTGTTTTAAAGTCGGCGCATAGCGTGAACGAAAACTCGCCGCTTTTTTGGTATTCATATTCCTTGCCGGTTTCAGGATCGCGCGGTAATGCAAATCCGGAAATGTCATCCGATATGTTCGTAAGCGTTTCGGGGAGAGCGCCTTTTTGCTGAAAATGAAACACAAGTTGAGACTGGATAGTTTGGAGGTTCCAGATGCGTTCTTGGTCAAATTGCATGAGGCGCTGTGTTGCGGGTGAGCCGGTAAGGATAAAACCAAGCACGATTGAAAGAACGGCCACGAATGATACAGCCCAAACAAATATCCGCTCGTTGCGGGTTGCTTCCGGTTTTGTTTTTTTGAGCTGGTGGAGATAGTAGCCGAACACAGCGCTTATGACAAAAAGAACAGTTGCGTTTTTTAGCAAAAAACGGACAGTAAGTTCTCCGCCAAGAAAACTTTGTATGAGGGTTACAAGGTCAACAATAATAACAATCGCGGCAACGAATAACGTGAAAGAAAGCAGCCATTTTCGGAGACGCGATTTTGATTTTTCTTCATGCGCTTTGAATTCTTTTTGCAGGAGATGCGAAAGAAACAAAAAAACAGGGAACACAATAATAAGCGTTGCCATTGAGCTTTGCGCTGTAAACGAAAGGGATGGGGCAGAATAATCAAGAACATCGGGAAAGTAATACTGTATATATTGAAAGAGAAGCGTAATAAAACTGATGACGCTCGCATAGAGCGTCCCTACCATTAAGAGATGGAGAAAAACATCTTTTGGGGACGTGTGGGGCCTGTCCTGAGCTTTGTCGAAGGATGTACCGATCATATTTTTTATGGTAGCATATTATCGGATTTTAAAAAAACAATACTAAATAAAGGGGGGGGGAGTATGTATCAGAGAATAATGCGGTTTGGCGAAGAGGGATTTAATGTAGTAGCGTTTGTTTTTTTTGTAATTTTATTTCTCGTTTTTATACTGATTGGCTTTCTTTTTTTTATGCCGTTACGCATGCATAGGTGGGTGTGCAAAGAATTGGGTATTTGGAGAACGCCGTACCAATGTCCGAATTGTCTGCTCTGCACGTTAGAATACACACGGTCGCCATTTTTGGTTCTTGGGGGCGTTAGGCGATGGCGAGGGGATTGCTATAAGTGCGGGCACGTAGAAATAAAAAAATTTTAACAATTCAGGTAAAAAGCAAAAGAGTTCCGATTTTTTCGGAACTCTTTTATGTTGGACGATGCACTGGGTTCTCCTTAGAGATATTTTTTTGTTCTTCTTCGGGCATCTTCATGATGCGTTCTGCTTCTTTCTTAGTTGACCCCATGTTCAGAAGATCAACAAGATCTTTTTGTTTCTTCGGAGATAGCCAAAAAAACTTTAGGAGGGAACGAGTTTCTCGCATCTCCATAAGAGCATGATAAGAAGGGTTAAGCGACATAAACTGGTCGTACATTTTTTTCATGGTCTTGGGTGATACAAATTCCAATTCTCGTTTTGTTTGAGGATCAAAAAGTTGGATTCCTTCCTTTGGCCAGTGGGCTTCCAATGTTTTTTCTTCCCCGTTTTCGTTGATCACGATTTTTAGGATACATTCATTTGGGCCCGTTTCAAAATTGGTTTGAGAAAATTCCATTGTATAGTTTGGAATTTTTTCCGCATCGTTTTTAATATCGGGCGATTCTTTGTTCATACTGATACCTCCTTAATGGTATGTTTTTATTGTACTACGTTTAAATTGATTTAAGTAACTATACTATATTTATTTATAGTTGTCAATGTATGTATTGACATTTTATTAATTTTATAGTAGAATGAGCCCAGGTTTACATTAAAAAAAACATTCAAAAACGGGGGGTTTACATGAGATCAAGAACAAATCAAAGCGTATTTTGGCTGTTAGTTTATATAGTACTTTTTGTACTATTGTCATTTTTTAGCTACAAGGCGCAGGGCTTTAATAGCAACATTGATGCGCTTATAGAACAGGCCACCGGGAACAATGGAAACAAAGGAAACAATGGCAAAGCGGACGAATCCGAATTTTGGCAATACACCTACATAGAAGATTCTGCTTCGGCCGACAAAGCGAAGGGCGCCGATGGCGTAAGTTTCCGAAAAGAGAAAGACGAGGAGGGAAATGTTGCCGCGTATTATTCGGCGACCTCATGGCAAGATAGCGGGGGTGTTATACGTTTTTGCAGGCTTGATTTGAGCCAGAGCGAATACGTGTATGATTTTTGGCCATGCGTTACCGTTGGTCAAAACAAGAATGCTGAATTTGCACTTCTTGCGAAAATCGTAAGCGATGATATTTTCGGAGTTATCTCCTCCGGGCGCGACGGCATTATTTTTCATGTCGTATGGAGCACGGAAGATTATCTTAACCCAAATAGATGGGAAGCATACACCATATACGCTTCGGTCGCAGACGGCATGAAACAGGAATGGAACGACGCTGCATTTGTCGATCTTGATGGAGACGGGGACCGGGATATAGTGGCGGGCGGTGATAAGGACAGCGGAGATCCCGGAAAAGGGATATTCGGTTGGTTTGAATCAACCGGAGATCCTTTGGACGGTGACGCCTGGGTATTCCATATGATTTCTCCAAAAGAGGAAACCGGATGGGAAATGGGCGTTCATCCTCGTGATATGGATTGGGATGGTGATATAGATATCATTGTTCCTGATCGCGGAGTGCACGCAGAAGCCGGAGTCGTATGGTTTGAAAATCTTGGAGCAGGAAATAATACCGGATACTGGCCACGCCATTACATCGTAGGGCGCAAAGAAGTTCGCATGATAGGTTTCGGAGACGCGAACGGCGACAGAACGCAAGATATCGTTATTGCCGGGAAAAAACCCGCCGAAGTTATTATTGCTTTACGAATAAACAAACCAACTCTTCATTGGGATATAGTTACGATTCCTGTGGGTCAGTACGGCGGTTTTCCGAAAGATGCCGCACTTGCCGATGTGGATAACGATGGCCGAAAGGATATCGTTGTTACTACGGTAGATCTCCAGAATAAGGGCGAGGGTATTTATTATCTGACCCAGAAATCGGATCTACACGGCGAATGGGAGTTTCATTCCATTCATACCAATGGAGCCAAGTACGACAATATTACTATGCGCGATCTTGATGGCGATGGAGATATGGATATCATCACCACCGTTGAGATACCAAACATGGGAGTTATCATATACTGGAATCCGACCATAGAAAATAATATACCTAACGCCCGGTTTGTTGCGGAACCGAAAGGAGAAGAAGAGACCGACATATCGGATGCTCTTTCAAGCGATAATCCGGAAGATTAGGCAATTAAAAAAAATAGAGCGGGGCTTTTTATAAGTTCCGCTCTTTTTATTGCTATTTCTGTGTGTATAAGAATTAGAAGACTATATGGTACTATAAATATATGGATTTTTTTAATATAATTATATGCATTTTATAAAACATGAACATTCGTTGGGTATTTTTTTTACGATAGCATTCGTTTTGTTTTTGGTTTTTTGGGGGGATCAAAATAGTGTCGGATTTAATATTCCCATCCCTTCGCCGGGTACCGGCGGTTCCGGAGAAGCGATTAAACCAGGTGAACAGTGGCCATATACATATATTGAAGATTCCGCATCAAGTAAGGTAAAAGGCGCTGACGGAATAAGTTTGCGTGTTGGTGGAGATGGGACGATGTACACCGCAACATCATGGCAAGATAGCGGGGGAACGATACGGCTTTGCATGCTTACACCAGGGAAACGCGTGTATGATAATTGGTCATGCGTTACTGTGGGGAAAAATTCAAGCGCGGAATTCGCTTTGCTCGCGCAGATTTTAGGAAACGGGACATTTGGAGTTATTTCGGGAGGAAAAGGGGGTATTAAGATGCATGTTATACAAAAGAAAGAAGATTATTTAAATCCATCTCTGTGGAAAACGTATACTATTTCTGTGTCGGTTGCGAAGGATATGGTGCAAGAGTGGAACGATACGGTATGGTTTGATGTTGATAAGGACGGGCATCCCGATATTATCGCGGGGGGGGACAAGGGTATTTTTGGCTGGTTTAAGTCGCCAAAAAATCCCCTGAATGTTAATGCGTGGGTTTTTTATCCCATGGTTAATAAAAATAATATGCGTTGGGAAATGGGCATTCATCGTCGTGATATGGACGGAGATGGCGACATAGATTTTGTTGTATCTGATAGGGGAAGTCATACATATGCCGGCGTATCGTGGTTTGAAAATCCAGGAGTCGGGGGCAAACAGAGGGGGTATTGGCAGAGGCACGATATTTTACGCAGAAAAGAAGTCCGCATGATAAGTCTCCGTGATGTCAATCGGGACGGCAAACAGGATATTCTTGTTGCGGCAACGAGCCCTGCGGAAGCGATTATCCTCTTACGTCAGGACAACAAAGGCAATTCTTGGAAGGCAGTTAAAATTCCAGTGGGAAAATATGGAGGGTATCCAAAAGATGTTGATGCTGTAGATTTAGATAAAGATGGCAGAATAGATATTGTTGTTACAACGGTTGATCTGCAAGATAAGGGCAAAGGAATATATTATTTGAGTCAGAAAGATCCGGATATTTACACGAGCGAATGGGAATTTCATCAGATTAATCCCATCGGCGCGAAGGGGGACAATATTACGTTGCGCGATTTTGACAGCGACGGCGACTTAGATCTCGCGACATCCATAGAAATTCCGAATTTGGGTAACCTTATTTTTTGGAATCCTAAAATAAAAAAATGACACAGCGGTTATTGGGGCTTCCGAGGATAGCACTTCTGTTCCTTTGGAGAGCAGTGAAGATTAAATTTTTATTTTGATAATTTGGTAATCAGAAAGCGTAGCTTGTGCTCCGCTTTTTTGTTACAGAGAAAAATGCTATCCTTGTTATGGACGCAAAAAATATATTTGGAGGAAGCCATGAAAGGAAAAACAATTCCCGGAATGCGGATAAGCAATATCCCTATTTCGCGGGGAGAGCTGGAAGAGGGCCACTTGTATCTCTGTCACGAAGAGCAGGAAGGCGGACCGACGCCATACATTGAAGTGTTTGAGGATGGCGTATTGGTGGGTATGGGACGAATCATTTTTATTCCGTTTAAATAGAAGGCTGTTTTAGGCGGACTTGCTTTTTTGATTATTCTTTGATATACTATCGAAAATAGCAGTACAGGAAGGAGAAAGTACATGATATCAGTTGTTGATCTGATTGTATGTAGGCCCTCATTTGATGAAGGGCCGGATTCCAACTCGCCCGACGACAAGGAAGACGAAACGGGCGACGATGAAGAAGAGTGGGATGAAGACGAAGAAGAATTTGAAGACGATGAAGAATGGGACGAGGACGAAGACGAGGAAGAATGGAATAATTCCAGCGCGGAACGCTTGGCGTAACGGCGTATAGTTGCGAAGGATAGTATCTGACATGCCCGAGTTTGTATTTACAGATATCCAAAAGGATTCCATACGAAAACCGGAAAGCATTTCTTATGAATGTTCAATTCGCGGGCCAGACAACGAAGCAAACGTTTTTGTAGAAGAAAAAGAAATGGCAAATCTTCTTTTGTATTTTAAAAAAAGAAAACCGCGTGATCTCATCAATGAGAAATTCAAATCTTTTCATGTATCGATACCAAAAGCATTCGACGAATTCATGAACAAAATAGACATGCGGTTCAAATTGAAAATAATAGAATAAATCCCGTTTACGGGATTTTATTTTTGCCCCATTAGGTAGAGCGTTCCAAACTCTGCTCATCTAACGGGGTTGACCGAAGATATGAAAACACGCACAATGAATAATATTTTGCTAATGAGTTTAAACGAAAGGTCCGTAGTTTCCGCCTTCGCCTCTCTATGCTTCAGGGCTTCGGACGGACAAGCAGAGGTAAAAAATTTTGCTTGCCCATCGAAGCTCCGATGAATATCGGAGCGAAGTTGGGGGCCCGTAGTTCAGTGGTAAAACGACCGGTTTGCATCCGGTAGGCCGGAGTTCGATTCTCCGCGGGTCCACCTTTGCTGTCGGGACATCCGGTAGGCCGGAGTTCCCGCCTCGCTCGCGTAGCGAGCGGGCGAGGCTCGCCCTATGCTGGGCGGCGATTCTCCGCGGGTCCACATCATTGTTTTAGGCAGGCACATTACCCAATCCACTTGTGTCTACGTATATCTATGTTAGAGTCCAAATTTATCATTTTCGCAGTCAATATACTTGTCTTTGCTATCCCAATAGCTATTTTGGAAATTTTAATTGAAAAAGATAAGGGGTGGGGCGCTGGTCTGCCTAAAAATAAATGGTATGGCAGGATAATCGGGGAAAACAATTTTGTAACGAAAGTAATGGCTCGTGTTCTCGGGGTGCCTTATTTTTTCGGTTACGCCGTATTGATGTATTTATTTTTGCTTCCATTGATACTTTTAGCAGAACACTTCCTTCTGCTCCACAACTTTTTGCTCATTATGGCGATTTACATCGCCATAACAGTAATTGAGGATTTTTCTTGGTTCGTGCTAAACTGGAATTTTCCAGCACTGAGCGAATTATTGAAGGGGCCACAGGGAAGTATTTGGTGGCACAAGCGATGGCTAAAGGTAGTTAACGGATATTATCTGCCAAGGTCTTATCTTGCAATTTTCGGTTCGCTTATACTACTTCTAATTTCTTGAAACACTTTTAAATCGTTAATAATCTGGTTCCAACTCACGCATACGAAGTCCACTCGGCTCGTTTGCCACAAGCGGTTCACTCGCTCGTGGCAAGCCATTCGTTTTTTATGTCTATAGAAAATCCTGCATCAAACAAAGAACGTGGTATAAAAAAATTTATATATCGCGACAACTCTCGGGGCGGGGTAGTCGTATTTAAGTGCGAAGCAGAAGGTATTTTGGAAGCCGACGCGATGTATATAGAAGCGGTCGGAAACGATCCCAAAAAAGAACCCCATATCGGTTGTTCTATTGAAGAAATCAAAAAAGAAAAATAGTATCTCGACAGGCGTGATATTATACATATATGCCCCGTATGGCAAAATCGAAACCAAAACCTTTGCGTCTTATGGGGAAACACAAAATGGTGGTGTTAAAAAGTACAATTAAGGGCGAACATCGAAATATCTTCTGCGGTTTTGCAAATAAGACGTTTTTCGATTTAGCCTAACGGGGTATGCCCGAATTTCAAGTATTACTTCTACCCGCGTTCATAGCGGGCCTTGTGACATTCCTTGCGCCTTGCACCTTGCCGTTGGTTCCCGCATACCTCGGTTTTATAAGCGGGGTTGCTTCGGGGAGAGAACAGTTATCTTCTTTTGCCCGGCGTAAAAAAATACTTATAAATGGGATTGCGTATATTGCTGGTTTCAGTATTATTTTTATTCTGTTCGGGGTTCTTGCGGGTTTTTTGGGGTCTACTATTCTTGGGTCTTCACGCATTTGGCTTGCGCGTATTGGGGGCGCGCTTGTTATTTTTTTCGGACTTTTTTTGCTGGGCGTAATCAAAACATCCTCGCTTGCCGGCGCACATTCATTTGGACTTGGCAGGTGGTTTCGGCCGGGGAATCCATTAAGTTCTCTTTTGGTTGGAGCTACATTCGCATTTGGGTGGACTCCCTGCGTAGGGCCCGTATTGGGGTCGGTCCTTATTCTTGCGGGCGCAAAAACAACAGCGTTTGAAGGAGGGCTGTTGCTTCTCATTTTTTCTTTTGGGCTCGCGATTCCGTTTTTAGCGGTATCTCTTTTATATAGCCGGGCACTCCGATGGATAGAAAAATCCCAGAAAACACTCCGTATCATTTCGTGGATAGCGGGCGCGTTTCTTATTCTCATAGGAGTGTTTTTACTGTTTGATAAATTTCCATTGCTGATTTCGTGGGGATTCCGATTGCTTGAACCGTTGAATTATGAAAAAAGCCTTTTAGATTTTCTTTAAACACGTAACTTGAAGCGTGCAACATATAGCATGTATAATAAAACTTGTATCTTTCCGCCATGTATTCAAAAATTATAACGTATAGAATGTTAGAGCGAAATACCAAACTACAAAATCCAAATTCCAAAACTCAAATATCAAATCAAGCCCAAAATTCTAATGGCAAAAATTATTTGAATTTTGATATTTGATGCTTGCCTGTGAAATAACTCATCACTCATCACTCTTAACTTATTATTCTTAACTCATAACTCATTACTCATAACTTATTATTCCTAACTTATTACTCTTAACTCATAACTAAATTATGTACGACACAATTATTATCGGCGGAGGACCGGGAGGGGTGGCGGCAGCTGTATATGCCGCGCGCAAAAAAATAAAAACGCTTATGATTGCGGAGTCATTCGGCGGGCAGTCGTCCGTATCCGCGGAGATTTTTAACTGGATTGGGATGGTGAGCATTCCCGGATCCGAGCTCGCTCAAAAATTAGAAGAACACGCGCGCGCCCAAGAAGGCATTGAGATTCTCTCGGAGCGGGTAGAAAAAGCCGAAGAAATAGAAGGTGGTTTTCGGGTAACGACGGGCACGGGTACCTATGATGCCAGGACGCTGATTTTAGCAAGCGGATCGCGAAGGAGAAAAATGGGAATCCCCGGCGAAGAAGAATTTAACGGTAAGGGAGTTGCGTTTTGTTCCACGTGTGATGCGCCTATTTTTGCCGGACAGAAGGTTGCGGTAGTCGGCGGAGGAAACGCGGGGCTTGAAGCAGTACAGGATCTAATTCCGTACGCATCCGAAATTTATTTGCTCGAATATTCCGACTCAATTAAAGGAGATCCGGTGACATTTGAACATATTCAAAAATCAGAAAAGTTTAAAGGCGCGATTATGAATGCGCAAACCGTTAAGGTATTAGGAGATAAATTTGTAAAAGGGCTTACATATAAGGATAGGGTAAGCGGGGAAGAACGTACGCTTGATGTGACCGGGGTTTTTGTTGAAATCGGCGCCGTTCCTAATTCGGAATTTTTGGGAACCTTGGTTGAAAAAAATAAATACGGAGAGATTATTATTGATCACAGAACCGCGGCTACTTCAAAGGAGGGAATCTGGGCGGCTGGAGACGTGACCGACGAAATGTATAAGCAGAACAATATTTCCGCTGGAGATGCGGTAAAAGCGGCGCTCTCCGCCTATCAATATCTTTTACAAAAAGAAAAAGCCCACCCGAATGAATAGTGGCGAGTATATAAAAAATACCGTCGCGTCAAACGCGAGGGTATTTTGTTGTTTTTCTCGTAAGACAGTAGTGCCCAATGGGGTTTGCCCAGCCCCACTTTTGTATTGAGCCTGCGCTCCCAAAAACTCATACTATGGAAAAATCACGCTTTATCTATGCGTTCTTATCACAAAAGTGGAGCTGGGTTTGCCCCGTTAGTAGAAAATAGCATAACGCCTTTGTTGTTCGATGTGTGGGTTTCTCTGTTTTACACCAACGCCACAGTTTGCGGTTCATTGTATTGTTAGCGATGAGGCGTAAGAACAACCATGCTATTTTTCACTACGGGGTTTGCCCCGTTTGGCTAAATCGGAAGCCGCATCTACGTCTGACGGATGCTATATATGGTTAAAGAAACAATGGTCCGTTGTTCAAATCGTCGAAATTCGCTAGTAGACGCGGCAAGGAAGACGGTCCGATTTTGCCTAACGGGGTTTGCAAAATGTTCTGTATAAAAAGCCGTAGGTGGTTGTCTGTGTGGAAAAAAGCAGAATAGTATTGCGATCTTCGGTATATCCTGAATCCGTAAGGATGATTCCTGATTTTTCTTTCCAGTCATCACATGTGTTTTGTATGGGGGTAAGCGTGCCGGGACAAAAACAGGCGAGTGCTGCTGCGTTTGCCCGCGCTCGCGTAGAATATGCCGTTCGGGTGACTTCTTTTTTTGATTTGTCTTCTGATGTTTGAAGATGGCTTGCAAACGCGTGTTTGGTTGATTCGCATGCTTTGGCAGGAAAATAGTTGAATGGTTTGCACGAGGCATCATGGTATCCTTCTGCGTGTGCGATAATACGAAGCGAAAGCGCTAATACCCATAGATCCGTACGATGAATAAACCCCCCCTCCATGCTCTTATTGATTTCTTGGATATCCTTCCACACTCGTTGATGGTAGGTATCGCATGTAAGAGGTTTTTTTTCGGTTGATTCATGTTTCGGCGGTATTTCGGCGGGGGCAGGCACACCGGGCATAGCAGAGACCGCGTGACTTTTTGTTTCCGAAAGAATTGCTATACAAACAAGTATGATTGCAAAAAAGCATAGTGTACGGTACAGCACTTTTTTCTCCTTTGTTAATCTTGTATTATCATAGATAATGTACTTGTTCTGTCAATTATACAATTATCGTTAATCAGTATTTTTTATGAAAATTGCAATCAATGGATTTGGCCGCATTGGCCGTGTATTTTTTCGCCAGGCATTCGGGCATGACGATTTTGATATCGTCGCTATCAATGACTTGGGAGATGCGGACAATCTTTTATATTTACTAAAATACGATTCCGTATACGGGAGGTTTGAGAAAACAATGTCTCGCAGGGATGGGGAATTTTTAATTGATGGAAAGCCCGTTCAATTTTTTCAGGAAAGAGATCCCGCGCATCTTCCTTGGAAAGAGCTCGGGATTGATGTTGTCGTTGAGTCAACCGGCATTTTTGTTTCGTATCAGATGGCAGAAGCGCATCTGAAGGGCGGAGCGAAGCGCGTTGTAATCACAGCACCCGCGAAAGATGACGGAGAAACAAAAACCGCAACTCCAAATGTAGGTATTCAGTTTTTGCAGGAAGGGAAAATCTCGTCAAACGCATCATGTACAACAAACGCGACAACACCTGTTATGAGTATTATGATGCAGGCACTTGGGGTAAAAAAAGCCCTTTTGAATACGGTTCATGGATATACCGCGACGCAGTCGCTCGTGGATTCTCCTGTCGCGAAAGATTATCGCCGGGGGCGGGCTGCGGCCGTAAATATTGTTCCTTCGCATACGGGAGCCGCAGACGCGGTTGAAAAAGCGATCCCCGGCATAAAAGGAAAATTTGACGGCATTTCTTTGCGTGTTCCTGTTATTTCGGGTTCCGTTATTGATTTTACATTTGTTGCAGGGCGCCCAACTACTGTTGAAGAAGTGAATACTATATTGCGCAAAGCCGCAGAAAGTCCCGAATGGGGAGGGATTATGAAGGTAACAGAGGAACCGCTTGTGTCTTCCGACATTTTAGGCGAGCCATTTGGGTCTATCATAGATGTGGCATTTACCCGCGTGGTTGACGGCGATTTAGTAAAAATTTTGTCATGGTATGACAACGAATGGGGGTATTGCGCTATGTTAATGAAGCATATTGAAAGCCTAAAACCCCTTCTTTAATTGACGGTTACTGTACTGTATATATAGAGAGATGTTTTAATGCAAAATCCAAAAATCAAAATGCAGTATACATTAATTTACAATTTTAAATTTCAAATTTTTCTTTCGATGGGCTCAAGATGTTAAGATTCTGAGCAGAATTGAAGAATAATCAATTTTTTAATAACTAAATTTTCAAATCGTTTAGAAATTAAGACATTTTAGCATTCAATAAAAATTAGAAATTAAAAATTATGAAGGTATATCTAGGTACAGATCACGCGGGGTTCGCGCTCAAAGAAAAGCTCAAAAGATATCTTGCAGACGAGGGGCATGAGGTAGAAGACATGGGCGCGCATTCGCTCAATGATCAGGATGATTACCCTGATTTTATTCGCCTGGTTGCCGAGGCAGTAGCCCGTGATGATGAGGGGCTTGCCCCGAGCGGTTCGACTGCGCTCCCGCCTAACGGGCGAGGCTCGCCGCTTGGCGGCGGCACCGCAGGCGAGAGTCGAGGGGTTGTTTTGGGCGGTTCCGGGCAAGGAGAGGCAATGGTTGCAAATCGGATTCGAGGTGTTCGTGCGGCGGTATATTATGGAGGTGATAAAGAAATTATAGTTCTTTCGCGCGAGCACAATGACGCAAATATATTGTCTCTCGGCGCGCGGTTTCTTTCCGATGAAGAAGCAAAAAGCGTTGTAAAACTATGGCTTGAGACCGAATTCAAAGGAGAAGAGAGGCATGTGCGAAGGATTAAAAAAATCGATGATTAGGTCATCGATTTTTTTAAATGTATTGACCCAGCACATAGGGCCTCTTATGTGTGGGTTGACAAAATTGATAAATAGGAGTACAATAGCAAACAGTATATTAAGAAAATAATCTTTCTACAAGGAGGTTTTATAATGGCTAGACAGAAAGTTCAAGTATGTCTTCCTAGTTTATGCAAGAAGCATGGGGGAGAGGAAGAATACCCCGATTTACAGGTCGGCGAGCTTACGGGAAGGACTAGCGACGGGGGTAGCTGTCTGGAGGTAAGATTTCCGAAGCACTTTAAGGGTAGGCGTATGGATAAACACGGTAAGCGAGGTCCTTACGAAACGCTTACCGATGGGATGAATTGTATGTCTATCCCGAGATGGCTACTTCCCCCGGTTGAGGTAAATGCAACGCACTAAAAAAAGATGCACGCGTACGAATTGTACGCGTGCGTTATTTTTTTTAAATGAAGCGTATCTGTGCTCCGGAAATCGGAATCGTTTTACACAGGCGTACAACCTACGCCTGTTTTTATTTTTAATGGTAAATGTGTAAGACCCGGCCTAGCACAATCTAAAAATATGTTAATTCCCAGAGCATGTTCCTTCTGTGCAAGACCCGGTCTTGCACATTCTTAGGAAGTTCAAATTCGTTTTTGAGAAAATATTTTTTCTCCGAAAAAAGATGGAATTGCAAAAATAGCTACCACATAGTATTCTCCGTTAGAGGAGATAACGAGGATAGAATTTTTGATGACGGTAGGGAAGGGTATTATTGCGTTGATTATTATTCTTTGTATATTTGTTCTTTTAGAAATACTATTACAGATCAGGAAAAAGAAATCAGGAAAAAAGCAAGAAAAATAACATCATGATAGGCATACAAAGAGGGGGCATGAAAGACAACCTCTTTTGTGTAGGAGAATAAAAAGTGGATACTATAATGAGTTTTCTCGGAGGGGTGCACCCAGCGTTTATTATCGGAGGCCTTATTTTTTTTATATTTACTGCCGCCGGTATAGGAATAAAGATAATTACTGTAATATTCCCCACAGACAAGAAAAAGAGCGGAGGATGGCATGGATAGATTTTCCTTATTTCTTATGTGGTGCCAGTACATAGGTATTATGATGAGTGCGTGGCTTGGGCATGTCAAAACTAAATACAGAAGGAGCGAAAAAT
The DNA here is from genome assembly GCA_030690215.1 of bacterium. GTDB lineage: Bacteria > Patescibacteriota > Minisyncoccia > 1-14-0-10-42-19 > 1-14-0-10-42-19 > 1-14-0-10-46-36. The sequence continues at coordinate 17,356 of JAUYHD010000016.1, read as the reverse complement.
GAATCTGCTGATGAGGTACTGGTATATGCAGCAAAGGGTGGCATTGCATCACGCGGGAGTATTGATAGGTTTTTGGTGCGGGTACGCGCTTACATTCCAATCAATGAGGTCCCCTAAGAGATAAAAAGATAACTTTTTACACAGGCGTACAACCTACGCCTGTTTTTATGTGCGCTATACTAAATGTAATGACTATCATTATCCCCGCAATCAATGCAGGAACGTTTGACGATGTTTCTGCCCGTCTCAAAAAAATAGAAACGCTTACAGAATGGGTCCATATAGATGTTGCCGATGGGACGCTCACCCCAAATGTCATCTGGCATCATGCGCCTGATTTGCTTGGCATTGCGACACCCCTAAAAATAGAGGTCCATTTGATGCTGGATCATATTGATGCGCGCTACCAAGAATGGCTTTTGCCCGCTGTGACGCGCCTTATTGTTCATCTGGAGGCGTCAGAGGATCCTTCTTTGCTCGTAGACAAGGTGAAAGAGGCGGGGAAAGAAGTTGTTGTAGGAATTATGCCGGAAACTCATTGGGAAAAATCCAGGCCGTTTTGGAATAAAATAGACGGCATTCTTTTGCTTTCGGTTTCGCCCGGATACGCGGGGCAAAAAATGCATGATAATACGATTGAAAAGATAAGAGGATTACACGAAGCGTGCCCAAGCTGTATACTGGAAGTAGATGGCGGCGTGAATGCGGAGAATATAAAAGTGCTTGCCGAAGCAGGCGCTATGCGTTTTGCCGCCGCGCATGCGATATTTGGAGAAGAGGATATTGGGAAGGCGATTGATACATTAAAAAATTTTTAATTTCCAATTTTTAATTTTTAATCAATTTTTAATGACAAAATTTTAAAGACTGGTTTAAAAATTAAGACATTGCATCATTCAATAAAAATTTAAAATTAAGAATTGAAAATTTTAATTATCGATGCACCTACACGATGACAAAATAAAAGAGCTTGAGGAGACAGCAAATAAAATCCGCGAGTCTCTTATTGATGAATTGGTTGAGGCGGGTTCTGGACACTCCGCGGGGCCTTTGGGTATGGCGGATATTTTTACGCTCTTATATTTTCATACACTAAAACACGATCCAAAAAATCCCGACTGGGAAGACCGAGACCGGCTCGTGCTTTCAAATGGCCATATTTGTCCCATTCAATATGCGGCAATGGCGCATGCGGGGTATTTCCCGGTAGAAGAATTAAAAACGCTTCGAAAATTTGGGACCCGTCTCCAGGGTCATCCTCATAGAACATCGCTTCCGGGAATTGAAACGACTTCAGGTCCTTTGGGGTCGGGGCTTTCTCAAGCGGTCGGGATGGCGATTGCCAGTCGCATGGATGGGAAGAAGAACTTTATATATTGTTTGATGTCGGATGGCGAGCATGATGCCGGGCAAACGTGGGAAGCGGTGATGCTCGCGGGACGCGAAAAACTGTGGAACCTTATCGGCATTATCGATAGGAATAATATCCAGATAGACGGCATGACCGAAGACATTATGCCGCTTGAGCCGTTTCGGGCAAAATATGGCGCATTCGGGTGGCATGTCATTGACGCAAACGGCCATGATTTTATGAATATGCATATGGCCATTGAGCAGGCGCAAGTTGTTCAGGAAAAGCCGACGGTTATTATTGCCCATACTATTCCGGGTAAAGGAGTAGCGTATATGGAACGTGATTACTTATGGCACGGAAAGCCGCCGACAAAACCGGAAGAAATAAAACAAGCGCTCCATGATTTGCGCACATTAGGAGGGCGGATACAATCGGAACACCAATAACAGTTTTCTAGTTTATTGGTTTGCTAGTTTAAAACTGAAGCGAAGCGTAACTAGCAAACTAGGAAACCAAATAACTGAAAGATATGTCTATTAATAAAAAAGCAAATCTTGTAGAAAATATTTTGGAACTTGAAAAACTTGAGCAGGTGCCTATTCGCAATGGATATGGCGAAGGATTGGTTGAGGCGGGGGAGAAGTATCCGAGTGTGGTAGCGTTGTGCGCGGACCTCACAGAATCAACAAGAACCGAAGCATTCGCAAAAAAATTCCCTGATAGATTTGTCCAAATGGGCGTTGCCGAACAAAATCTCGCGTCTGTCGCATCAGGCATGGCCGCGATGGGCAAAATCCCGTACATCTCTTCATATGCCATGTTTAGTCCGGGAAGGAATTGGGAACAAATTAGAACAACAATTTGTTATAACGAACGGCATGTCATCATTGCAGGCGCGCACGCGGGGATTTCTGTAGGTCCTGATGGCGCGACACACCAAGCGATAGAGGATATCGCTATCACACGAGTCATCGCAAATATGACAGTTATCGCGCCTTCCGATGTTCACGAAGCGCATAAAGCAACGTTTGCTGCCGCATCTCTAGGCGGCCCCGTATATATTCGTTTTGCCCGCGAGAAAACCCCGGTCTATACGACTCCTGATACTCCTTTTGAAATAGGACGCGCAGAAATTTTTTGGGAAGGGAAGGATCCGAAAGTAGCACTTGTTGCCTGCGGTCCGTCAGTACACAACGCTTTACTTGCGGCAAAAAAACTTTCAGAAGAGGGTATCGGGGTTGTCATAATAAATAATCATACAATAAAGCCGATGGACGAAAAAACAATTATTGATGTCGCAAAAAAAACAGGCGCCTTAGTGACAATAGAAGAACATCAGATTAATGGCGGGATGGGGTCGGCTGTTGCGGAGGTTATTACGCGCAATATTCCCGTGCCTATTGAATTTGTAGGGGTGCAAAACCGCTTTGGGGAATCGGGGACGCCCATAGAATTGGTAGAAAAGCTTGGGATGGGAGTAGATTCTATTGTTCAAGCTGCCAAAAAAGTTATTCAGAGGAAGTAATATGAAAAATTTTTTATCTAGGGTACACTAGAACTATAGTATTATTATGGAATTATTCTTAAATTTTGTATTGTTTTTTAACCTGTTAGGGGTGCTTTTGTCTTTCATGGCGCTCACGATTGTTGCTCATGCCGCAGGAGCAGTGGTGGGGCATATACGGAGCGGGCTTTTGTCTTTTTTGTGGGGGTTATCGCTCATTTTAGTTTCTTTCTTGTATTCAATCTTTTATGTGTACGAACCGACTTCGCCTGACTTGCAATCATTTATTTTGGCGCTTGGGATGGTGTTGATTTTGTTTTCAACAAAGAAGCTTTTTTCTCTATACCAGCCAGCAAATTAGCAACCAAGCACATCTAACACTAGGTAACTAGCCGGTCTAGTAATCTGGTAAACCATTACCGACATGGCTTTTTTTTATGACATTATTACAATTGGGTCTGCGACGCGTGATGCGGTTGCGAAAAGCAAATCGTTTGCGGTTGTTAAGAATAAAGGAAGGGGGCTTGAAGAAAGCCTCGCGCTTCCGCTTGGATCAAAGATAAGCATTGATAGTCTTTTTTTTGGGACAGGAGGAGCCGGGACCAATACCGCAGTTACATTCGCGCGTCAGCAGTTCAAAACAGCGGCAATCGCGCATATCGGAAAGGATATTCGCGGACAAGAAGTAAAAAATGAATTAAAGAGCGAAGGGGTTGATATTCATCTGATAACCGCAGACCCTTCACTGCTTACCGGGTACTCCATTATTCTTGAGCCACCGTCAGGGGAACGCGTCATATTGCGCCATCGGGGAGCGAATGACGGATTGCGCGGATCCCAAATTCCGTTTTCGCGGATTCGTACGCGATGGCTTTATCTCACGTCTCTCTCCGGCGATATATCTATTTTAAAAGGAGCTTTCCGACTAAAGAAAAAATATGGAACTTGTATCGCCTGGAATCCCGGCGGGGTTGATTTGGCGCTCGGCCTTAAAAAACTTTCTCCGTTTTTGAGCATGATAGACGTTTTTATTGTCAATCAGGAAGAGGCCGCGACACTACTCGGCATTCCGTATCGTAATATAGAAAAAATATTCAAAAAATTTGACCATGTTATTGACGGCATTGCGGTAATGACCATGGGCCCGAAAGGCGTATATGTATCTGATGGCGATACGTTATGGCGCGCGGGGACATATAAAGAAAAGGCGGTGGTTGATAGAACTGGCGCGGGTGACTCGTTTGGCTCCGGTTTTGTCGCGGGGCTGATGCGGAAGAAAAAAAAGAAAGAAAAACGTTGGACGGATGAATCTATATTGTACGCGCTTCGTATGGGGAGCGCGAACGCGACTTCTAAAGTGGAGCATACCGGCGCGAAAACCGGTCTTCTCGCAAAGCGGCAGTTTGAATCCGAAAAGCGATGGAAAACATTACCTTTTTCGGCAACAAAAATAAAAAAATAATAGTATGGACCCGATAACAAACATAGCGCGTCTGCTTGGCGTATCCCCGAATCTTTTGGGAAAAGTTGATTCGCATATGGCCTCTCGGTACGGAAAAGAGGGGGTTATTGATGCGCTTGCGAAAGAAAATGGAGATAAAGTTCGGGAACGTCTTGATGTGTTGGGCATACAGAAAAATTATTCTCATGGTATCCACGAGGCTTTGTTGCGGAAAATGAAGCGCGACGATCAGGCGCTCTCCGAATATTTTAGAGGGTCTCTTTGCACCACGGATCAGAATTGCAGAGAAATTATAGCTGTAGCGCGGGAGCTTGCGGACATCGGGAATGGGTATTTTTTAAAAAAAGAAAAAGCCAGGGAGCTTCTTGAACGGAATCCTCCAAAAAAAATTCTTGTTTTTTTCGGGATTAAAACGGTTTCGGAATTATTGAATCGATTTGATTTATTTGAAGTATACAGCGCTCTTCGGTTTATAGAAGATAAAGAATGGTTGAACAGCGTATTTTTTAAACAGATTGAATACTGCAGCCCGGATGATTTTGAAGAGCGGCCTATTGCAATGCATGTCCTCCATCAAGATTGGTTGAGCGCGTCCGAAGAAGCGTTCATCGGGAAAAAGTTCCATAATATAAGCCACCTCAAAGAGCTTGGTATTATTTTTGTGATACCCATTCCCCTTGATACGCCGGGCGAATTAATGGCCCTTTTCGGCCTCCTTCTCCATTATTTGCATGAGATTACTTTTTATTCGCAATTATTCCGGTTATATGCGAAGGAGCAAGAAACATTCGCAAAAAATCTTGTTTCTTCGTTGCGTGGGGATGTATTAGAGAAGCCCTTTCCTGAAGAAGAGCAGGCGTATCGATGGATGATGATCCAGCGGTATCTTGCCAAAGAAAATCCGGATGATCCGCGCTTGTCTGTAACCCATGTAAATCCCGAAGCGATACATTGGACGCGCGCGGAGGATGATATAGCCAAGCTAGGCAGAAGAGAAAAAAATCTCGGACTCGATTTTTGGCATGGGCTTGATTACATCGGCGGGTATTTCCCCAATGAGCTTGGAGGCGACCAGTTTACATCTTTTAATCTGGTTGATAATGCGATATCTTTGGCTCGCGCAAAAACCATAGTAAAATACACATACCATCATCGTGAGGCGCTCTGGAATCGATTATTCAGCGGATATACGGGATTTGATGTGATGGAGCAGTTGATTATTAAGAATTTTACCCGAGGGTTTATTGAAGTGTAATTATGACGCTAGACGGATATCTCAAAAAAGCAGTAGAAGAAAAATGGGCGGTTCCTCATTTAAATATTGCGACATTTGAGCAACTAAAAGCGATGGTTGAGGCAGCAAAACGTTTGCGTTCGCCGTTGCATATAGGAACGTCTACGGGCGAATCCGGCCACATGGGGTTGCGTCAAAGCGTTGCGCTTGCGCATTCGTTTTATGAAGAATCGGGCGTTCCCATTTTTTTAAATGCTGACCACTTTCATAGTGTAGAAGAGGCAAAAACCGCAATTGACGCGGGGTATGATTCTATCGGCATAGATTTATCCGCGAAGTCCTACGAGGAAAATATAGAAGGAACAAAAGAAATTGTGCGTTATGCCAAAGCGAAGAATCCACATATTTCGGTAGAGGGCGAGCTGGGGTATCTGCGCGGTTCCTCAACCATTCAGCATGAGGTTATTGATATACGCCCCGAAGATATGACAGATCCGACACAGGCGCAGGAGTTTGTGAAAGAAACGGGGGTTCATAGATTTGCCCCTGCCATCGGCAATATTCATGGAATTGCCGCGAACAAACCCAATCTTGATTTTTCGCGTATTGAAGCAATTCGCGCGCTTATTCCAGATGATGTCGCACTGGTGCTTCACGGTGGTTCAGGGATATCCGATGCAGATGTAAAAAAAGCGATTCAATCCGGAATGAACAATGTGCATATTAATACGGAGATACGAGTTGCCTACACCCAAGCGCTTCGCGCGTTTTTACAGGAGAATCCAAATGAGACGACGCCATATAAAATTTTTCCATCCGTGCTTGAAGCAATAGAAAAAAAAGTTGAAGAAAAAATAAAATTATTTGGAAGTGAAAACAAAATATAGTATGAAAATATTTATAACGCGCGAAATCCCTGATTCGGGGATCAGCGCATTAAAAGAAAAAGGATATGAGGTGGTGATAAGCCCGCATGACCGCGTGCTTACAAGGGAAGAATTAATTACAACGCTTTCGGGCAACGCGTATGATGCGGTTCTTTGTTTGCTTACAGACAAGATTGATGCAGAAATTTTTGATGTTGCAGGAAAGCAATGCAAGATTTTTGCAAATTACGCGGTTGGGTTTGATAATATTGATCTCAAAGCCGCCGCCGAAAGAAATATTGTTGTTTCAAATACTCCGGATGTGCTTACGAATACTGTTGCCGAACACACATTTGCGCTTATGCTTGCGATAAGCCATAGAATAGCGGAAGCCGATCGTTTTACCCGCGCGGGGAAGTATGTTGGATGGGCGCCTATGCTTTTGCTCGGCAATGACCTTTCAGAGAAGACGGTTGGTATCGTCGGGCTCGGCAGAATTGGTTCGCGTGTTGCCCATCATGCGGTAAAAGGATTCGATGCAAAGATTATATATTACGATAAAAAACGGAATTTGGAGTTCGAAAAAGAATTTTCCGCCCAAGGCGGATCCGCCTCTGGCGGAGAGAAAGAGTTCGGGGCTCTCTATAGGCCGACTATAGAAGCTCTTCTGAAAGAAGCCGATTATGTATCCATTCATGTTCCTCTTTTGGATTCTACGCGCCATTTGATTAATGCGGATAGATTAAAATTTATGAAGCCGACCGCGTATTTAATTAATACATCTCGGGGTGCGGTTATTGATGAAAAGGCCCTTGTAGATGCGCTTAAAAATAAAACAATAAGAGGTGCGGCAATCGATGTATTTGAGAATGAGCCGTTACTTGCCCCAGGGCTTCAAGAACTCGACAATATCATCATAACCCCTCATATTGCGTCAGGGACCGAAGAAACGAGGCAGGCAATGTCCCGGCTTGCCGCAGAAAACATTATCGCTGTTTTTGAAGGAAAAGAAGCGCCTAATAAAGTGAAAATTTAAAATTTCCTAATTTGCTGTTTTGCTTGAGGGAATAACTATGGAAAAAGTTTTACGGAGCAATATTTGGAAATATACACTTTTGTTGATTGCCAATAAAAGAATTTTTGCTGCGATACTGGGTGCTTATTATTTGACTATACCGGATGTCAATGCCGCAGGCATTGGTATTATTTTGCTTGCGGGAAGTTTGGCGGGGTTTGTGTTTGAAATTCCTAGCGGATATATTTCCGATAAGCTCGGGCATAAACAAGCGCTTGTTGTTTCTCGAGTATGTATATTATTATCAACAACTCTTTTCCTCGTTGCGAATAATATAGTATTTTTGATCCTTGCGGGGGTTGCGTTAAGTACCGGAATCGCTTTTCATAGTGGAACCGGCAGCGCATTTATGCACGAAACATTAAAGGGGCTTGGACGAGAAAAAGACTACGCAAGCATCATGGGTAAAATGAGTTCAATTGGGTTTGCGGTTCCCATTGTGTTTATGGTTCTAGTGCCTTTTTTTGTTAGTATCAGCTTTAAGTTGCCTTTTGCAGCCGCGCTTATCGTTGACCTTATTGGATTATTTGCCGCTATTTCATTAATAACTCCACCGGTGTTACAGAAAGAGGTCGAGGAAATTGGGGTGAAAAATTTTAGACAAGTGTTGCGTGAAGGATATCATCTTAATTTTTTTGCATTCGCTTTGTTCTCGGGGATTATGAGCGGTGTTTTATTTGGTGTGGGAGGGTTCCGCGCTCCGTATCAAGCATTTCTTGAAATACCTGTGATTTGGTACGGAATATTTTTTGGGATCGGGAGGGCGTTTGCTTCGCTTATGCTCGCTTATAGTGGGAAAATTAAAGCGATTACAACAATATATTCTTTCTATACATTTCAACTGATTCTTTATGCTATTTTCATTTTAATATTGGCAACCATTTCAACGCGGTGGGTTGTTGTGTTTGCATTTATTGTTATCAACGCTTTTCAGTGGGGTTTGAGCAAGGTTGATAATAGTTATTTGATGGAAATTATTAGTCCCAGTAAATTTAAGGCCACCTTATTATCAATCCAAGCTCAGACTAAGAATATTGTCGCAGCTATTGCCAGTTTCGGGATTGGTTTTGCTATCAACCGATTTTCTTATCAATACGGATTTTTATATTTAGGAATTGCCTTTCTTGTGATACTGATTCCGTTGTATATCTATATAATTAAAAAACGCGGAAGTAACTTAGCAGGAAATTTTTAATTATAAACCATCCATTAGATAGGTGTCTTGCCTTTTAATTTTGAGAGTGATATATTATTTTCATATTGTCTATGTTGACGCTTAAAGCAGAAAACCGGACTATCGCCGGAAAAAAGGTAAAAACATTGCGGGATCAAGGCAAGATTCCCGCTGTTGTCTATGGGAAAGGAATTGATACCGAAATGCTTTTTGTAGCACAATTGGATTTTGTCCGTGTGTGGCGTAAAGCGGGAGAATCATCACTCGTCCAGATTGATACCGGCGTAAAAAAACACGCTGTGCTTATTTCCGATGTCCAGTTTGATCCTATCAAAAATACGCCCTTGCATGTTGATTTTCATGCGGTGCGTATGGATGAAAAAATTGTTGCTACGGTTCCTGTGGAATTTGAAGGAGAGTCTCCCGCGGTTAAACATGATGGCGGCGTTTTGGTAAAAGTCATTCATGAATTGGATGTAGAAGCGCTTCCCGCGGACCTGCCGGCAGAAATCATTATCAATATTTCGGGTCTTGTTCAGTTTGAGGATCGCATCACTGTCAGAGATATCACGGCAAAAGAAGGCGTGACAATAAAAGCTGACCCGGGAGAAGTTGTTGTGCTTGTATCCGCGCCTCGTCAAGAAGTGGAAGAAGAGCCGAAAAGTATTGAAGACATTGAGGTAACTACGGAGAAAAAGGATGAAGAAGCAGAGGAAGAAGGAGATGGCGAAGACAAAAAAGAGCCCAAAAAAGAAGAGTAAAGAGGTCTTCCTTTCCACGGCCGGTATAGGATATACTAAAAGATAATGGGAGCAAAGTTCCATTATCTTTTTATATTGGGAGGGACAGCGGCACTTGTACCCATGTTTCTTTTGGCGCAAACCGTTGATCCGTCTTTGGTGGGAGAACGGCGCGCAGTGCTTGAGTCCGAGCTTGCCCAGCTAGAATCGCAGATTGAAGGGTTTCGGGGGGTTATTCAAGAAAAACAAAAAGAGCGCACATCACTTGAGCGGGATGTCGCAATTTTGGACGCGGAAATAGAAAAATCCCGTCTTGAGATTCGTGCGCGGAATCTTTCAATTGGCACATTGACCAACTCTATAGGAGAAAAATCAGCGCTTATTGTATTGCTTGATGAAAAAATAGACAGCGAAAAGGACTCATTGGCGGAGCTTTTGCGGAAAATCCATGAGCTTGATCAGGCTTCGTTGGTTGAATTGATGCTCTCGTACGAAACGCTCTCCGATTTTTTTGTTGATTTTGATAATTTCGATACGGTGCAAGTAGCACTCCAATTTTCATTCGGAGAGATGCGTCGGACTCAGACGGTTGCAGGCGAAGAGCGGGTATTACTGGGGGAGCGAAAGACCGAGGAGGTACAGCTGCGCACGCTTCAAGAACTCGAAAAGCGGCGCATTGAACAGCGCGAAGCGGAAAAGCAGGGATTGCTCAAGATAACGAAAGGCCAAGAAGCTGAATATCAAAAAGTTCTTGCAGGCAGAGAACGGGATGCCGCAAAAATACGAACTGAACTTTTCTTGCTGCAGGGATCTGCCGCCATTTCTTTTGAAAAAGCCGTAGAATACGCAAATCTTGCATTTGAAAAAACGGGCGTCCGTCCCGCATTTATTTTGGGCGTTATTGCTCAAGAGTCAAACCTTGGAGAGAATGTCGGTCAATGTCTTCTTACCAATCAACCCCAAAAGGGCGACGGGAAGGGCGTAAATACCGGTAGGATATTTAAGGGTGTGATGAAGCCGGATCGCGATGTTGATGTCTTTGTAAACATTACTAGTCGGATTGGTCTTGATCCATTCGGTATGGTGGTTTCGTGCCCGCCGGGGTATGGCTACGGAGGCGCTATGGGGCCTGCTCAATTTATCCCATCTACATGGGTGTTATACGAAGAGAAAATAGCCCAGATTGCGGGTCAAAATCCGCCTAATCCTTGGGACCCCCGAACCGCTTTTATTGCTTCAGGGATTCTTTTGAAAGAAAATGGTGCCGGCGCGGGAACGTATCAAGCAGAGCGGTTAGCGGCTCTTCGATATTTTGCAGGGTGGGGGAATGCAAACAAGCCCGCGTATGCATTTTACGGCGATGATGTTATGGCGCTCGCGCAAAAGTATCAAAATCAGATTGATATCATATCAAGATAAATTTTTAATTCTTAATTTTAAATTTTCAATCAATTTTTAATGATTGAATTTTTTAATGGAATTATAGAATTATTTTTTGTAGTTTTTTACCCGCCGAAGCAGAAAGCCATGGGTATAAGTTTACAAAACTCCACTTCAATACTTTAAAGTATTGAAGTATTTACATATGCCAAAAATTTCAAAATATAAATTAGAAAAAGAAATATATGATTCAATATCGAGGGAGCTCCGTGATATTTTCGCAGAAACAAAGGACAAAAAAGACATTGAGAATTTCCTTAATGACCTTTTAACGCCGACCGAAAAAATTATGCTTGCAAAACGTTTAGCAATCGTCATTATGTTGGAGCGAATGTATCCTTTCCGTGTTATTAGTAAAACTTTAAAAGTAAGCGAGGCAACTATCGGGACGGTAAAGGAGCGTCTTGATCGAAACGGTTCAGGATTTGAGGTTGTATTTGCTTATCTCGATAGAAAAAAACCAAGTGAAATATATCGCAAAATTAATAAAATAGTTCGTTTATTTGCAATGCCTCCGTATGCAGGAAGAGGAAGATGGAAGTTTCTAGATGGCATAGAAGAATGAAAACAGAGAACAGTAAATTGCTTTCTGATAACACTTCAATACTTTAAAGTATTGAAGTGTTACTATCCAAAACAAAAAACTTTAGGCGTAAGCCAAGGCCTCATTAGAGAGGAAAATCTGGTAGCCTGCCGCCGAATATTTAATAAAAAGAATATTGTGGTGGCATACTTATTATTTGACGGGATTTATTTTTTATGATAGGGGTGTAATGAGAATTATTTCCGGTCTTTAAAATAGAAATCTATTTCGGAGGTGTGCTTGTTATGGCAGCTAGTAATGAAAGGATAAAAATAAAAAAAGAACCCACATCATGGCGAGAAGCAAAAAATTTAAAGAAGTATTTTATGGGTCTCTTTTTAAAAGCGGAAAAAAATATTAAAAAAAAGGCGCAGGAAGATGACACATTCTGCCAATTGCTGAAAACAATTTTTAAAAGAGAAGGCGGCGTATTGCACTTGTTGCATCTCGCTCCTTGCGAATATAAAAAAAAGGGCGAAGAGGGTTACTACTTATGGTGGTGGTTGAATTTAGGAAGTGAACTTACGTTATATTGTTTTAGCGCAGAACCGCTGGGTAGCCCGTATTCGTGCGAAATTTACGGAAAAGAATATGACATTCATCCTGTTGTGCGAGATAAGATAGAGGCGATAATAAAAGAATTAGCTGACCCAGAACGAGTAATAAAGTTTTTCTTGAAAGGTGTGTAGACCAGACAGTTTCTGTGAACACAGTAGGATGGTAGCGCTTACTCAAACGGATTGGGTCAAATATGTTTTTATCTTCATCTTCTGGATTAGGTAAAATTAAAAACGGAGCCGTTTATTGCGCTTCGTTTTTTTTGTGCATAGGTTTTTGTATGTGTGAATAACGTATAACCCATTACTCATAACTTTTAACTCTTCTTAAACTCTTCAATAATGGGCTCAATATTTCCTTCCAGTATTTTTGTGATATTGTGAAAATTTTTATTAATTCTGTGATCGGTGATTCTGTCTTGCAAAAAGTTATAGGTACGAATTTTTTCGGAACGATCGCCGGTTCCGATTTGGCTTTTACGGGCTTGTGAGTCTTCTTTTTCTTTTTTGATCCGATTTTCGTCAATAATTTTCGCCTGCAGTATTTCAAGCGCCCGTTCCCTATTTGCGTGCTGTGAGCGTTCGCTGTTTGAAAGCACTACAATGCCGGTCGGTTTATGGGTGATGCGTACTGCTGTTTCTACTTTATTTACGTTTTGCCCTCCCGGACCTCCCGCCCGGGTAAATTCTATCTCTAAATCATCATTTTTAATTTCAATAGTTTTTGGGGGGTATATCGGGAATATCGCAACCGAAGCGGTAGATGTATGGATGCGGCCTGATTTTTCTGTTTCGGGGACACGCTGTATCCGATGCACCCCCGATTCGTATTGAAGATGCTCATACGCTTCTTTCGCGTGTATGTTTGCGATAATTTCTTTGTACCCGCCAAGCGAATTTTCAGAACGGTTTATAAGAGAAACGCTCCATCCTTGTTTTGCGGCGTATGCTGAATACATAGTAAAAAGATCACGGGCGAAAAGCGCTGCTTCGTCCCCTCCGGCGCCCGCGCGTATCTCAACGATGACACCAAGCGAGGATGCCTCTTCCCCTTTTTGTTTTTCGAGTGTTTCTTTTATTTTTTGAGCAAGCGCACCCTGCTCTTTTTGTATAGTTTTTATATCTTCTTCGGCGAGTGTTTTCATAGAAGAATCTTTTCTTAGTTCTTCCGATTCTTTCTTTTTTTCTTCCAAAGATTCAACAAGGCGTATATCTTCTATTATTTTAGCGAGCATGCCGAAACGAGCCGCCTTTTCTTTGTCTTTCCAGCCGGTTCCATTGAGATCTTTTGAGAGATTCTCGTATTCTTTTTTTAGTTGTAGGAGTTCCTCGGGAGACATAGTGAGCAAAAGAAAGACGAGCCCATCATAATGAGAACTCGTCTTTCTTAAGAAGAGAGTGTTATTTTTTCGATTTTGCGTGCTTTTGTTTTGCGCGGAATTTTTCTACCCGGCCTGCCGTATCAATCAGCTTTTCTTTGCCTGTGAAAAATGGATGACAGTGCGCGCAAATTTCAATTTCCGTCTCCTTTTTTGTGGAGGCGGTGTGGTAGGTTTTGCCGCACGCGCATCGTATGGTGGCGTCAGCGTAATATTGTGGATGTATATCTTTTTTCATGGCGTATACCTGTCCCGTAGCCAAACGCGAAGCGTTTGTGTAGGGGTCTTTTTTCATTGCACCCATTATACATATATTGATTTTTTTTGTAAACCCCCTCCTTTATGTATGGTGATGATACACTATATCACCCTTGCGTACAGCAAAATATTTTTTTAGAAATGCTACTTTGCAAAAGGAGGGGGTAAACCCCGTTAGACAATATCGCATGATACGTCATGCGTTCGCCGTTGAGGGCTAAAGACTTATCATATTTTCTTACCCTTTCTGCATACAGGCTTTGTACAATGACGTATAAGAACGCACATTATGCGATATTGCTAAACGGGGTAAATAGGTGTATTATTGTTGCGGTAAAGCACATATACAAGGGGGATTCTTAATGAAACAAAGAGCGGAGGCAGTAAAGCAAACAGCAAAAGAATTTTCTGTAGAAAGCCATCTGTGCAAACATATTGATTATGCAGACAGAATAATTTTTTATATATTCGCCGTATTCTCAATATGGTATTGGCTGGAATGCGTATATCTTGTGTATACGGGGCATGGCATATACTTAACATTTCTCTACGCGTCGGAGGTTTTCTATGATTTTTATTTTACACTTCTTACGGGATATGCGGTCCTCACACTTTTTTATAAACGGAGGCGCTGGGGCCACATGTTTGTTGCGTTATGGGTTGGTACATGGATTGGGGTTGTCTGGTTTGGCTTGCATACTCCTATTGGAGAAGCCCAACGAGCGCTCATAGACAAGGCGGCTGGGATGGTGGTTCTTATCTATTTTGTACGCTATAGCGGCAAGGTAGTCTTCAATCGAGATGAACACAAAAAGGAGGAGTCTTGTACATAAGTTGTACATAACCATGAATACCTGTTTTCCGCCAGAAAACAGGTATTTTTATTATCTGCCCGCAGAATGCGGTATGCAGATAATAAACCCCCTCCTTTTATATATGGTGATGATATACTGTATCACCCTTGCATACACCAAAATATTTTTTTAGAAATGCTGCTTTGCAAAAGGAGGGGGTGGAATAACCGCAAGACCGCAATCAGCGCGAATACCGCACTGCTTGTGGTGCGGTTATTCATCTCTTGCCTAACGAGTATTCTTTTAGTATGATAAGAAATTATGTCTGATGAACTTGAAAATCAAGCAATTATTGAGGAGGAAGCGCCCATGCAGATGATTGAGGAGGCGGACCCCGAACTAGAAGCCATGTTTAAAGCAGGGGTGCATTTTGGCTATTCCCGTTCGCGCCGTCATCCAAAAATGGCGCCTTTTATGTTCGGCCTTCGTCACAATGTAGAGGTGTTTGATTTGGAGAAGGTTCGTTTTCAGCTTACCCAAGCGCTCGCAGTCATTACGGAAATGAGCAAGAAAGGAGAGGTTCTTTTATTTGTGGGGACAAAGCCCGCGGTACAAACTATTATTGAAGAGGCAGCGCAAAAAATACAGATGCCATTCACAACCGATCGATGGATTGGCGGGTTGCTTACAAATTTTCATGTTATGCGCAAGCGTATGGATTATTTTGAACAGATGAAAGAAGCAAAGCGTTCTGGCGAATTTTCAAAATATAAAAAGAAAGAAATTGTCATGAAAGAAAAAGAATTGGAACGGCTTGAGCATAATTTTCGCGGGGTTGTTTCACTGAAAAAGCGCCCCACGGCTCTTTTCGTGATAGACCCAAAAGAAGAAATAACGGCGGTTCGGGAGGCAAAACGAATTTCTCTGCCAGTTATTGCGGTTGCAAATAACGACGTGGATCCCGGTCTTACAAATTACATTATCCCCGCAAACGATTCTGCGCGCTCAAGCGTATCCTATATTCTTGAAAAAGTAGTTGAGGCATGGAGAGAAGGAAAGAAACAGGCAGTATCCGAAGATGCGCCCGAGGTAGCAAATATCGCCGCATAATACATATATATATGAATAGCGATATTGAGACAGTAAAACAATTACGAGAAGAAACCGGGGTCTCTATTATGGCTTGCAAGCGCGCGCTTGCAGAAAGTAACGGTGACATGGAAAAGGCAAAAGAGATATTGCGCAAGGAGAGTGATGCGGTTGCTATAAAAAAAACGGAACGCGAAACAAAGGCGGGAGTTATTGAGGCGTATATACATTCAAATAAAAAAGTAGGGGTGCTTATGGAGCTTCGGTCCGAAACCGATTTTGTCGCGCGTAATCCCGAATTTGAAACGCTTGCGCATGATATCGCGATGCATATCGCCGCTTCCGCTCCGGAGTCAGTGAACGATCTTGCATCACAGCCATTTATTAAGGACATGAGCGTTACAATCGGCGACAAAGTAAAAGAAGCAATTCAAAAGTTTGGAGAAAATATTGAGATTTCGCGATTTGAACGATTTACATTGTAATATTTTATGTATATTTCCTTAGGACTTTTTTTGTTCGCGTCAGGAGGGATATCCGTTTTATTTTTGCGTCATATGAAGGGGGTGCGGGCATTTTCCCAGGAAGAGCTCGTGCAATTTATTGATACGCATCCTTCGCCATTCCACCACATAAAACAAGATTACCTCTCCCCGTTTTATCAGTGGTGCAGGCACACTGTTTCGTTTTTATTTTATCATGTTGGGGAATGGGTTGTGCGGCGCACGAGATTTTTACTTTTATATGCCGAACGGCAATTAAAAAAAATAGGGGACTATCTCCATGGACGCAAAATTGTTATGCGTAAAAAAGGACAATCGCCATTTTGGGACTCTATGCACGAATGGAAAGAGGAACTGAAAAATGGAAGCGGGGAAGAGAAAAAACTATAATTTTTTGAGATAGCACTCTCGTTTAAAAAATCTATATACTTATTGTGCCGCCCTAGCTCAATGGCAGAGTCCCGATAATTGTTTATAATTATCGAGGATCCTCGATTCCGCTAAAGCGGAATCGAGACAACGGTTTTGCCCGCCCCGTTAGAAATATATGCCACTCTAGCTCAATGGCAGAGCAACACTTTTGTAAAGTGAAGGTTCCCGGTTCAAGTCCGGGGAGTGGCTTTATTCAAAATTTTAAGTTTCGGGATAAAGTGAAGGTTCCCGGTTCAAGTCCGGGGGGCGGCTTCACTAGTACAGTACTCCATTTTCCGCAGGGGGCGCATTACACGCCCTTTTTTCTTTGGTAGAATGGGGTGATGCCCCGTATGGCAAAATCGAAAGCAAAACCTTTACGTCTTGCGGGGAAGAACAAAGTATTATCGTTAAAGTAAATTTGAGGGTGAACATCGAAATAGCATCTGCGATGAAACAAGCAAGACGTTTCGATGTAGCCTAACGGGGTATGCCCCGTATGGCAACATCGAAAGCAAAACCTTTACGTCTTACGGAGGCAACACAAAGTATTATTAGTAAACGTACAATAAAAGGTAACTATCGAAATATATTCTGCGGTTTTGCAAGCCCCGTTTGACAATATCACATAACGCATTCTTGTAAGTCATTTGTTAGAGCGTCGCTGTCAGAAGAAATGGGAAGTACGGCTATGCTATGGTGAATGAACGGCGAATGCATGACTTATCATGTGATATTGTCTTACGGGGCAAGGAAGACGTTTTTCGATGTAGCCTAACGGGGTATGCCCCGTATGGCAACATCGAATGTTTCATCTATTCGTCTTGCGGGGAAGAACAAAGTATTATCGTTAAAGTAAATTTGAGGGTGAACATCGAAATAGCATCTGCGATGAAACAAGCAAGACGTTTCGATGTAGCCTAACGGGGTATG
>JAUYHD010000003.1 GCA_030690215.1 bacterium | reverse complement strand
AGTGAAGAGCGGGATTTTGCGGTTATTCCACCCCCTCCTTTTTGTAATAAAATTATTATAAAAAATACGTTAGTATCTTAAAAGTCATATGCCATATCATTAAAATAAATAAAAGGAGGGGGTTTATTATCTGCAAACCGCATTCATTCCCGCCGCAAGCGGCGGAGCGTCTTATGTATATTACCCCAGCCCCAATGTTGCCGTATCTGACACGGCGAAGCGCTTCGCCCCCACGCGGGACGCGCTACCCGCGCACGCGCTTCGCATTGTGTTCTCTATATTCTTCTTGTGTGAGACCGCTCTCTTTTTCCAATGGCAACATTGAGGCGGGGTTATTTTCGTGCTCCGCAATTCATCTCTGACAAAAGCATCAGGTATGAATTGCGGACGAAAATAAAAAAAGCTAACGCGGAAAGAGCGTTAGCGATTATACGGTAAAAAATTACGCTATCAAAAATTGCTAATACCAAAAAGGTCGCGGCGGGGGAAAATAAAAAAAAGGGCTGTAAGGACGATAATGATGCCAATGATGCTGGTGATGATAACGTGGAAACTGTTGATAATACGAACCCCGATGATAATATGTACCGCTTACTGTTAAACAACCCGATAGAAAAAATGAAAGAACTAAAAAGAAAGCAAGTAGAAATTTAATAGTCACAATTACTACCTCCTTTGTCTGTGCTCTTCACTACCATAGCGCATGCCAAACAAAAAAGAAAGGCCGAAGATTTTTCTCAAAATCCCGGCCCTTAATCTATCTCCAAATATTATAGATTTCTTGGGCGACGCTAGCGCCACCCGAAAGTATCTGCCCGCCGACAAAAATCGTACCAAATATTTTGTCGGTTTTTGACTGATGCCTCGGGAAGTACCCCATAGGAGGAGGAGTGCCATAGCCTCCATTCCTTACAATCGTGCATGTTTTGCCGGTGTGTATTCTTTCCGGCTGGTAAGGGTCGTCCTGTCCCACCACCCACTGCTTGTAGACGCAATGTTGAAGTTTCCCGCCAGGGGTCGTTTCATATCCCGCGCCAACATCCCATGTCGCCGCAGAAGATACGTGGGAAAATCCTATTGAGAATAACATTAAAAGAACTACTATAATTTTTTTCATTTCTTACTACCTCCTGTTTTGAGATTTTGTTTTTTAAGCGCATGGGCGGTACTGATATTGAAATCAATAACTGAGACTTGTAAAGCCCCCGTTCTCCCTTGAACTAACCGCCCATTTTCTAAGCGTAATTATATCAAATTTTATTGAAAATGTCAATCGCTAGAAACCTATTATTTAAAGCCAAAAAAGACACTACCTGTCATCATTTTCATCCAAATCCCTACAAATGAATAGACCTTAAAGGATTGGCGGAGTAACTAAAAATCGCTCAATTATCTGCTCCATTGCTTCAAGCGAGGTGGTAATAATAAGAATTTTTCTATTAAAAAATCCGTAGACTAAAATCATCTGCCCTTGCTCATTTTGCAAAAAACGCACATCCTGATTTTTAATTATCATATCTTCGAACCGCTCAAACTTCCGCTCCGGGATCCCCTGTGGCAACAGATTGCGAATGGCAAGCGGGTGGTCTTGCTCCCACGCGAGCATGCCCGCGAATGCCTGCTCAAATGAAATAACCGGCATAATAAAAACCGGCTTTCCTCCCTCTGATGTACCCAATATACCGAGCGTCCAGGGCGAAGTGATTGTCACGCGCAAAGAGGAGGGTAGCCCAATCCCCAAAAAATCAAACCATTCTCCGGGAGAAAGATAGCGCTCGCGCAATTCATTGTACACAAACACTCCAAGCATTTGGTCTTGAGGGATTGTCCGCAAAAGCAAGTTTTGCCATTCAGGAATAAACTCTGAAGGAGAATTTCTGACAGTAATAACCCGGTCATCAAATAATGGATAAACCGAATCGGGTTTTTCAACGCGCAGTATAGGAACCATACCCCCATTACGCAAAAAGAAGAATGCGGCGATACCCGCGCCTGCCACAAGCACGAGAATAAAAAGAAAGGTGATTGTTTTTTTATATCCTGAACGAATGCTTGGCGCTTGCACACTTTTCTTTTTTTGCTGGGCAAGCAGGGACGTCATAGTAACCCCTTTTTCTTTTACAAAACGCTCGGCATCCGCACGAAATGTCCGAATACGCGAAAGATTCTCCCGGCTTTTTTCGGAAGCGGGTTCTTTGTGAGCAGTGTCCTTTTGCCCCGTGCCTACGGGCTTTTGCTCAACAGGTTGATTGTTATGTGCTAGTGGTTCGTGGGGAGGCTCGCCATTCATGTGTGTATGAACGATTAGCGATGTTGCCTTTTTTGCTCGTAATGCTTGTGGTCGTCAGGGTCGTTGTTTTCAGGAAAATCCGATTGTTTCATGCTGGGGTTTGCCGCCTTGTAAGACAAATTAATACGTCCTTGGTCATCAATATTTCTCACTGTTACGGAAATCATATCCCCCGGCTTTACAACGTCGGTTACTTTGCGCACATGCCACGGAGCAAGTTCTGAAATATGGACAAGTCCTTCTTGCCCCGGCGCAATCTCAACCATAGCGCCAAATTCAAAAATACGAGTTACTGTGCCCTGCACCTGCTCTCCGGGCTGAAATTCCTTGGTGAGCATCTTGATAATATCTTCGGCTTTCTTCCCGCCTTCTTTGTTCGTTGATGTAATAAATACCCGGCCATCCTGCTCAATATCAATGGCAGCACCCGTTTCTTCAATGATTTTATTGATTACTTTCCCCCCCGGTCCGATAATGTCCCTTATTTTTTCAGGATTAATGGAAAGAATAATGATACGCGGAGCATGCAAAGAAAGATCAGGCCGCGGCTCTGGGATAGCACCCGTAATGACTTCAAGAATTTGGATGCGCGCTTTTTTCGCGGCAGCCATCGCGTCTTGTAATATACCAACCGTTACTCCTTCCACTTTAACATCCATCTGGATTGCCGTTAAGCCGTCTTTTGTTCCTGCCGCCTTAAAATCCATATCGCCATGATGGTCTTCGGGGCCCTGGATGTCGGTGAGTACCTTATATTCTTTTTCGCTCCGCATCATAAGACCCATCGCAATACCTGCCACTGGCTTTGTAATGGGAATACCCGCGTCCATCATTGCCAAGGTAGAGGCGCACACGGACGCCATTGAAGTAGAGCCGTTTGAAGACATTGCTTCAGAAACTATGCGTATCGTATACGGAAATTCATCCTGTGGAGGGACAACAGGAAGAAGAGCGCGCTCTGCGAGCGCCCCATGCCCTATCTCGCGCCTTCCGGGAGAACCCATGCGTCCAACTTCGCCCGTTGAGAAAGGAGGAAAATTATAATGATGCATAAAACGCTTTTTCTGGCGGATCTCCATACCTTCGATAAGCTGTACATCGCTCGGAGCTCCAAGCGTTACGAGGGACAAAATATGAGTTTCACCGCGATAAAACAAACCGGAACCATGCGTTCGCGGAAAAAGCCCCACCATCGCCTTAAGATCGCGGACTTGATCAAGCGCTCTCTTATCGGGCCGCAGGCCTTTCGTAAAAATATTCTCATGCACTACCTCATCAATAAAATCTTCAAATATATCATAGGCGGCATTCGCGGCATCCGGATGATGCTCTACAACAAATGCCATCCATTCTTTTTTTAATTCTCCAATACGAACATTCCGGGTTGGTTTGTCAAAAATGTACACAATATCATTGAGGCGCGCCATAAAATGTTTGCGGAACATGTCGGATACTTCCGGCACATCGCCAAAAAGCGGAACATTCTTTTTTTCTTTCCCCATGTTTTTGATGATGTCATGCTGGAATATCTCAAGTTTTTTAATTTCGTCAAGCGCGTGCGCAAATGCCTTTGCCATAGTATCTTCGCCTACTTCGTTTGTGCCGGCCTCTATCATATTTATTTTTCCATCCTTGCCCGAAACAACGATATCCAAATCGCTTGTTTCTCGTTCCTTGTGGGTTGGGTTAGTAATGAATAACGAAGCATTGCCTCCTACGCGGACCGCAGACACGGGGCCTGCCCATGGAATATCGGACGAAGCAACCGCCAAAGAAGCCGCAAGCACCGCGGGGATGTCGGGATCATTTTCGCCATCAACAGAAAGCGTTGTTACTACGACCTGGATGGCATTGCGTATTTTTTTGTTGAAAAGCGGACGGAGCGTCCGATCAATCAACCGTCCGACGAGCACTGCTTCTTCAGACGGCCTTCCTTCTCTGCGCATAAACCGCGAACCAAGAATAGCGCCTGCGGCATAAAATTTTTCTTCATAATCAACCGTAAGCGGAAAATAACCCACGGCATCCCGCGGTTCCTCGGTCATTGTTGCCGTCGCAAAAACGACCGTTTCGCCAAAGCGAACGACAACAGAACCATTGGCGTGCATCGCCATATCAGAAAACTCAACAATAAGCTTTCGACCGCTTATTTCGGTCTCAAACGTGTGTGGTGGCATAGAACGAATACGCCGCTCTTCAGATTTTAGATTATTTAGCAATTTTTATTATGATAAAAATTGAAAATTAAATAACCTACCTATCCGAAGACCGACGCAAAAAATAACCCCTTCGACTTGGTTCGACTGCGCTCACCACGAGTCGCTCAGGACAAGTCATTGGGGGCTATATTCTGCTTGATTGCCGTGTTGCTATACAGACAACCCCGAGAACAGAATATATGTTAATAATTATATATGTACGTTACGGTATACCGTATCACTTTTTCGGGACAGACGCAAGGAGATATTTTTTTGATTCATCAAGATCAATAAAATCATCCGCCACCTCAATAAGCTGGGAGGATGTTGAACGCCCAAACGCA
The DNA here is from genome assembly GCA_030690215.1 of bacterium. Lineage (GTDB taxonomy): Bacteria > Patescibacteriota > Minisyncoccia > 1-14-0-10-42-19 > 1-14-0-10-42-19 > 1-14-0-10-46-36. The sequence goes on along the minus strand of JAUYHD010000003.1, from coordinate 16,221 downwards.
ATAACCTCAACTTGGCGCCCCCTATTTTTAAGATAGTCAACAAGAGACACAAAGTCGCCGTCTCCCGAAACAATAATAATCACGTCAACAACCTCCGCAAAACGAATTGCGTCTACTACAATGCCGACGTCCCAGTTCGCTTTTTTCGCGCCTCCGTAAAATTCCTGAAGCTGCCGCTCGCGTATCTCAATCCCTATCTTTTCAAGCGCTTCAAAAAACGGCTTTTCTGTTCCTGCTTTTGTCGTAACAACATAGGCGACAGCACGAACAAGCTGACGGCCAGCAAGCCCCGCTTTTAACACCTCATTAAAATTGACGCGCTTGTTGTATAACGAACGCGCGGAGTGGTAAAGGTTTTGAACATCAATAAGGATCGCGACACGCTGATCCTTATACTTAAATACCTTTTTTTTGGCCATTATTTTTTAAGTCCTACTTTTTTAATAATAGTGGTATAGCGCTTTTGGTCAGTGTGCGATAGATAGTCAATGAGAGATTTCCGCTTTGCAACCATTTTTAAAAGGCCGCGCCGTGAATGGTTGTCTTTTGAATGCGTTTTTAAATGCGACGTAAGCCGTTTTATTTCTTCCGAAAGAATGGCAATTTGGACCTCTGAAGAGCCCGTATCGGACTCGTGAAGCTTGTATTTATCAATTATTCGCTGTTTTTGTTTTAGACTAAGCATGTTGCCATAATAGCATATTTCGCTATAAAAAGCAATGTCCTTGCGGGTTTTTAGGCCCCGACCAATATTGTGCGACGCTCATATGTCGTATAATAAAGCTATGGAGCCATCCCTCTCACCAAAAGAACTGCACAGGCAATTTTTGGAATATATAGAAATAGAACGGGGCCGTTCGCTCAAAACCGTAAAAAATTACGATGCGTATCTTGCGCAATTTTTTTCGTTTGCAAACATACGCGCGCCCTCAGACATTACTGATGATGTTGTCCGACGGTATCGCCTTTTTTTGAACAGAAAAGCCGACTCCCGAGGAAAAACACTCAAGAAAAAAACGCAGAATTACTATTTGATAGCGCTTCGGGGATTTTTAAAATATCTCGCGCGCCAGAATATCAAAACGCTCCCCGCAGAACGCATAGAGCTCGCGCGTACCGGCGATCGCGAGCTTGACCTTATTTCCGAAAATGAACTGGAGCGCCTGCTCTCAAGTATCCCGAATGATACGTCATTTAAATCGCTTCGAGACAAAGCGCTTGTAGAACTTCTTTTTTCAAGCGGTCTTCGGGTATCGGAGCTTTGCTCGCTTAATCGCGACTCAATCAATTTTGAGCGAAACGAATTTTCTATACGCGGCAAGGGAGAAAAAGTCCGACTTGCGTTTGTTTCAGATGACGCAAAAAAATCTATTACGCGGTACATGGAAGCGCGAAGCGATATTGACGAAGCGCTTTTTGTTGGAGGGCGTCCGAAAAAAAACGGCTCATTGATGGAAACAACGCGCCTTACCCCACGCTCTATTGAGCGAATTATAAAGTATTACGCAATCAAAGCGGGGATTTCTAAAAAGGTAACCCCGCATGTGCTTCGCCATATGTTTGCAACGAACCTTTTGCAAAATGGGGCAGATCTGCGGTCGGTCCAGCAAATACTTGGACACGCGAACGTAACAACCACTCAAATATACACCCACATAACAAATAAACAGCTCCGCGAAGTATACAAAAATTTCCACGGAAGAAAAAAATAGCGCTCCGAACAAATGTTCGGAGCGCTTACTGTGTCGTTTACGAAAGGCGCTCGCCATCCCAAAATTCTGTCCCCACAGGAACAAAATCCCAATTGAAATTATCGATAAAATGATCTTTCCCGTTATAATACACGGGGACTTCCAAGACGAATTTTTTCACCAGTCTGCCTTTGTTTTTGGGGGAGCTTGCAATCTTAGTGAACGTAAAATGGAGAAACACCCGATACACCGTATCTCCGTTGGGAACAATGTTTCTTTGCGACATCTCATAGGCAGACATAACATTGCTCTCTAGAACAACAACTTCGGTTCCGTTAAGCGATTCCGGCCAGTCATCCCAAAGCATTGTTACAGGATCAAAAACATCCTTCACTTCAGTAGTAAAAATTTCTTCTGCTTTCTTCCGCCAATCTTTCTCGGAAAGATTCGCGAATCCTCTTTTTTTCATCTCCCTTTCAAGCGCCCGATGGTGAGCTATAGAATGAAAAAAACAATACTTTATATCTCTTTCCCTCATCTTATTAAAATAATCAAGAGCAGCCTGTTCTGGTGGGCTAAGAACGCGTTCTTTATTAGAACCTTCATTAATTGAAGTAGGTTTTGCGCTCCCATCACCCGAACACCCGACTAAAAAAATAGTTAATAGAATGGAAACCAACAAACATTTCATTAGAAATTCCTCCTTTTTTGGTTTTTATTCAATTGTTAAAGCATATTCTACTTCTGTGGCATTATACCTCATACAGAAGAAAAAATCAACCCCCTCCGTCCAGACGGAGGGGGTAGGCCATTTTTCCTAAATCTTAATTCACAAATCGTAAATCTTCGTTAAAACAGATTTGCCGCTCCTCGCACCTCAAAATGCACATGACACCCCGTAGAAAGGCCTGTTGAGCCTACATATCCTATCACCTGGCCCTGCACCACAGACCACCCGGATCCCACAATAATAGAGCCTAAGTGGGCATACAAAGTTTGCGTGCCATTGTTGTGAGAAATGACCACATATTCGCCGTATCCCCCATTCCATCCATATGGACGCGCCACTAAAATATTTCCGGAAGCAGACGCAACAACAGGGGCACCGCATGACGTTGCAAGGTCAACCCCGTTGTATCCATGAAGCCCCTGACTTTTTCTCCCGCCAGAAATAGGACGCAGATAATACCCGGCATACGAAGGCCCCCCTCCTCGAACAACCCCTCCGGAATAAGTCACCGCGGGCATATCAAGTTCGCCGTTCGGGATAATAAGCGTCTTGCCAATACGAAGATCTGCGTTAGATACAAAATTATTATACGCAAGAATTTCATCGGCGTCGCCCTTGTATTTCTTTGCGATAGAAGTAATTGTGTCTCCTTTCTTAACGGTATATTGAAGGCCGGAAACGGGCAGAATCAAAAGAGTTTGGCCCGGCTGTATAATATTCCCCCGCTTAATATCATTGGACCAAATAATGGTATTCACACTTACATCAAACATCTTTGCGATTTCAGAAAGCGTATCGCCTTCCCGCACAACATAAATAGAAATTGTCGTTGAACGATTCAGCTCGTTTTCTACATCAGCCAAACTGCCCAAGGGCCCGGCAACAGACAAAAGCGCGTTGCCTCCGACAACAGTAATATCGCCGCCCCCTTGTCCTGCCGCCTTTATATCCGAAACATAATTACTCGCAAGAAGCGGAATATTTTGCGCGCTAAATTCAGACAGCACCTGACTCTGCTCTTCCGCCATAAAAAATTTCTCTAGAAAAGAAAAAATCCCCGCGTGCACGAGCAACGGAGCGGTAATAATAGAAAAAACAAAAAAACCCGCGAAAAGTCTTTTGTGCAAAACAAAAGAGAAAAAGTGGCGTATTGTGCCTACATCCTTCGCGCGCGAAGGATCTGAGCTATGTATATTTTTAGAAATAAGCCGTTTTCTATTATGATCGCGGGATCACTTCACCATCCACACACCCTCCCCAAGACAGCATTCGTCCTTGAAATGACCGCAACCCCCACGCTACAAGACAACCACAAAACCATTCCTGTCGCGCGAACGTTTTAAGATGGCCTAGCCATCCGGCAGAACCCGCATTCTCCAGTAATGGTAATCAAAACCGGAAAATAGGCCCATAAACAAAGAAAAAGTAACCGTTTGGCCACTTACCACACAGTATAGCAAAACCACTCCAAAATTCAATTTTGTTATACACAAGCTACCCCCAGCAAAAAAGACATACAGATAAGATTAAAAATCATCTATAATACCCGAATAATGAAAGACCTCCCCCAAAAAGACGCTACACCTTTCAATGCCGCCCAAAAAGAAGCAATCGGGCATACCGAAGGGCCTCTTTTGATTTTGGCGGGCGCGGGATCGGGAAAAACAAAAGTCCTTACCCATCGCATAGCGCACATTATAGAAAAAGGAGCTCCGCCGGAGCGCATTCTTGCGGTAACATTTACAAACAAAGCCGCTCAAGAAATGAAAAAACGAGTGGCAAAACTCTTACACGCTTCACGCTGCACGCTACACGCTACAAGTCCGTGGATAGGAACATTCCACGCACTTGGTGGGTTCATCTTGCGCGCTGAGTCGCATACAGCGAACCTGCCAAGACATTTTTCCATATTTGATGAAGAAGATTCGCTCTCCGTGTTGAAAGAATCCATCAAAGAGCTTTCGCTTGACCCAAAACAATTTCAACCTACACGCGTACGCGCGCTTATCTCGCAAAAAAAGGGGGAATTAGTATCACACGAAACATTCCATAAAGAAGCAGAGCACTACTATACGCGCACCGCAAGCCGCATCTGGGAACTATACGAGGAAAAATTAAAAGCCCAAAGGGCGGTTGACTTTGATGATCTGCTTTTGCTGCCGGTACGAATGTTCCAAGAATACCCCCATATACTCCAAAAATATCAAGAACGGTGGACCCACATACACATTGATGAATACCAAGACACCAACCACGCTCAATATGTGCTCGCAGATATGCTCGCGAAAAAACATAGAAATATGTGCGTGGTAGGCGACATTGACCAATGCCTTATCGCTGGCACACAAGTTACAATGGCGGACGGCGGCACGCGACCAGTCGAAACAATACAGCCGGGCGAGAAAGTGCTATCAAATTATGGAGGAGGAGATTGGCGTCCGGCGCGCGTTACAAAAACTTTTTCTCGCTCATTCTCCGGAAATGCGGTCACCCTCATTACACAAAAAGGCAGGATAATCACGACCACCCCAGAACATATTCATTTCGCGGGGTACCGTTCTGGACTCACGCCGCAAACACACTTTACCTATCTGATGTATAAACAAAATACAGGATTTCGCATCGGCACATCTCAAATGTATACAAAGGGGCAAAAACGCCCCATGACGGGTTTTATCCAGCGATGCAACCAGGAACATGCGGATTCACTATGGATACTCCATACGCACGCCTCCCAAAACAAAGCGCGAGAATATGAATATGTGCTTTCTTTAAAATATCAGATCCCAACTTTGCCGTTTGTAGCGCGAAAAGGAGGAAGCAAAAATGGGTATGCGCATGACCAACAAGCGATCAACCGAATATTCCATTCATTTGATACCGAACAAGCTGGGCAAAAACTTTTAGATGACCTTCATCTTTCGAAAGAATTTCCACACCACCGCGCGCAATCAAGAAACAGCAACCGGCGTAATATTATTATTACCTTATGCGGCGACCGCAGAGGCAAAACTCCCATGCATCGTATTTCTATTATTGGCAATGACGCTGATGGCAAAAAAATATTAGCCGCTCTTGGTTTTTCGGTGCGGACCGCGAAGCAATCATCAAAAAGTTGGAGACTTGAAACTGCGCGAAAGGATTACGGAGAATTGCTCAACATCGCAGAACATATCAAAGCTAATTTTCCCGGCTCTGTTGTCATAAAAAATGCTCGGCTCGGAGGAGACTATACAATGAATGCTGGCAAAAAAAACTCACTTTCATGTTTGCCCGCGTCATCCGTGATGCCGGGGATGGCGCTTTTCTCAGAAGGAGGAACGTATGACATCGTAACATCTGTAACATATACTGCCGTATCTCACACAACAATGCATGATCTCAATATAGAGAAAACTCACAACTTTACCGCAAACGGCATTGTAACCCACAATTCGATTTATTCGTGGCGAGGAGCTGACTTTAGAAACATTCTCTCATTTGAACACGACTGGCGCAACGCGCGCGTGATTACACTTGAAGAAAACTACCGTTCTACTCAAATCATTCTTGACGCGGCAAATATGGTCATAGAAAAGAACAAGCAAAGAAAGCCGAAAACGCTTTTTACAAAAAAAGAGGGGGGTGAAAAAATACTGCTTACCCCAACGCCAACAGAAAAAGAGGAGGCGCTCCATATCGTACGCTCCATAGAGCGCATCAGACAGGCGGGAACGCCCCTCAAAGAAATAGCGGTACTTATGCGCACGAATTTCCAATCCCGAATCCTGGAGGAGGCTTTTTTGGAAACACATATTCCCTATCATCTTACCGGCGTCAAATTTTTTAATAGAAAAGAAATAAAAGACGTGCTCGCCTATATAAAGGCGTCCTTAAACCAAAGCGACCTCGTAAGCAAAAAACGCATAATAAACATGCCTCAACGAGGCATAGGGCCCGCCCTCACCCTCAAAATACTTGGGCAGGCACCGCTTAAACCGCATGAAAAAGAAAAGCACGCTGCATTTGAAAACGTGCTTACTATGGCACAAAACGCCGCAACAACGCTTCCTCCCTCACAAGCGATAAAAACCATCATGCGAAAGACGGGCTATTGGGATGTTTGGGACCCAGGGACAGAAGAGGGGGCAATGCGCATCGCAAACCTGAAAGAATTGGTAACGCTTGCGACCCGGTATGATTTACTCCCGCAAGAAACAAGAATGCAATCCCTTCTGGAAGACGCCGCCCTTATGTCGGAACAGGACAACATCCAAGAAAAAAATGAAGCAGTCCATATCATGACGGTGCATGCCGCAAAAGGCCTGGAATTTGATTATGTGTTTTTGGTCGGACTTGAGGACGGCCTCTTCCCGCATGCAGCCCTCGCCGCCGAAAACGAGGAGGAACGCAATGAAGAAGAACGGCGCTTATTTTATGTAGCGCTCACTCGCGCGCGCAAAAAAGTAATCATTTCGTTTTCGCTTGTGCGTACCATCTTCGGAGAAAAACGAATCAACGCGCCATCGCGATTTTTGTCGGATATTCCGGGGCATCTCATAGAGACAGTGATGGACAACGGATCAATAGATTATACTGTATGAATATAGAATCAAGAATTATGAAGTTCGAATTATGAATTAAGAATTATGAATTATGGAAACCAATAAAGAAAAAGTGAGGAGTTTTACTGATCTAAATGCCTGGAAGTACGGGCATGCATTAGTTTTAGATATCTACAAAATAACTCAAAATTTTCCCAAAGAAGAACAATTCGGGCTCACAAATCAATTACGAAGAGCTGCCGTCTCATTCACCTCTAATGTCGCTGAAGGATTTAGCAGACATTCGTACAAAGAAAAATTGCAATTTTATTTTGTTGCTCTCGGCTCTTTAACTGAAATCCAAAATCAACTGCTTATCGCAAAAGATATCAATTACATAACAAAAGGAAAATTTTTGGAGCTTGCTCACCAAAGCGTCCAGCTAAGTAAAATTACCAACGGGTTAATTAAAAAATCTAAGTCCATAATTCGTGATTCATGATTCATAATTCCAAAAAAAAACTTGCTCAGCACTTCCTTACGTCAAAAAAAATCGCGGAGCGCGTTACAGATGCCGCCAACATCCGCGCGACTGATAGTATTCTTGAAATAGGCCCGGGCAAAGGCATGCTTACCGATGCGCTCATTGCGCGATGCCCGAAAAAAATTATTGCGGTAGAAAAAGATAAAAAACTTGTTGATTTTTTGAAGAAAAAATATTCCGCCAAAGACCCGCTTCGCCGAAGCGAAGACGAGGCGAGCGGATCCGCCCCGGGCGGAAAAAACGAAAAACGAATAGAAATTATTGAGGGAGACATCAGAACAATTTTTAATCGCGCATCCACGAGAAAAAAATTGGGAAAACAATTCAAGGTGGTCGCAAATATTCCATATTACCTCACCTCTTATCTCATCCGCTTATTGCTCAAAAACGGCTTAACAAAGCCAAAATCTATTGTTTTCATGATTCAAAAAGAGGTCGCGAAACGCATCATTGCGCGCCCCCCGAATATGAATTTGCTTGCGCTCTCAATCCAAAGCATGGGCGAGGCGCGTATTGCGTTTTTCGTGACCAAAAAATATTTTTCACCGCAGCCGAAAGTTGATTCCGCAGTCATTATCATTGAACATATTTCGGATGCATTTTTTAAAAAAATAGAAAAAGAAAAATTTTTTGGACTCCTCCACTACGGATTCGGGAACAAACGAAAAATGCTTCTTCCGAATCTGTCAAAAAAAATCCCCACCCCCAAAAATGAACTGGAAAAAATATTCGCGCATTGCAACATTCATATACAAGCGCGCGCGGAAAATTTATCTTTGGAGCAATGGAAATGCTTATTTCTAAAAATTCAAAGCTCAAAATTCAAAGCTCAAAACTTGAAATAGAAAACAAATTAAAATTAAATTATAGTTTTGAGTTTTTCGTTTTTAGCTTTGAGCTTTTTTGTTATCCGCAGCCGCAAATGCCGGTGTCTTCATCCCAGATCGCGTTCGGCCACGCGGCACATACTCCATTCAAACAACCGACAGGAACCGGCCCTATACTGCAATTGCAACACGGTGCAAACGTATTAAAACCGCATACAAAGAAAAATGGATCGTTGTCTTTGTAGCACCCACCCTCAATTTCCCCTATCGGCGTTGAGGGCACGATTGTCGTCGGCGCAAGGTTAAGAGCCAATTCGCATGTCCCTGCTCCCTGAGCATACGCGCTGTTGATTGAGCCCACATAACGAAAATATTCTACAAGACGCATGGCGGAAAGATAAGCATTTCTGTCATCCGAAACGGCGCCATGTTCGCTATCCCTATTCTTAATGAATCTGCTTTCCAAAGCGGCGCGCTCTTCTGCGATAAGATCCGGAAGTTCGCCTCGCAATGTAGAACGAAATTGAACGGCCTGCTCACTAGTTATATGCTTTTTGTCCTCCATATAATCAACAAGGCGCAGCAGTAAGGCAAAAATCTCTTCATCAGTTTCAAGCGAGAATGTCTCCGACACAGATAAAAAGCCTTCTTGAGCCAAAATTTCTTGTATAGAAAAAAGGTGTCTTTTATATTCGGCAGGCCAAACAAAGGATGAAACCTCTTCCGGAGTAAGCGGACGAAAATCGTTTTTTTCTTGTTCCCGCGGGATAAAGGCAGAAGAAGTGTCAGAATCCCTTGTCAAAGAGGTGCTATTGTCATTGGCAAAAAAATGGACGAATGGGTCAACAAAAGTCTCTTTAAAAACGCTTTCAGATAAAGGAAAGCCCTCCTTTGTTTCGCCTTTCACGGCCCCAAATAAGGGTTTTTCTGCGTTTTGCGTTGCAGTAGAGTCAACTCCAAAAATCTCTCCCCCAAAAACAAAGGAATGCAAAAAAATAACAAAAATTATTATTAGAATGACGCCCACGACATGCCATTTTCTCATTATCTTTATCATATATCTCTTTTTTTGTTATCGCCAACGCGGCCTTGGGTCTTTTTGCGGAAAGGTTTTCCACACAAACTTATATCCCTTATAACATAAGGATTTCCTTGGTGCTATAATAAGGTAAGGAACATCGTATGTATCCGATGGATATAGTATGCAAAAACACCCTGCCATTATTGTCTTTTCCCTGCTTTTTTTTGTATTGGGAATATGGTCGCTTTTTTTCTTCTTGAAACCAGGGTGGAAAACGCCTGTCTACCGGCAAGAAAGAACGGACACGCAAAAAATATCAGCTAGCAATACAAACGCGCTATCCGTTGACACCGACAATGACGGACTTAAAGACTGGGAAGAAAAGCTTTTGGGGACTGACCCAAATACCCCCGACACCGACGGAGACGGCACCCCGGACGGCAAAGAAATATTTTCGGGGCGGGACCCGCTCCTTGCGGGGCCAAACGACGCAATTCCATTCAAACCATCCGACACTAACAAAGACGCATATAAAGACACCGACCAACTCGCCCTCAACATCACCCGGCAACTCTCCGAAAATCCGAATATCAGCGAACAAGCAATGAATACGGTTATAGACACACAGCTTATCCAGACGATCCAACAAGCGCCGGCACTTCCGGACACATACACGGAACATGATATTGCCGTAATAAAAGAACCAACAAAAGAATCAATACAAGAATACGCAAATACAATCGGCTCTATCTTTGAAATATCATTTGAATATATTGAAAAAGGAGAACTGGAACTTCTTCGTGAAATCGGACGCAATAAAGAAAAACAGGATACGACGGCATTCCTTGCATATCGCGAGGCATATGTACGCGCAACCAAGCTTTTGGGAGCAACTCCAGTACCAGCCCAATATGTGTCTGCTCATCTCGCGTTGTTAAATAATTTTTATAATCTTTCCGTCATCAATGATACATTTTCCAGATTTTTTGAAAATCCGATAGAAGGCGCGATTGCCATTTCATACTACAACAAAGAGGCAGAGCGCTTCCAAACATTCATACAAAACATAACAGCTCAATTGGAAGCAGACGCGCTTACATTTTCAGAAAACGAAACAGGGCATATTCTTTTTGCATTCCGCGATGAAACACGATAGTACAAACAAAAAATATACATGGATTCAAAAATCTGTAGCGACAATACTTTTGGTTTTTTTGCTTGTCGTATCGTTTTTTATCCCTGCCCCTCGGCAAGCAAACGCGCAATTCGGCGGGGGTATTTTAGGAACTCTCATTGATATAGGCGCGTGTGCCCTCGACTTGCTTGGCGGATTTTTAAGCGTTGGGCCAACGCCCGCGTACGCATCGGTCCCGGTACACGAAACGGCGCTTGCGAAAGAAGGATGCCCTGATATTGAGGCATGGTTTTTTGCAAAACTTATTTTGCGCGATGTCGTGGGTGATATTATTGATTGGGTAAAAAGCGGAGGATATGACGGACGCCCTCTTTTTGTACAAGATTTTACAAGCTATTTTGTTGAAGCCGAAGATAGAGGAAAAGGAATTTTTTTGAGCGAGTTGCAATTCGTGCAAGAACAATTCGGCGAACCGTTTGCCCAAGATGTAGCTAACTTTTTTACTTCAAGCGTTCAACCGGGAGGACCCCCTCACGCGCAATATGACGCGAATATCCCCGACCCACAGGCATTTTATGATGACTATTCAAAGGGTGGACTTGAAGCATGGTATGAAACAATGCTTAACCCAGCAAATAACGTGTGGGGGACGATAACCATAGAAGGCAAGCGTTTAAGCGCGCAACAAGCAACAGAGTTTGAACAAAGCAAAACCGAAACGCTTTCGTACGAAGGATTTATTGGCGATAAGGACTGCCTTGGAACATTTTCTTTCGGCGGGCAGACAATTTGTATTCGTTTTGACGATATAAAAATTCCCGGGTCAAACGCGCAAGATATTCTAAATGAGGTGTTTGAAACTGACATAACGACCCTTGAAGACGCCGATGAAATTTCTGAAGTGATTCTCACATTTATCAACCGGCTTATTCTCGGAGGCATTATGGACTTTGACACGTCGTCGGAGAGCTTAAATCCGATTCCTCAAGCCCCAGAGGAAGAAGAAACAACACCAGGCGGAAGTGGAGGAGGCGGGGGTGGCTCAACCCCAACAGGACAAGTTACCGCAACCCCGGTCTGTCTTACAAACGGACCACCAGCAGTTAATATCAGCTGGGATATAGACACAGGCAATGTGGCAAACACGCTCGGATACGCGCGCTATTGCGTAGGACAGGGGTGCGTGCCGACAACGTCAAGCCCTCCTGCATGCGTCGGGACAACATCTTGTGTCCACACCGGCGGGCTTCCTTCCGGAGGCGTATATTCATATCGGGTGTTTGTCTATCAGACCGTGGCAGGCCCAACCGGCATTCCTCTTGCGGTAAGCACAAACGTATCGTCAGCAACAATATCAACCTGCAACTAAATCCATGCGGAAAACAATATTTTATAAAAATAAGATATTCCAAACGTGCATCACGGGGATTTTGCTGTTGGGAATGATTCTTCCTCTTATCGGATTTTTAGCGCCTACGCAAGCACACGCGCAAGGTCTTGATTGGTGCGACATATTCGGGGGCTTGTCCACCACTTGTAAGCTTGCAAGAGGGACTCAAAAAATAATTTCTGGTTCATCAGAGTCGGGAGGAAGTTGGACTGGAAGCTTAATACTTGACGCGATAAATGAAATACTCACTTATGTTAATTCTTTGCTTGGGACTTTGGCGGGGCTTGCAACCCAACTTGCCGAATGGGCGATCCAAGAGAGCACAAGACAACTCTCTAATGTAGACACTATCAAACGGGGGTGGACCGGGGTGCGCAATCTCACAAACCTCTTTTTTATATTTGTGCTTTTGATAATCGCGATTGCGACAATCCTCCGGCGCGAAAGCTACAATATGAAACGCCTTCTCCCCACGCTTGTGATTGTGGCTCTTTTTATAAATTTTAGTTTGCTTATAACCCAGCTCGTTATTCTCCCCACAAATCTATTTGGAAATTATTTTTTAGATTTAATCAAGGAAGAAGCGGGAGTAGACGATTTTCATACAGCGCTCGGGAAAACGGTATTTTTGAGTTCTGTTGTCAGCAGCCAGGTCAGCGACGAGTCAGCGCTGTCGGAAGCAGATAAAGTATTTTTTAGAAAATTCCAAAATCCCGAAAAACCATTAACTGCTGGGGTTATGTTCTTTATCATGCAAGTCATGGTCATGATAATACTCTTATGGTTTTTATATATCATGGTCGCATTCGTATTTGTCATAACCCTCCGAACCGTAGTTCTTATGGTGCTTATGGTGTTAGCCCCCATTGCGTTTTTCTTTCATGTTCTGCCCGCAACCGCAAGCTATGCTCGCCAATGGTGGTCTTCTCTCATCAAACAATCAATTATGCTCCCCGCGATGCTCTTTTTTGTCTGGATAGCGGTGGTATTAAGCAAAGACCTTCCTACTGTCGTAGGGATTAACATCGCGGGCAACTCTCCCATATTTAGTTCGCGTGCGCTTTATATTCTTGTTCTCATTCTTTTCTTTCTGTCTGCCTCTCTTATCGTCGCCCAACAACTCGGAGGGAAGGCGGCAGGAATCGCGATTAACGGCGCGCGACGACTTCGGGGGTTTGTAACGGGGGGCATTGCCGGAGGAGCGGTAGCGGCAGGAGGACTTGCGGCATACTATTCATCGCGCTGGGTAGCAGAAAAAGCTGCAAAATCAGATACCTCAAGACGCCTGGCGGCGGAAAGCTCAATATATGCCGGCGCAGTTCAACAACGCCTTGAAAAACATGCCGAACCCCGAAAGAAAATAGAAGAACGGCAATCTCAATACAAAGAAAAATACATGCGAACTCTCCCGCTTAAAGAACAGGCGGGATGGCTTGCGAAAAATCCCGGACTCTTGGAAGGCATGTCTGCTAGAAATATCGCAAATATAGTAGCCAAAGGAGACGCGAAATCGCAAGAGGAAATGAATCCCATAATAGAAAAATTACAAAGAACTAACCCGGAAAAATACGAACAATATGCCCAAGAGCGCACAAAAATAGGAATGGCGGGAGACATGTCTCAATTCGCGGAAAGATTTGGAGATTTCTCCGAGGATGTTAAAAAGGCAGTAGCAAAACAAGTTGTCGAGCACGGCACCCCGCAACAGCACGCTTCTCTTCTCAACCTTCCGATAGAAAAAGACGAAAAAGGCGCATTAACAGAAAAAGGGGAAGCGACACAGGGACTCAAGAACGCAATTACCGCTCACTTTGAGAGCCTCGGGAAAACCGCGGAAGACGCGGCCAACAATCTTGAAAATCTGAACCGCGCAGCGGCAAAAGCGCTTCGGACAAACCCCGAATACAGAAAAACAGTTGGTATCCCCGGGAAAAACGAACGTGTTTCGGCCGAGGAATATTTTAGCGGAGGCCCGATATCCGGAAAAAGCTAAAACATAAAATAGTATGAGCATAACCCGAAAAGATTTATTAGAACGATTCAGCAAACTTCCAATAACATTACAGGAAGCGATATTTTCCGCGGAAATAACAGACATGCTTCTTGCTATCGGGAAAAAATACGGTCTTTTGCTGGACAGAATAGACGATCTATTGACAGAAACGCACAAAGTTATGCTTGGGATGACACATCCGAATCAATATATCTCAAACCTCCAACAAACGCTCGGCATTGAACGCGATGTCGCGCGCAGTATCGCCCAAGAAATAAATGCGGAGGTATTCGCAAAAATCCGCGAGGAATTAAAAACACTCCATAACATCAAGGAAGAAGAAAAAGAGGACACACAAAAGCCACCTCCTGCCCCAACCCAAAAAACGCAAGAAGAGCCGGCCCAAAAAGAACTGCCGAAAACAGCAATACCCTCCACACCCCCGCCGCACGCGGAGCAGACGGAACCATACGCCCATAAAGATCTTGCTCCCCTGCCTCCTCCCGTAAAAAAATCATATACGTTCTCGGAGCTCCAAAAACAGCAATCGGGAATGAAAGAAACGAATATAGTATCTGTTCCGCCAAAGCCCGTGCCACCGGCACCACCCATACTCTCCGGCACGCCGGCAATACCCAAACAAGAAACTCACGCACAAGCCGAAACGCCTCCCCCCAAAACACTCCCGCAACAGCCATCTCCATTTGAAGCAAAAATAAAAAAGGACATGTTCCGCCAGGCGCCGACCGAATCAACAAAAGAAGAAAAAAGCGGCACCCCCATAAATAAAGCGCCTACCAACGATAATGACCCCTATCGCCAAGCAATAGCGCCGGAAGAGATGTCGTTCACCATTAATCCTCACATTACGAAAGATAAATAATATGTTTTGCCGCAACCATGCAACGTTTCCAAGTGCCACAATTTATTGAAGTAGAGGATAAGTTGTTCGGCCCCCTTACACTCAAACAATTTATCTATGTCCTCGGAGGGACAGCCATTACCTTTATCCTTTGGGTGTCTCTTCCGATTTTTCTTACAATACTCCTTGGCGTGCCGGTCATGGGGTTCTCCATCGGGCTTGCGTTTTATAAAATAAACGGCGAGCCGCTCGTTACAATACTTTCCCACGGAGTGCAATATCTATCTCGCTCCCGACTCTACATTTGGAGAAAAGAGGAAAAGAAGAAAAAACAAAAAGAAGAAATAATCCGCGCGTCAAAAAAGAAAGAATTTGCCATGCCGCGCGCGCGCCGAGGCACGGGGCTTACCGATCTTTCATGGAGCTTGGACGTGCAAAAAAATCTTAAAACGGAACGAAAAATCCCCAATGCATTTGATCTTCGTAAAAAATAACCATGGCACAGCAAACCGCAATTCAAAAAAGTCAAGCAGCACAGCGTTTTTTACCCATACAGGAAGTACGGGACGGTATTGCCATAACAAAAGACAAATCAATGCATATCGTGCTTATGGCTTCTTCCATAAATTTCGCGTTAAAATCGGTGGATGAGCAGGACGCGATTATCGCGCAGTATCAAAATCTCTTAAATTCACTTGATTTTTCTCTCCAATTTTTTATCCAATCCCGCAAATTGGACATTGAACCATATTTAGATACGCTCCGCGAAGCGCTCCAAGGGCAAACAAATGAACTCATAAAAATTCAAACCCGCGAATACATAGAATTCGTAAAAAATTTCGTGCAAGCGACAAATATCGTATCAAAAACATTTTATGCCGTTGTGTCATATGTGCCTCCGCTCATCAAAGCGAACAAAGGAGGGATAGCAGGACAATTGAGCGATATATTCAAAGGAAGCAAAGAGGACAAAGAGCATTATATCCCCGACGAAGAATTTGAAGAATACAAAATACAAATTTGGCAGCGCGTCAATTCGGTAGCAACAGGACTTGCGCGAACCGGTGTGCGCGTTGTTCCCTTAAATACAGAGGAGCTCATTGAGCTCTACTACAGTCTTTTTAACCCGGGCGAAATTGAACGCGGAGGCACACCTCATATAGAAGCAACAATAGCGGGTGATGAAACCTAACGGAATATGCCCCGTATGGCAACATCAAATATGCTCTTCTGGACATACGTATTACGGAGCAAAAAGGATGGCAACATGTATGTAGGGTATACAAAGAATATTAAGAAACGATTAGAAGAGCATACACGGGGATATAACTTTTCAACAAAAATGAGACTACTATTTATTATCATTTATCTTGAGGCTTGCACAAATCAAGAAGACGCCATACAGCGTGAGCGTTATCTCAAATCTACTGCGGGACGCAGATTTTTGAGGAATCGCCTGCGGGGGTATTGGTCTTCTTCATTTGATGTAGCCTAACGGGGTATGC
>JAUYHD010000001.1 GCA_030690215.1 bacterium | reverse complement strand
GCTTGACATCAACTGTGTGTGTTACACCTGCGCTGATAATGCGGTTATCATTATAGCGCAGCGTGCAATTATCTCCCGAAAAATACCATGCTTTCATGGCTTCACCTCCGTTATGTAGCGAATTAAAAGATCAATTATCTCATAAATATCATCATGTCTCGGATCGTGATGCTCACGGCACCTGGGGACGGCCACATAATCGTGAGGTTTTATCCCAACACCTGCGCCCCATCGCAGCAGCCGTTTATGATGCGGATCGCTGGGTCCTGGGCGTTGACAAATTCCGCAGGGTTGCTGCCGGATGAAAGCCAGGTATTTTTTATCTCGGTGTATCATGGGTATTGCATCCTCTTGAGTGCTTCTATTGCCCAATAAACCATTCCAGAATTGCCCCAGTTTTCGTGTCGGTGGTTTTCGTGGGTCCTAAGATATTCCAGCGCATTCCCAAAAAGTCCTTTTGGCGAATCACTAGGAGAATCTTTCGCCTGCCCCCCCTCATGCAGGAAAAGCAGCCAGACGGGGAATGGAGAATAATCGTCAATAATGCAATAATCCCCATAGTGTTTTAAATCAATCCCTGTCACCCATCTGTTTGTTATCCTATGCCATGTAAAGGCTGTTTTATGTTTTGCCTCTATCCAAAAGCAATCTTTGCCTTTAAAAATAAACATATCTGGGGCTATTATGCTTCTATCAGGAGAAAATAACCGTGGCCCCTTTCCTGTTTGTTTTTCAATTTCATACACCGGCAAAATGCTGTTCCCGCGAGACTTTAACCACTCAGCAATCCTGCTTTCTCCCACCTGTCCATATTTTAAATTACTATTGAAATTCATCCTATAACAGAGCTCCCCAACCAAACTCCGAAAACTCAGACAAAAACCGGCTAACATCATGTCCATAATAAATAATAGCCTGCCCCTGCAATGGTGCGCCGGGATTACCTTGAGGGTCAAGGAACCTTACTCGACCTTGAGTAAAAACAACTGCTCCGGAACAATTAATAAAATCCCTGAACCATATTGTTTCGGTGGCATTATTAACCAAAACAACACCAGACTTGATATTTCCAAGCGAGGCCTCCTTCACAAACTTTGAAGAGAATTGTTTAATAAGATCGGAAGCATAGGGGGGATTTAAAAACACATTTCCGAGCCACTCCTTTTCAAGCCCGCTATCGTCTATCGTATAGAATTTATTTGCCTTGACGGTTTGATTTGCAATCTCGCTTGACGCTGGATCTATGTCAATGCTTCCCATGACGCAACGTGCAGCCTCGACATATTTATCCGGCGTGTACCATTCATTTTCGCCGCTGTTATACGAGACATGGGGTTTAATCTTTTGGACTGCATCGGTAACATCCTGCGCCGTCACAGTTCTTAAATTTGATGCTGCCGTTTTGGTAGCATCTGCCCATGCTTCACGCTGTTGCTCCGGCGGGAGGGATGTAAGCGGGCGTGCCTGGCTTTCGTTGGTTGGCGGGGTTTGTGTCCAATTGGACACATTTTCGACAACAGCAGCAGCAGTTATAAGTCTGTATGCCTGCCGTCGTTCAATGTTCCATTTGTTATGACAGTATGCCTCAAACGTATCGTACTCCGCCCGGTAAAGCCTCGATTCGCGTATTTCAGACAAAGCAGCTCCTACTTCCACAAACGTTCTAAGCCCGCTTTCGATGATACTTTCCAGATTTTCCAACCCTGCTTTTTCAGTGATAGTTAAATCATTCATTTTGACCTCAAAAATAGAAATGCCCCGGATCGGGTGCGATGAAACATCGTTAGATATTTCTCCCGAAACAGGGCATTATTTATAATTAGAGTTTGATGTTCCATCGCATCGCCAGTGTATTTCATTGTTTTTTGTTTGTCAAGCAAATAATTCATGCAAAGCTCAAATAAGCATTAACGATATTGTCAAGCTGCTCGGCCGTCATATTCCCGCCGTAAACGTTTTTGAGCAGCACGGTA
>JAUYHD010000037.1 GCA_030690215.1 bacterium | reverse complement strand
CAGCCCGCATCTACTTGATTGGTGCTGTGCGCACCGTAGCTTTAGCGAAGGTGTGCCGCGAGAGGGAATCGAACCCCCTACACGAGCCTCTTCAGGGCCCTGCTCTACCAATGCGCTACCGCGGCATGTACACAGCGTATCATACCAACCCTGTATTTTGAAGAACGGTGGGCGGTGAGGGACTCGAACCCCCGGCCAACTCGGTGTAAACGAGTCGCTCTAGCCAACTGAGCTAAGCGCCCGATTATTTATGCCGCTGTTCCCTTTGGCAGAATCGAATTTTGCTCCGTTGCATATGTCCCCCTGGAGGGAATCGAACCCCCATCAACGCCTTAGAAGAGCGCTGCTCTATCCATTGAGCTACAGAGGGAAACATCTAACGAGGCAAAACTCTATGTATTCGGTCATGGGGGCCCCAACTTTTATTTATTATAGCAAAAAATTACTTATATTTCAATAAAAAATGCATCGTTCTGGAAACAGGCTTTTTGATTTTTTTTGCGTCATTCCCGCGCTTTTTGTACTATGGGTATATAGATTTTTAGGGAATAATTATAGAGTATGCACCAGCTTCCACAATTATCATACGGGTACGCCGCCCTTGAACCATATATTGATGCCCGCACAATGGAGATTCATTACACAAAGCATCATCAGGCGTATGTAGACAAATTAAATACAGCGCTTGAGGGGCATGCGGATTTGCAAATAAAAACCATTGAGGAATTGCTTCGCGATATCACAAGCGTACCCGAAGATATTCGGCAGGCAATAATTAATAATGGGGGAGGGCATGCCAATCACTCTCTTTTTTGGGCATGTATGAATCCGGAAGGAGGGGGGGAGCCGTTGGGCGTTATCGGGGGTACAATCCAAAATGAATTTGGGGGGTTTGAAACATTCAAAGAAGAATTTACAAGGGCGGCAACGGGACGGTTTGGTTCGGGGTGGGCGTGGCTTACTAAAAGCGGAAGCAGTCTCTCTATTATGAATACCGCAAATCAGGATAGTCCTTTGATGGGAAATAAAATCCCCATAGTGGGGCTTGATGTTTGGGAGCACGCGTATTATCTTACCTATCAGAACAGACGCTCGGATTATATTCAGGCATGGTGGAATGTGGTCAATTGGGACGAGGTTGAGCGTCGATTTAATGAGGCATAATTATGAAAGAGCAAATTAACAATCCATCCGAAGAAAAAGACAACGTGCTTTCGCTTGAGAAAAAGTTGGAAGCAAAGAAGAAGGAAGGCGAAAGTTTCGCGAAACAGTTTGAGCGGGAATTTTTTAAGAAAAACGGCGAAGAGATGGCTGATGTGATCCCAATTAAAGACGGGGCTGTGTTGAGGGATAAAAAGAATATGGAGAAGGGCAATGCTTCTAAATTAGAAATAGAGAAACAAAAAGCCGAGCTATTGGCAAAAAAGACAGAGATTGGAGAACAACTTCAGGAATTGTATAATGCCATTTCAGATTTTGAAAAAAAGCTCATCAATGCATTAGAGGTGGAAAAATCAAAAGATCAGAAGTACATAGATAGTTATTATGAAGCGATCAAGCGTACGAAAGAAAAAATAGACAATAGGGCAAAAGCATGGGAGGAAGCAGATGATCAATTAGAAAAAATTAAAAAACAAGAAGCGGAGCGCCAAAGAAAAGAAATATACGGAGAATAAAAAAATAACGCCTGGCATAATACTGCATGCCAGGCGTTTTTTTGAATCTATAATGATCGTAATTCCGAAAGCAAGACTCTCACGGCCTCTTCGGGGGTGAAAAATCCTTTTATTCTCGTATAAGCCCCCGAGTTCGGGTTCCTTTTGATCGCTACTTCACATCCTTCTGTACCGAGAGTTGGGAAGAATGAGGCAACCCCTCGTACTGCCGCTTTTATAAACGTTTCATCTTTTTTCCCGTTTTTAAACGCTTTTATAACGATAAACGGAAACTCTCCCGTAATATTACAAGCTTCGGCATAGTAGATGACTCCATTTTCTTTTCCGGGGTGCGCAAGTGTGGGCAGGTTAAGAGATTCCAGAATTTTTTCTATATCTTTTTGGGGTTTTCGGTGCTCTTTGATATGCTCATTGCTTTGTTCCGGAGCTTTTTCTTGTATACAAGGATGCTCTTCTTTAATCGGCGCTACAAAACAGGCTGTGAGCATTTGATTCTTTTTTGCCTGTCTCCTTGCTCTCCTTTTTTCTTTTTTTTTCTCGCTTTTAGACATTCTAGGGTTTCTCCCCTTTGTTTATTTTTTTGAACGAACTCGAACTATAGGGTGCATTATAGCATTATTTTAAATAAAAGTCAACCCCGTTTGGCTAAATCGAATCGTATTACTACCGCATCTACCAGCAATCCTCGACAGTATAGACAATGGGCTGTTGTTTCTTTAATCATACATAGTATCCGTAATACGTAGATGCGGCTTTCGATTTTGCCTAACGGGGTCAACCCCGTTTGGCTAAATCGAATCGTATTACTACCGCATCTACCAGCAATCCTCGACAGTATAGACAATGGGCTGTTGTTTCTTTAATCATACATAGTATCCGTAATACGTAGATGCGGCTT
>JAUYHD010000035.1 GCA_030690215.1 bacterium | reverse complement strand
ACAAAACTTTTTTTTGGTGTCCTGCTCTGAACGAGCAGGCGGCGGGGCTGGCCTCTATTTTTGCTCGGGCGCGGCGGAATTCCCCCCACACCCCCCTTCCGCCGCGCCCTCGCTTCCGGCGGCAGATTTTTTCGGCGGGCTTTGTTCTTTTCCTTGCCCCTCCCGGCGCGGAAAAGGTTAAGGAACTCCCTAATGCATAAAATACTTGTTGTGTTTTTTATTTTGATTTGCTATCATTTGAATGTATATGCAAACGAAAGATATTCAAAAAATTAGAAAAGAATTGAATGATAGGAAGGCAATTCTCCGCTGTGCCGAGGAATTTAACATGGTGGGCGACCCGACGCGGCTCAAGATTTGCTATCTCTTGTGTCGGCATAAAGAGCTCGCGGTGGGCGAGATTTCAGAAATTATCGGTGTTTCCATTTCGGCTGTTTCTCATACGCTTAAAAAGTTGCAAAAAGCGGGCATGGTTGAAAACCGCCGAGAATTCCGAACGGTCTATTACAAACTTAAACAAACGCCCCTTGTCGATATGCTCAAGGAGCGGCTTACAAAATAACTTTATGCAAACATTTAACCTTATCATCATTGGTGGTGGCGCAGGCGCGTTTGCGGCCGCTATCCGCGCTAACGAACTTAAAGCAAAAACCGCGCTTGTGAACGCCGGACTCCCGCTCGGCGGCACTTGCGTTAATGTCGGGTGTGTGCCCTCAAAGACGCTTCTTTACGCTGGCGAAATTCTGCACCACGCAAAACATCACGGTATTCCCGGTGTTGAGCTTGAAGTGAAAAATTTTGATTTTCAAAAAGTCGTGCAAGATGAACTCTCGCTTGTGGAAAAATTGCGTCAGGAAAAATATGAAAAGGTCTTGAAAAATTTAGAGTATGTAACGGCAATCGAGGGAAAAGCAAAATTTATTTCTCAAAACGAGGTAGGGGTGAACGGCGAAAAATTGAGTGCGGAAAAATTTATTATCGCCGCCGGATCAACAGCAACAGTGCCGCCCATAGAAAATATCCGTGAAGTCGGATTTATTACGCATATCGAAGCGTTGCGCCTTGAAAAGCAACCGAAAGAATTAGTAGTCATCGGCGCGGGCCCGCTTGGCTTGGAGTTTGCCCAGATGTTTAGCCGTTTTGGCACAAAGGTTACGATTTTACAGCGCGGCGATTCAATTTTTCCGCACTCTGAAAAAACTCTCACCGATCGCCTTGCCGAGATACTTTCAAAAGAAGGGATTACTATCAAAACAAATGTTGAGGTAAAAAGCACGCGCAAAGAGAACGGCAAAAAAGTTATCTCGTATACCATAAACGGCGCGCAAGAAGAAACAGCTGCGGACGAGATACTTTTGGCGGCAGGCAAAACACCGAACACGCAAGGCCTTGCGCTTGATGTTGTCGGTGTTGAAGTGAACAAATCACAGGCGATTGTCGTTAATCAGTATTTCCAAACATCCAATCAGAAAGTTTTTGCCGTTGGCGATATTACGAGCGGCCCCTTGCGGCTTGAACCAACCGCCGGACGCGAGGGCACGCTTGCGGCAGAAAACGCGCTCAAGGGTGCAACACTTTCGATTGATTACAACGCCGTACCCTACACCATTTTTACCGATCCCCAGCTTGCCGGTGTCGGTTTTACCGAGGACGAGCAGATGAAGCAAATGGGTGTTTGTGCCTGCCGCACGGTTTCGTTTGAGGATGTGCCAAAGGCAATCATTATGCACCGCACCGAGGGAATGATAAAAATGGCAATTCACCCCCAGACAAAACAAATTCTCGGCGTGCATATTCTTGCGCCGAACGCCGGAGAGTTGATTGCCGAGGCGATGATGCTCGTAAAAAACAAAAACACAATTGACGATGTGGTCAATTCTCTGCCGATGTTCCCGACATTATCGGAGGCAATAAAAATTGTTGCGCTATCATTCACCAAGGATATTTCAAAAATAAGTTGTTGTATCTAAAAATATGAGACAACCGTTAAATATATTTTGGCTCGGTATCCGCGAACCATTCAAAAATAAAAATTACATCTCTATTTTTCTTGCCTTATTTTTCGTTTTCTTTGCTCTTTTCGTTTTTATTCCTGTCTGGACGGTCGCTGGCAATACCTTAACAACCCAACTGGATATTTTCACCGCCCGCGATTATGTAGTGCTTATTTTTTTATCGTCTCTCTCCTCGCTTTTTATAGCCATGCAGACATATGTTATGCGCGAAAGAAAAGAGATTGCTGGCGCAAGCACGGCAGTTGGCGGAGGATTGGGCGCAATTTTTGCCGGGATTGCCGGAACTGCCTTTTGCGCTTCTTGTCTCGCGCCACTGTTTGCCGTTTTCGGTATAGGGTTTGGCGGGGTTATTTTTGTTCTAAATTATCGCTGGTATTTTGTTGTCGCTATAACCTTACTTATGCTCATTGCAATTTATTTAACCGCTCGCAAAATAAACAAAGTTTGTACTTCGTGCTAAAATGACCTTAATTTTATGAATAGAAATTTATTTATCGTTATCGCTTCAGTAACTATAATTGGGGGTGTCTATTTTTATACCACGAGCCAGTCCAGCAAGCCCATGACTAGCGATACTACTGGTAACGAAACGGGTACAGTTCAAACGACACTAGCCGCTAAATTTGATTATCTATCTCAAAACGGAAATTCTTCTTGTTCTGGTGCATTTAGGGAATCTATCACTGCTATGCCAGATACAAATCGCCTGCAAGGATCGTGTTGCAGTCCAATGAGTATTCATCGCTACATCGAACAAGTAGAGGGATTGGAAAAATTCAAATCAGTTCCCGGCCAGAATATCGACAAAATCCCTGACGATCCGTATGACATTGAAGCAGGACTCGCTAAAGAATTATTGTCTTACTACGACCTTGAGCTCACGCCGGAAGAACAAAAAGCATATGACTACGCCATGCTTAACTCAAGCGAAAAAGGGCCTTGCTGTTGCAAGTGCTGGCGGTGGTATGTTTACGGCGGACTAGGTAAATACCTTATTAAAAATCACGGCTTCACTGGCGAACAAATCACCGAAGTGTGGAATCTTTCGGATGGCTGCGGCGGTGATAGCGAACATCATCACTAATCACCATGTAAGCAAAACCATGACATCGAAAATCCGCAACAGCTTAATCATTTTTTCTTTCCTTCTCCTCTCGATAACCATCGTAGGTATTTTTTGGTTGGTTACCACGCCGGGAGCGCAAGCCGGTCTCATTTTTGCCTACGCGGCCGGTCTTTCCATGATTTTTTTGCCCTGCACCCTGCCTTTGGTGTTTGTCATTGTGCCTTTAGCCATGAAGCAGTCGCCGCTCAAAGGCCTTACTATGGCAATACTTTTCGGATTGGGACTTGCCATTACGCTTTCTATTTACGGCGCGGCTGTTGCTTGGGTCGGAAATTATATCGGCATGAACGCGCTCATTCGTTGGATGTTCGGCATTGCCGGAGCGATGGCGTTCGTCTTTGGATTGTCCGAATTAAAACTTATCGTTTTCCGCCTGCCGTTTATGGCTAAAGTATTGCCAACCTCGCTTCAAAAAGGTAGCGATTATTCAAAATCATTTTTTATGGGTTTGTTTTTGGGCAATGCCGGCGTCGGCTGTCCCAACCCAGCTTTTTATGTACTACTTACATACATTGCGACCGTAGGAACAGTAAGCGACGGCGTCCTCTTGGGAGTGGTACACGGCTTGGGAAGAGCCACACCTCTTATTTTTCTCACCATTCTTGCCATTCTCGGCATCAATACCTTGAATTGGGTCAGCCGCTCGCAAGAAAAAGTTGAACGGTTTATGGCATGGGGGCTGGTCGGTATCGGCGCGTATCTTTTCCAATATCTGCCTTTCAAGATGGCTTTTTGGGAGAATTCAATCTTTCACGTTGTCTGGAACGACATCGTTAGCAAAACCCTGCCGAGCATAGCGGAGAGCGAGAAAATTGAAGAGTTGCTCAATATTCAGGGGGGCACTGCTACCATTTTGCCGTGGGTGTTTATCGGGCTTATGGTCGGAGCAGTTATTATCTGGGACGCTTTTGCCCAGCACAGAAAGTTAACGCAAAATCAAGTCATACAATGAATGCAAAGTTTTCAATAATCCAAGTCGCTTACGCCCACGAAGAAGGGGCGACTACCGTAACAGCCGATAATACCCTCGGCCCCATTTTAGCGTTAGCCATTATCATCTTGGCGATAGTCGTAGCCAAGCGCATTAAAAGTAAAAAAGAAAATAATTATGGAAAATAAAATTAACATGACCCTTGTTACAAAAGAGGGGTGCGTACATTGCGCGCAGACGAAAGAGCTCTTAAAAAAGATACAGCCCGAGTATCCCGACCTTGTGGTGGAAGAAATAGATATGACCACGCCACAAGGGCAGGAACTCATCAGCAAATATGGCATTATGTCGAGCCCCGGGGTTATCATTAACGGCGAACTATTCTCTATGGGCGGAACGACCGAAAAGGAATTAAGAGAGAAATTTGCTGCATTAAGAAGTTAAATTTTTGTAGCCCGCCGAAAAAATCTGCCGCCGGAAGCGAGGGCGCGGCGGAAGGGGGGTGTGGGGGGAATTCCGCCGCGCCCGAGCAAAAATAGAGGCCAGCCCCGCCGCCTGCTCGTTCAGAGCAGGACACCAAAAAAAAGTTTTGT
>JAUYHD010000026.1 GCA_030690215.1 bacterium | reverse complement strand
AGCTAGATAGAGATATTATAAAAGCTGAGAATAAAAAAGATTATATTTATTACGACCTATCCAAAGATCATAATAAAATTAAAGAACTTTTTGATTTGAAACAATATAAAAACTGGGAACCTAGTTATTTAGATAGTGGCGATAAAAAAATAAAAATGAAAGCGGATTATAAGAAGTTATCTGATAATATTTTCAATGAAGCAAAAATTATAAACTTTTCTAAAAATAGGGATGAAAAAGTTTATTTTAAAGATATTTTTAGAGCAATCAATTCTCAAACAGGTGGCCTGACCCCCATATATTAGACACAAAGGTCGACGTGTCATAATATCCCCATTATACCATGAAAAAACATCGCATCGCTCCCGAAGTACGGGAACAAATCTTGAAACGTATCAAGGAAGAAGGCATATCGGTTTCGGTTGCAGCAAAAGACGCAGGCATCTCGGACGCCACCATATACAGCTGGCTCGGCAAAGGCGTGAAAAGCGCTCCAACGATCGGCGAGCTTGTCCGCCTGAAGCGCGAGAACCAGGAACTTCTTGCGCTTGTGGGCGAGATCACTCTCAAGATGTCGCACGCCCAAAAAAAGAATTGATCGTGCATCAAAAGTACGCGAAACGCTCTCTGGCATACGAGCTCGGCGTTTCACGGGCAAGTCTGTACTACGTATCAAAGCAAATGCCCAAGGACTGGGCACTCAAGGAAAAGATTGCCGCAGTACTCTCGGAACATCCCTCGTATGGCTTCCGGCGAGTGGCGATTGCGCTGCACATCAACAAAAAAAGAACTCAGCGGGTGATGAAGCTCTTTGGCATGCGGGCATATCGCAGAAGGGGCAGAAAGTACAGGAAAATCAGCCGTGCGCCACGAGTGCATTACGAGAATCTCCTTGCAACGACCGTGCCGGAACGGCCGCATCACATCTGGGCAACCGACTTCACCTATCTGCCGTACAAAGGCAAGTTCCTATATCTCTCGACAGTAATTGATCTCTTCGGACGGGAAATCGTGGGCTGGTCCATCTCGACGAATCATGCGGTGCCGCTCATCCTTCAGTCGCTCTTCGCAAGCATTTCTTCGCATCAGAGGCCGGCTATCTTTCACTCGGATAATGGGAGCGAATATGCGTCCGTGGTCGTGAGGCGAACACTCATGGAGCTTGGCGTGAAAATATCCCGTTCCGCTCCCGGATGCCCCTGGCAGAATGGATTTCAAGAATCATTCTATTCGCAGTTCAAGGTGGACCTTGGCGATACCGAACGATTCAAAACGCTTGGTGAGCTCGTCTATGCAGTCCATCGCACAATCTGGGAGTACAACAATACGCGAATTCACTCCGCGCTCAGGATGCCACCGAAATTGTTCGTGAATCGCTACCAAAAACTACTGGAAAAAGTGTCTTAAGTTTGGGGGTCTTGCCA